>DAHWKP010000262.1:0-8037 GCA_027343585.1 Acidobacteriaceae bacterium
GTATCGCCCGAGTAGAGCGCACCCAAGGTGTGCTGGCCGCTGCCCAGGTTCGGCAACGTTAGAGAAGCGGTGCCATTGCTCAACGATAACGCAGCAATGCCCAGCTCTGTCCCATCGGTATCCTCAATCTCCACCGTCCCAGTGGGCGTCGGTGTGCCTCCGGTCAAACTCGGGCTTATCTGCGCGTTGATGGTTACCTGATCGGGGGGATTCTGATTGGGATTGTATTGAATTGCCCCGCTAGGGTTGGTGCTCAGTGCGATCGTGGATCCAGAGCCATTCAGCAACACGCTGGTGCTGGGCACGGCTCCGCCAACGAGCTTGGCCCCCAACGCGGGCTGATACCACGAAGTGGCCTCGGGAATCGTGAGGTTGCAGCGCTCCGTTGTATTCGCCGTCACCACATCCGGTTTGCCGTCGAGGTTGAAATCACCAATCGCCACGGCCCACGGCTGCGCACCCGTCACTTCCGGGTTCGTCTGATTGCACGTATTCGGCTTGGTGCCCGGTCCCGTCGCAAATTGCCACCGCGAGGTAAATGTGCCCTGGGTGTTGCCCAGCAGCACGGTTACGTCGTCAAAGTTGGGATTGACGTTGACGATGTCAGGGATTCCATCCCCGTTCATGTCCGCCACGGCCATGGAGACCGGGAAGTTGAGCGTCTGCACAGTACTGGCAGTAAAGCCACCACTGCCATTGCCCAGGAACAGGCTGATGTTGTTGGCGGTGGAATTGCCCACCGCAATGTCCAGATTGCCGTCGCGATTGAAGTCGCTCGTTACAATGCTGGTGGGCATTGCGTTTGTGGCATACGTGGTGGGCGACTGGAAGGTGCCGTCTCCGTTGCCCAAATAGACTTCCATGCTGGCAGAGCCTTTATTGGTGCAGGCAATATCCTGCTTGCCATTGCCTTGAAAGTCCCCAATCACGACATTGTAGGGGCCGGTTCCAGTCGGCAACGTGGGTGTGGCGGCCGGAGTGAACGTACCATCGCCCTTGCCAATCAGTATCGAGATCGTATTGCTGCCGTAGTTGGCGACGGCAATATCGGGAATGCCATCGTCATTCAAATCCTTGATGGCCACACCTGTCGGCTGCGTACCAACCGTGATCGGACTGCCGGGGGCTTGCGTAAAACCGCCCGTGCCATTGTTGAGCAGCACCGTGATCGTGCCATCCGCCTCATTCGCTGTAACCAAATCTGGATGTCCGTCGTGGTTTAAATCGGCGGAGGCAATTGCATACGGGTGCCTGCCGACATTGTAGGTTGCCGCAGTCCCAAAGGTGCCATCGCCATTACCATCCAGCACCTGCACGGTGTAATCCTCGAAGAAGGCGACCGCCATGTCGGGGATCCCGTCGCCGTTAAAGTCGGCCACCGTCACGGCATCGGCCATGTTGCCGGTGGCGTAGCTCAGATTGGGCGCGCTCAAATTGCGGCCCATCGGCAAGGGAGACGTGGGGAGTGTGTTGTTCAACATCACTGTCGCCGTGCCCGCTGTGTTCTGCGTGACGATCACATCCGGTTTGCCATCGCGGTTAAAGTCCCCGACGGCGATGCCATAGGGAGCGCCGGAAAGCGCCGGGTTCATGACCGTCTCAAAAGTACCGTTTCCGACGCCAATCAAAACCCCCACGGAGCTGTCTGCGGGATTCGTGACCAGGATGTCCGGAATCCCATCCCCGTTCATATCCGCAACCGCCAAGGACTGCACCGGCCCGTTGACTTGGCTGGTGGTTTGGGCTTGGAAGGTGTCATTACCGTTGCCCAGCAACACACTCACCGTGGCATCGGTCGAATTGGCGACGGCAATATCTTGACGCGTATCTCGGTTGAAGTCGGCCACGACAATGGAGGTTGGAGCGTTGCCCACAGGGAAGCCCGGGCCTGCGATAAATCCACCGCTGCCGTCTCCAGCGAGGATGTACACCATCTTGGCAGCCTGATCCACCACCGCCAGATCCATATCGCCTGTGGTGTCAAAGTGCCCAGCGGCCAAGGCGACCAAGTTCGTTCCAACCGAGTCTCCTGCGCCGTTGGAAAATGTGCCGCTTACGCTGCCCAACAGGATGGAAACCCCGGTTGGATAGCTAATCGCAAGGTCCTGAATGCCATCATTATTGAAGTCGGCAGCGATGATTCCCGTCGGTGCGGCACCCACGGTGTACGTCGTGCCCAACGTCAGCGCCCCTGCGCTGGAAACGGTATAGATGGCCACCGTGCTGCTGCCCTGCTCCAAAACAGCCACGGCCGGCGCACCCTGCGAGGCATAGTCGGGAACCACGGCCACGGCTACCGGCGAAGAGCCGCCGCCCGTGCTGTAGTTGTTGACCACATAGCTGGAACCACTGCTCAAAATCACACTGATCTGGTTGGCGGACGTGTCGGCCACGATCGCGTCGGGCTCGCCGTCACGGTTCAGATCGGCCACAGCAACACCCTCAGGGCCACTGCCCACGTTGTAGGTGCTGGTGGCAGCCTGAAAAACTGCCTGGGCGTGCGCCGACAGCGACGCTGCACAAACAAGCGCGAGAGCGCAGGCAAGAGACGACACGATGTTGCCAGCAGACGACATGCTGGAGCGGAAACCGCCGCGTTGCAACCATCCATTCCGACGCATAACTTGTAACCTCAACGAGCTCAGGAGATCTTCACATCCAACCAAGGGTTACCGCTTCGCTCTGCGCATGCGATTGCCTGCTGCGCTGCCATCCTGCGGCTCTGTCTACAACTGCGATTGGGTTGCATGCGGTGCGACAACTGTCGCCGCCCTCGCATCCAACTTCGCTCCCCCCGGGGGAAATTCCTGCAAGTACAACAAGACTTGTCTCCATTGGCCGCCGTCATGACTGCGCCAGACAGCACAGCTTTCGACACGACACCCAATCGCGGAGAACTCCTTGAGAATACCGTAGTTGGTGGAAAAAAACGACGAAAATCTCGATGGAATCCCGTTGGACACCCCTGCAAGCCACTGCCCATTTCCCAGCAGAAATTCCGCAAAACTGTCCAACTTCCCTCAAGATTTCCCTGCAGGAATCCATCCTGTTTCCATTGACTTGCAGGCCAGAATCCCTGCACCCCCATATTGATATCTACTGGGTAATTTCCAGAGGGATATATTTACTAAATTATTACTCAAATACGGAGAACGCCCCTCACCCGGCTGCGATTTACACAAATCTTTGCGGTTTTCCACAGGGCTTAGTCGAGGTCAAAGTCGCGCAGCGGCTTGCCCGCATCGGGGGTTTCCTTGGCTTTTTTCAAAGCCTCAGCAAATTTTTTGGCCAGCACATCTTCCTTGTTCTTTTCGGCGTCAACGGCCTGGCGGAAGAGCGACTCTTTCCGCGCCTCCTGTTCGCGCAGGGCGCGCGTGGCGGCGTCAAAGTCCTCAAAGGTTTTCTTGCGGGGCGCCGCTGTGTGTGCGATCACCGTGCGCGTGGCGGGGTCGATTTTGAGCATCGCGCCGCAGTCGGGACAAGCCACCTCAAAAAAATCCGTGTCTCGCATTTCTTTCCGCGCCATGTCCGCACACTCCCCTGCACCAGAATACAACTGCGGCGCGCATGGCTACAGCGTCAGGCTCCAGTGGCCATCGCAATCGTTGGCCGCTGCCGCCACCAACGTTGCCGCCAGCGCCGTTGGATCGTTGCGCAAAAACCAAGCTGCACTCAGCACGCGCTCTTGTAAATGGCCGTTGGGAAAAAGATGCTGCCGTAGCAGCGCCGCATGACGGCGCAGTGCGGGCGCGCGTTCCAATTCCCAGTTCGCCGCCAGCCGCCGCAGACGGTTCATTTGATACCGCATTTTGGACGCGGCAATCGTGGCGGAGTGGCCAAGCCCTGCATCGACCGACTCCATCCACGCGGTCACCGCTTGCAGTTCGCGCTCCAGCGTCTCTCCGGCAGCGGCCAGCCTGCGTTTGCCTTCTATGGGCATCTGGCGTGCGGCCAGACGTTGCGCCAGGGCTTCCGGCTCCCGCCAAACATCCTGCAAACTGATGCCATAGCGCGCCAGCAGATGTGCGATCTCCGGCTCCAGCAGCGTTGCGGACATGCGCGGCAAAATGGGCGTCGTGCGACCTAAAATCGCCTGGTAAACCACATCGTTCTGGGCGAAATAAGCAATCTCCGCCGGGCCACCCACGTAGGCGGAAACGGGCAGCAGCGCATCCTGCAACACGGGGCGCAACAGCGCATTCGGGCTAAGCCGCTCTGGCTCGGCGTCCAAAATCGCCAACAGATCGGCGGAGGTGTACGTGTTCCCGCCGGCAGCCCATTGGCCAACGGCATGCCGGTGCAACGCCTCCCGCGCGCCGGTCTTGGCGTTCAACAAAAATAGCAGACTCGACGACTCCGCCACCAGCACCTGTGCAGCGTAGCCAGCTGCAACCAGCGCTTTTTCCCGCGCCCGCAAAGCGGCATGCAACGGCTCGGCCTGCTCAATGGCCGCACGCAACACCGGAGCGCCCAAAGCGTGAAATGGCCGCGTAGCCACATCGATCACAATCAATCCCTGCCGCGCGAAGACGTGCAGCAAGAGCCGGGCCGAGGCCTCCGCCAGGGTCGCCTCCGGCTGGTAGCAGGCGGCCAGCAACGCGTGGCCCGCATCTTCTCCCAGGAGCACGCGCGCTTCGTCCAGCAGCGGAAGAATGGCGCCCCCCAGGCTCAGTGCGCCCACTGGCAGCGTGTGGGCCGGTGCCGTTGGCAAACGCAAGGTGCGCAGTCCACCGTTGGCAAGCATGTCGAGCTCCGCGCCACGCGGCAACGGTGCGGGCAGCGTGGCTTGGTTCACCTCGGCCCAATCGTGATCCTCACTCGCCAGCCAGAAGATGGGCACGCAGGCGTGACCGGCGCGCGTGGCTTCTTCCGCTTTGCGAATAGCCGTGGCCGCCTTCAACAGAGTCAGCAGCGGCCCGCCGAAAAGTCCCACTTGCTGGCCGGTGACAACAGCGTTGGCTCCCGAGGCCAGCCGCTGCACGTTGGCCAGCGTCTCCGCGCTTGCGCCCAGATTTTTGTTTTGCTCGGCCAGCAATTGCGCCACAGCGGTGCGACGCTCCGGCGGCACTGGGGATGCCTGCCGCATCCATTGGCTACTGGCGCGCAGCGGAGAATAGAAAGCATTCAGCGCTGCCCGATCTCCACTCAAAAAGTCGCGGAAGAGTGGGCTGCTCTGCGGTACCTGCGCGATGGGAGTACAGTCTGCCTGCAAGCGGGAGTCGCTCCTGTCGATAGGCGCACACACGCCCGGACGGCGCGCCTGCGCGAAAGCCTAGTGTCTCATGCAACCAAAGAATGGATGCTGCCGCCCCCACACACGATGCAAACGGCAGCAGGTTGCAAGCCGCCCCCCCCCAAACCTGCACGAGCGTCGCTGCCTATGGAATTTTGGTACGCTGGAGTACGTCCACGCACAATGACCGTAATGTCACAAGACGATTCCGCACCAACTCAAAATTCCATTGACCTCCTCGCGCAAAAACTGGGGCAAGCAACATGGGAGAACATTCGAAATGCGCGCGTCCGTGCGCAAGAAATGCGCATCCAGTACACGGGTGCCCTCGAGGGCTTGGACACAGATGACACCAGTATCGTCGTCTTCGGCTCTTTGGCCCGAGATGAAGCCACGGAACAAAGTGATGTGGATTGGACATTGCTGATTGATGGAATGGCGGATCCAAAACACATGGATGCCGCATTCACCATTCAACAGAAATTGGATGAGAAAAAGGCCAAGGCTCCTGGGAAAGAGGGCACTTTCGGCAACCTTTCCTTCAGCCATGAAATTCTGCATTGGATCGGTGGAGAGGATGATTCGAATATAAATACAACCCGCAGAATTCTTTTACTACTGGAGTCAAAGCCGCTGGGAAAATCAGCAGCCTGGGAGCGGGTACGCAACAATATCCTGCACCGGTATGTGACGGAAGACCACGGCCTGTGGGTTCCTAAAAAAGAGCGGGGCGTGCCCCTCTTTCTGCTCAACGATATTGCCCGATACTGGCGCACCATGGTTGTTGATTTCGCCTATAAACAGCGTACGCGCAACAACAAGGGCTACGCTCTGCGCAATATCAAACTAGGCCTTTCCCGCAAACTCATCTACGCCTCTGGTATGCTCGCATGTTTGCGCTGTCACTTGGACATCAGCGATAAGGATTGGAGCAAGAGCAGCAGAGATAATCCCCAAGCGCTGATTGACAATTTGCGGACAACCTTCGATATGACTCCTTTGGAGATTTTCGCCGACACACTGATCCGGGTTGAATATCACCATCTGCTGCCCGAATCAAAAAAATTGTTCGATGCGTATGATAAATTTCTCGGACTGCTCCAAGGCCAGAACATGAGGAAGCATCTCGATGAACTGTCGATCCATGCTATGGACAGCGATACGGAATATATCCAGGCCCAAACGATTCGAAGGGAATTTGGCGATGCACTCCTGAAAATCTTCTTGGGGCAAGATTCGGATTTGCGCGATTTAACGATTCAATACGGAGTTTTCTAATATGCCGCGACTCGCAGGATTTTCGACCGGGGCCTTGGCTTTTGCAGATTTTTCAGGCGCACTCGCAATAATGCAAGGCATAAATGAGATAACTTGCGTAGAGTTTTCAGCCCTTCGCCATGGAGAATTGCTCCCGTTGCTGAAAGCTGTCCCAGAACTTCAAAAACATAGCAGGATCGCCAAATATGGCTATATTTCGATTCATGCGCCAAGCAACTTTGATGCCGAGCAAGAGGGGGAAATCGTAACGCTCCTTCTGGCTCACACCCCAAAACATTGGCCGATTGTTCTACATCCCGACACAATTCATGATTTTTTAGCATGGCAGAAATTCGGAGAACAGCTTGCCATAGAAAACATGGACCGCCGGAAAACAACAGGCCGGACAGCAGAGGAACTCGACAGCATCTTTGAAAAGCTGCCAAAAGCACGGCTCTGCTTGGATATTGGCCATGCACGGCAGGTGGATACAACCATGACCGAGGCCTACAAAATTCTGAAAAAACATTCCGACCGCATTTGCCAGTTGCATGTAAGTGAGGTCAACTCAGCCAGCCGTCATGACCCATTGTCAGCTTCAGCGATCCGCGCCTTCCAGGAGGTTGCCTGGATGATCCCGGAAAAAATTCCAGCGATTATCGAATCGAATTTAGCCGCTCTCCCCGCTGGCAATGCCCGGGCGCAAGCCATTCAGGATGAAATCGACCACGTGCAGACTGCATTGACTCCGCTTGAAAAACCAGCTATTCCGGCTTAACCGCATTCGGCAGCGAGGCACAGTAGATTTCGTTCTGGCTTTTGCATTCCTTGCAGCAAATGCTATTGTGCTTGCAAGATGCCAACCCGCACATCGCAAACACCATCGAAGACCGCAGCCCGCGCAGCCAGCCCGCGCGCGGCTGCAAAAACACCCGCTCCCGCCCAAGCAAAGACCGCACGCAAGCGCCCAGCAAAAAAACGCGTGACAAAAAAAGTTGTGCTGGTCTCTTCCACGCTGGCCTATCAGGGGCCGCTCTTCGACGTGCATGCGGACTATGTACGCGAACCGGAGGGCGTCACCAGTCGCCGCGATGTGATCCGGCACTCTGGCTCCGTGGTCATCTTGGCCGTGGATGCCAGCCAGAGCTCACGCGATCCGCTCGTGTTGCTGGAGCGCCAGTACCGCCATGCCGCTGGACAATATCTGTGGGAGCTGCCCGCCGGACGCAAGGAGCCGCACGAGGCCCCGCTGCCCGGGGCCAAGCGCGAGTTAATCGAAGAGACCGGCTACCGCGCCCGGCGCTGGCGCAAGCTGGTGCGCTTTTATCCCAGCCCCGGTTTTTTAGGGGAGTGGATGCAGATTTATCTGGCCGAAGCGTTGACCGCAGGCCAAGCGCAGCCCGAGGCGGATGAGTTTATCGAGTGCAAAATGGTGCCGCTCTCCACGGCGCTGCGCTGGGTGGAGACCAACAAAATTCTCGATGGCAAGAGCATGATCGCGCTGCTGCTCTACGCGCGCTTGCTCCAAAGCCGCAAGCCGTAACGCC
>DAHWKP010000265.1:0-1074 GCA_027343585.1 Acidobacteriaceae bacterium
AAAAGAAGCCGGTCGCCGTCTCCAGCTCCGCGTGGGAAAAGAGCGGCAAGAAGGCCGTTGAAAAAATCGAAGCCAAGCTGAGCTATCCCGTGCTGGTCAAGGCCGCCGGTGGCGCAGCGCCCGCGCCCGCCGCAGCGCGCGTAGAGAACCGCAAGGAGCTGGAGGCCGCGCTCTCCGCTGCCGCTGGGCCAGAGCGCAAGTTCTCCATCGAGCAGGTCAGTTGCACCTACACACGCGAAAATTATGAGGCCAAGCCGAACCTGAACACGCCAGAGGCGCAAAACGCCGAGGCTGAAGAGGAGTTCTGCGAAAATTGTGGGCGCGTGATGGTGCTGCGCAACGGTCCCTTTGGCCAGTTCATGGCCTGCCCCGGTTACAACGAAGACCCACCATGCAAGACGATTCGCAGGCTGACGCAAAAGCAGCAGCAAAAGCCCGCCGTGCCGCTGGACGAGAATTGCCCCAAGTGCGGTATGCAGCTGGTGCGGCGCTCCGGCCAATACGGCGAGTTCGTCTCGTGCAGCGGCTACCCGAAGTGCAAGTACATCCAGCAGAATCTGACGGGCGTCACCTGTCCAGAGTGCGGCACGGGCGACCTGGCCGAGCGCAAAGCCCGGCGCGGCAATCTGTTTTATGGATGCACAAATTATCCCAAGTGCGCCTTCACCTCCAACCTGAAACCGGTGCCACAACCCTGCCCGGATTGCGGCAGCAAATATCTGTTGGAGAAGACGCTCAAGTCGGGCGTGTATCTCATCTGCCCGAACAAACAGGCCAGTGAAGAGGTGGAAAAGCCACGGCGTGGCAAGAAGGCCGCAGCCGCCAAGCCGGAGAAGCCCAAGGTTGCCTGCAATTATCAAAAGCGCATTGGCGACGCACCCGTTGCCGAGGAGAAAAAACCGGAAGCCGTCGCCGTGTAGAAGTGGTGGTGGAAGATGCTGCTTGTTGCGCGGTTCACTCCGCGCCGCGCAACGGGCAAACATTCTGCGGATTTTTTGCATCCGCACCACGGCGCACGCATCTTAGTTACAGCAAGTCCCTTACAATTTCTCCAAGGAGTCGCACACACCCATG
>DAHWKP010000270.1:0-4123 GCA_027343585.1 Acidobacteriaceae bacterium
CTGGCGGCTCCAGCAGCCCGCTCCGTCGTCTTCTGGCAGAGAAGCGCATCCTCGCTGTGCCCGGACTCGCCCCAGCCCTGACCGCGCCTGCGCCAAGGGCGCTCCCGCTGATAGACTGAGGGAGCATACGCAGAAAGGTTGGCTGTGGTCGAACTGGCACCCTCAATTTTGTCCGCTGACTTTGCGCGCCTGGCCGATGCGGTGCAGGCGGCGGAGCGTGGCGGTGGCACTGTCGTCCACGTTGATGTGATGGATGGTCATTTCGTGCCCAACATCACGCTTGGCCCGCCTGTGGTGCGTTCGCTGCGCAAGGCTACGTTGCTGCCGCTGGATTGCCACCTCATGATTGAAAATCCCGATGCCTTTATTCCAGACTTTGCCGCGGCCGGCGCCAACTGGATCAGTGTGCATTGGGAGGCCTGCCGCCACCTGCACCGCACGTTGCAATTGATTGCGCATCATGGAGCACAGCCTGCCGTGGTCATCAACCCGGCCACACCGGTGGATTTTCTAGTGGACGTTCTGCCGCTGGTGCATCACGTGCTGGTGATGAGCGTCAATCCCGGCTTTGGCGGGCAGGAGTTTATTCCTTTTTCGCTCGACAAGATTCGCCGTCTGCGCACACTGCGTGAAGAGCTTGGCTTGCGCTTCCGCATTGAGGTCGACGGCGGCGTTGCGCACGACACCATCGCGCAGGTAGTCCAGGCAGGAGCCGATCTTCTGGTCGCGGGCAACGCCGTCTTTGGCTCTGGCCGAGTGGAAGAAAATTGCCAAAGCCTATTGCGTGCCGCGCGCATCGCCGCCGGAGAGTTGCAACTGGCTTGATACAGATTTTTTTAGAAATTGCACGATTGAGTTTGCAGATTTGAGGTTGTATGCAGCATAAAAAAAATTCGCTTCGCACCCCGGGCGCAACCCTTTGCGCGACCCTGCTTCTGAGTGCGTCTCTGGCCCAGGCCGGCATCTTTCACCACAAGAAAAAGCCGCTGAAGCCTAGCGACGATGCTTTGGCTACCGTGAACTCCCAGCAGCCGGACAAGGCGCTCTTTGACCGTGCGATGGAAGCGCTGAAAAAAAATAAGTTCGACGTGGCTCGACTCGACCTGCAAACATTGCTGAACACCTATCCGGATTCCGAATATCAGATGCGCGCCAAGCTGGCGATCGGCGACACATGGTTCAAGGAGGGCGGCTCGGCTGCGCTCGAACAGGCCGAGTCCGAGTACAAGGACTTCATTACCTTCTTTCCGAATCAGCCCGAAGCCGCCGAGGCGCAGATGAAGGTGGCCGACATTTATTACCGGCAGATGCAAAAGGCAGACCGCGACCCGACCAATACGCTGCGCGCGCAGGAAGAGTACCGGCAGATGCTGTTGCAATTCCCAGATTCCACACTCGTGCCCCAAGCCAAACAGCGCCTGCGTGAGGTGCAGGAAGTTTTGGCCGAGCACGAATTTGGTATTGGCAGTTATTACATGTCCCGCGATGATTACAACGCTGCCATCGCCCGCTTGCAGTCGCTGATTGATTCATATCCTCTTTACAGCCGTGCGGATGAAACGCTGCTCGATATTGGTGATGCGTATGCAGGCGAAGCGAAAGCCGTTTCGCAACTGAAGCTTGATGCGGCAGCCAAGAAGCGGCTTGCCGCCTTGTACATGGATCGCGCAACGCGCGCCTATGATCGTGTGATTCAGGAGTATCCAATGATGCCGCATGCAGACGATGCACGCGATCACTTGGAGGCACTCGATCAGCCAGTGCCCGAACCCTCCGCGCAGGCCATCGCGGCCAGTGAGAAAGAGGAGCAGAGCCGCGCCGTCGTTAATCTGAAGGACAAGACACTTCTGTTGATTACGGCTCGCCCCTCGACGATCCAGGCCTCTCATGTTGGAGAGCCGACGCTCACCGATCCTGCTCCACTCTTGGCTCCGCAGTTGGTTAAGGAAATGATTGCAGACGCGGCTTGGGCGCAACATCCAGAGGGCAAGCCCGCTCCGCCGCTGAGCCAGTTCAGCAGCGCCGGCCCAGTTCCAGGCTCTGGTTTGCTTGCCAACGGGACCGCTGCCAACCCGGCGGGCAGTGCGGCCACGCCTGCCGCTCCCACGCAAAATGGAGGCGGACTGCAATTGCAGGATGCGACCGGTGGCAGCACCGCTCCTGACAATTCCACTGCGCAGCCTGTCACCGCTCCCGCGCCGGGATCCGTTCCCGCCGCGCAACCAAGCGGCCCGGCAGGCAACAGCATTCAATCCGGATCTGCGGCAGATTCGAATTCCTCGCCTGCTTCTTGGCCCAGCGCACAGCCGCAGGCCAATGGGGGTCTGCCGACGGTCGCGCCCAAGGACAGCACCCCGCTGCCTTCGACGCAGGCTCCCACGGAGGCTCCGGATCAGATCAACGATGTTCCCCGCGGCGGCCATGCAGTCAACACTGCCAATGACAATGCGGACACATCCAGCAAGAAGAAAAAGAATCCCAAGCCGAAGTACAACTCGAGCGAGGAATCCTCCAGCAAGCATAAAAAGAAGAAGGGCCTCGACAAGTTGAATCCCTTCTAACCTGCAAGCACTCCAGCGAAACGCAAAAGGGTCGCCCTCCGGCGGCCCTTTTCTCTGCCCGCGCTATGCTATCGTGAAACTTGGCTCGGATCGATTCCCGGCCAGCCCCCATCTATGTCCAGAGAACTCCCCAAAGCCTACGACCCCACAGCCGTTGAAGACCGCTGGGCCGAATTCTGGGTGCGCGAGAACCTTTTTGCCGCTCCTGCCTCCGATACCATTGACCCATCTCGCGTCTTTACCATCCTGCTGCCGCCGCCCAACGTGACGGGCCGCCTGCACATGGGTCACATGCTCAACCAGACGGAGATGGACATTCTCATCCGCTGGCGGCGCATGTGCGGCGACACCGCGCTCTGGGTTCCCGGCACCGATCACGCTGGCATCGCCACGCAGATGATGGTCGAGCGCCAACTGGCCAGCGAAGGCGCATCGCGCCAGCAACTGGGCCGCGAGGCATTCGTCGAGCGCGTCTGGCAATGGAAAAAAGAATATGGCGGAGCCATCCTCGGCCAGATGAAGCGCTTGGGAGCCAGCGTCGACTGGTCGCGCGAATACTTCACCATGGACGACAATCTCTCCCGCGCCGTGCGCGAGGCCTTCGTCCAGTTGCATGAGGATGGACTGATCTATCGCGGGGCCTACATCGTCAACTGGTGCCCGCGCTGCCAAACAGCGCTGTCCGATCTCGAAGTCGTCCACGAGGAGCAGGCAGGCAAGCTCTACGAGATTCGCTATCCCGTCGTCGGCCACGCGGACGTCTACATCACCGTCGCCACCACGCGCCCAGAGACGATGCTCGGCGACGTAGCTGTGGCCGTCAATCCTACTGACGCGCGCTATACGCACCTGCACGGCAAACTGCTGCGCCTGCCGCTCACAGGCCGCGAGATTCCCATTGTCACCGACGACTGGGCCAATCCAGAGTTCGGCACCGGAGCCGTCAAGGTGACGCCCGCGCACGATCCCAACGACTTTGCCATTGGCCAGCGCCACAAGCTGCCCTCGATCAGCATTCTTGACGACACCGCGCATATCACCGTGGCCGGAGCTTATCTCGGCCTCGACCGCTACGAAGCGCGCAAGCGCGTGCTGGCCGATCTGGAAGCGCAAGGTCTGCTGACCGCCGTCAAGGAGCACGCCAACTCCGTTGGCAAATGCGACCGCTGCAAAACGGTGGTCGAGCCGCGCCTGTCGACGCAATGGTTCCTGAAGATTCAACCTCTCGCCGACAAGGCCATCGCCGCCGTCGAGCAAGGACACATCCAGTTCACGCCCGATCAGTACAAGAAAACTTACTTCGAGTGGATGCGCAACATTCACGATTGGTGTCTCTCGCGCCAACTCTGGTGGGGCCATCGCATCCCTGCCTGGCACTGCGCCGCCTGCCAGCAAATCACCGTCGCGCGCGAAACGCCCACAGCTTGCCAGCACTGCGGCAGCGACCGCCTGACGCAGGAAACCGACGTGCTCGACACATGGTTTTCATCGGGGCTGCTGCCGTTCACCGTCTTCGGTTGGCCCGACGCGACCGCCGATCTGGCCAAGTTCTATCCCACGCA
>DAHWKP010000277.1:0-7805 GCA_027343585.1 Acidobacteriaceae bacterium
CGGCAAAACCGCCATTTGCCCCTGCCGGAGATTTGCACGAAATTGCTGGCGGCCATTGATGAATGGATTGGCGATAAAGAACAGCCAGACGACATCACCTTGGTGCTGGCCCGGCAGCGCTAGGGAATCTCGGAACAAGCCTGCATTGGGAAGGGGCGGGACTTTAGTCCCGCCGTACGTCCCAGGATTGCAGTGCGGTTTGAGCCGCTGAGGGAACGATCCGCACTCGTGCAGCGTCTCCCTATGCCTGCTAACTACACCAATCTTTACAGGGAGACACTGGTTGCCGTTTGCACTGTCGTGATTGCCAGTGGAATCTGGCATCGTCGTCCCCCTGTAAGGATTTCCCATTTGATCGAATACGCCTGCGGTCTCCTTGCCCGGTTCCGCCTCCACGTCCGGTATACGCATCCTGGGTGGGTGTGGTATCTTTTCGCCGTCTCTCCGTACCTGTTTGTTGCTGTCGGGAACGTACATCGACAGGTACGTTGTGAGCATCGAAAGGGGAGTTATGAAAATTGCATCCATGGTTGCGCGCATACTTTTGGGGCTGCTCTTCGTTTTCTTTGGAGGCAACATGATCCATCCCTATCCATTTCTGCACATGCCCATGCCTGCGGGCGCAGCCGGGCAGTTGATGATGGGCTTGTACGCCACGCACTTTCTGCTCATCATTGGTCTTTGCCAGTTCGTGGGAGGTTTGCTGCTGCTGGTTGGTCAATATGTCACGCTGGGCCTGGTGATCCTTGGCCCCATCGTCGTCTGCATTGACTACTTCCACGCGGCGGCTGCCCATGAGGGTCTGCCCATGGCCGCTGTGGTTACCATCCTTTGGATACTGGTCGCGCTGGCGCACAAACATCACCTGGCCGGCATCTTCTCCCAAAAAGCCTAAGCAGCCAGTGCGATGCCCCATGCAAGCCATCTTTTGGCTTGGGTGGGATGCAAACCCTCAAGTACAACGAGTCCTTCTGAACGACCAACGGGAGTGAAGAATCCAGAGAATCGTGGCTGCATCGACACCGCCATCACCCTCTGGATTCTTTACTTCGCTTTACTTCGCTTCACTTCGCTCAGAATGACTCAGCACTTAGAGAAAAGCATCCTCCTCTGCACGCTGCGCGATCAACTCCACGACGCCTTTTTGAGCGACGGTTTCGTGGTAGTGCAATATGCGCAGCCCAGAGCAAACCGTCAACAATTCCTGCGAGCGCAGCAAGTGGTTGGGGTCGCGTGGCCCGCGTGGATTGTTGAGCTTAAGGTTCTCCAGCGTGTACGTCCGGTAGAGCAGCAACCCGCCGGGAGCGAGCAGTTTTGGCAGCAGCGGCAGCAGCGCACGCTCCAGGAAAAAGGAGACGAGAACAAAGGCAAAGGTGCGCTGTTCATCTATCCACGACGGCACCACAGTTTGTGCCGTGTCGCAGCGGAGAGCCACTCGCGTCTCCAACTTCGCAGTCACGGCCCGCTCTTGCGCGACAGACAAGGCTGCCTGAGAAAAATCCGCCAGCGTCATCTGCCAGCCTTGCTGCGCCAGCCACAGGGCATGGTGCCCAGCGCCTCCGGCTAAATCCAAACCCTCCGCCCCGGCTGGCAGCAGCGGGAGCAGATAATCGCGGTGCGCGTCCAGGACGAATGGGTCTGGCTCGCGGAATCCAAACTCACCGTTCTGGTACCGGGTATTCCACTGCTGCTGTTCGTCGCTGGTCATCTCGGTAGAAACAGTTTAACCAATATCCCCTCTGGGTTGACGGCCCTCAGCCTCTGTTCCACTCTCCCCGCTGGTAGAATGGGAGCCAGCATGGCATCGACAACAGCGCTTTCTCCTGAGATTCTCGCCAAGTATGAGCCGGTGATCGGCTTGGAAGTTCACGTGCAACTGCAGACGGAGACGAAGGCCTTTTGCGGCTGCTCGTCGCGGTTTGGCGCAGCGCCGAACACGCAGGTCTGCCCGGTCTGCCTGGGTCTGCCCGGCGCATTGCCCGTGTTGAACCGTCGCGCGGTGGAGTTTGCCACGCTGGCCTCGATGGCCATCCACTGTCAGGTGCGCGAGACGTCCATTTTTGCGCGCAAGAATTATTTTTATCCCGACCTGCCCAAGGGCTACCAGATTTCACAATTCGACAAGCCGCTAGCTGAGCATGGCTGGATTGACGTGCCCACGCCGGCAGGCACGAAGCGCATCGGCATCACGCGGCTGCACTTGGAAGAGGATGCGGGCAAGAGCATGCACGACGGCTTTGCTGATTCGCGCGAGCGCACCTATTTGGATCTGAACCGCTGCGGCACGCCGCTGGCCGAGATTGTCAGCGAGCCGGACATGCGCAGCCCGGACGAGGCATTTGAGTATCTGACGCGACTGAAGGAAATTTTGCTGTACACGGGCGTCAGCGATTGCAATATGGAGGAAGGCTCACTGCGCTGCGATGCCAACGTGAGCGTTCGGTTGAAGGGCGCGCCCAAGTTTGGCGCCAAGGCTGAGGTGAAAAACGTCAATAGCTTCCGCTTTGTGCGCGCCGCGTTGGAGTATGAGATTGAGCGCCAGATTGAAGTGCTCGAATCTGGCGGGCGCGTGCTGCAGGAGACGCGGCTGTGGAATGTGAACGAAGGCCGCACCTACGCGATGCGCTCCAAAGAACAGGCGCATGATTACCGTTATTTTCCCGAACCGGATCTGCCGCCTCTGGTCGTCTCTGCCGCATGGCAGGCGGAGATTCGCGCGCGGATGCCCGAGCTGCCCGAAGCGCGGCGCGCCCGCATGGTGGCCGAGTACGAGATTACCGAGCAGGATGCGCAGGTGTTGACAGCAACGCGCGCGCTGGCGGATCAGTTTGAAGAGGCCGCAAAGGCTTCGAAGAGTCCCAAGCGCGTGGCGAACCTGGTGCAGGGCGAGATTGCAGGACGATTGAAGGCTGCCGGGCTGGAAATGGAGCAGTCACCCGTAACCATGCGCGGCATTGCGTTGGCGGCGGATTTGACCGAGAGCGGCGAGCTGTCCAGCAAGCTGCTCAAGCAACTGCTGGACCGTTGCTTTGAAGCGGGCGAAGATTTCTCCGTAGTCTACGAGCGCGAAAAACCGCAGCAGATCAGCGATGCCTCCGTGCTGGAGCCGATGATTGATGAGATCATCGCCGCCAATCCCAAACAGGTGGAGCAATACCGCGCGGGCAAGAAGACCGTGGCCGCATTTTTTGTTGGACAGGTGATGCGCATGTCGAAGGGGCAGGCAAACCCTACGTTGCTGAATGAACTGGTGGCGAAAAAGCTGGACGCATAAAAGGGCGAATGTGATCGAAGAATTTGAAATTGGCAGCGTTCGTGTTGGGCAGGGGCAATTTTTTTTAATTGCCGGGCCTTGCGTGATCGAAAGTGAAGCGCACGCACGTTCCATGGCGGACTCCTTACAACGCATTACCGCCGACATGGGCATTCCTTACATATTTAAAGCAAGTTATGACAAAGCGAATCGAACCGCTGCACGAAGTTTTCGCGGCCCCGGAATCGTGGAGGGTTGCCGAATTTTACGCAGCATCGCGCGATCCAATGGAATGCCGATTTTGACCGATGTGCATCAAGCATCCGATTGCGCCTTGGTTGCTGAATCTGTGGATGTATTGCAAATTCCCGCATTCTTGTGCCGGCAGACGGACTTGCTCCTTGCTGCAGCGGCTACAGGCCGCGCAGTGAATATCAAAAAAGGCCAGTTTGTTGCCCCGCACGATATGCGCCCAGCCGTGGAGAAAGTCTCGGAAGCAGGGAACTGCCGTGTCTTCGTAACAGAACGCGGTGCCAGCTTTGGCTATAACAACTTGGTTGTGGATATGCGCTCTTTGGCCATCATGCGCGGCTTTGCGCCCGTGGTCTTTGATGCAACGCATTCCGTGCAGTTGCCGTCTGCTCAAAACGGAGTCTCGGGCGGCCAACCGGAGTTTATCCCCGTGCTGGCCCGCGCTGCCGTTGCTGCGGGCGTGGATGGAATTTTTCTGGAGGTACACGACGATCCAGCCAATGCGAAATCCGATGGAGCCAATGCTTTGGACTTAAAACATCTACGCAGACTCCTGGAAACTTTGTTGGCGATTCAGGAATCAGTTCGCGGCAAGAAAAATGAGAAACTTGTGAAGTAACCCTTGGCCCCGTAGCTCAGGTGGATAGAGCGACGGTTTCCTAAACCGCAGGTCGGAAGTTCGAATCTTCCCGGGGCCACCAACTCCACATAGGCCGTTAAAATTGAAGCAGATGCCGGATTTACCTCCACAAAGCCTTGAATATATTACGTCCGATAACAAGTATTCTGTAAAGTAAAGCTAGGCCGCAAATCCTGCCGTCCTGCCCCGCAGCTTTCCCAGGGCTAATTTCAAAATCGGCAGCAAATTGAAGAGCCAATACGCCACGGCCCCGACACTGACGGCGCAAAGTATGGCCGCACCTGCCTGGGTCCAACTGCCTGCCTGCCAAGTGTGGCTTAGCAGCCAAGCCGTTGCCGCCAGCCCCACCATGCTCAACCCAAGAAGGCGCAGTGTTGCATGCCTGGTTCCCGGAGTCCCTCCCAACGCCGACGCAGCGTCTGCTGGCGCAGCGGCCGCAAACAGCCGCTGATTCATGCGCAGCATTTGCGCCACCTGATAGAGCTCTACCGCCAGCCACGCCAGTAAAAAGCCCAGCATCCCCAGCCAGCGCACCATGGGCACGCTCATCAGCGCCAAAGCAACGTAGCTGCCAAACATGACACGGGCCAGATGCTCATGCGTATTGGTCGCAGATTGAAAATGAAATTTCTGCTCCTTGGCAGCCAGCACAATAGCAATGGCAGCCATCCACACATACGGAGCCAACTGGTACAGCCCCGGTTGGTGCAGCCAGAGATGCAGCAGCACGGGAGAGATCAACAGCAAGCTCAGATTTGCCGTGGGAGCCAGAGCGTAGATCCATCGCTCCGAGTAAGCGTAGAGCCGCGCCAGCATGGGCCAATCTTCCCTGCCATAGAGCCGCGTAATCTCCGGCGCCAGCGATTGCGTCATTGCATTCAGCGCCTGCCGCACCATGGAGTAAATCGTGCGCATCACGGTGAATGCAACCACAACGAACGGGCCAATCTCACGCTGCAACACCAGCACGGGAATTTCGTAGGACAAAAACGTACTCCAGCTAATCAGGCCAAAGTAGCCGCTGGGCTTCAACATCGACCGCGCCGCCGTGCGATCCCAACCACGCAGGCGCGGAAAAATCTCTGGCGCGACGTGATGCACATGCAGCAGCATCATGCCTGCACCTACTGCGTAGGTGCCAAGCTGGCATGCGGCCAGCACAGGAAACGTCCAGCGCCGCCAAACGCCCAAGGCCGTCAGCAACACCATCGCCAGCCGCTGCCCGTTTACCCAAAGCACACCCGCGTGCGCGCGACTCAATACGGTGTATATGCCGGTTAAATATCCAAACAAAACCACCACCAGTACCTGCAGTGCCAAAAGATACAGCGTCAGCGTTGCCGTAGATTGCGGAATCGTCAGGTGCAGCAGGCTCTTGGCTGGCAGCACAAAGACCGCCAGCGCCGCGATGCCCGCCGTGCCCAGAATCCCCAGCAGCATCCGCAAGGCTGTGGACTGGCGCAGATGATAGCTGGCCATATCCTTTTGCTGATAGCGAATCGTCAAGTCTTGCGTCGTGTAGGTCTGGATGCCAAAATTCAGCGTGCTCAGATACGCGACCGCGCCGGAGAGCGCCAGCCACTCTCCATACAACGTCGCACCATAGCGGTACAAAAACAGTGGTGGCAGCAGCAGGCGCGTTACTAGATTCACCACGTTGGAGGTGAGCAGCGCAGCCAGAACCTTCAGAATCCGACCCAGGCTACCCATGCGCCTCCAATCGTTCTGCCGCGTGCAGGTTCAGCCCGGTGGCGGTACGTGCTGCGCGCGCTGTTTGCGATGGTGGAAAGTGGGTGAGCAAATCGTTGGCGGCGGCAAGAACCTGCTCGACGCTGATCTCATCCAAATACGGCTGCGCCGGATCCTTTCGTGTTGGGCCGTTCCACAACACGCGATATTTGGAATGACCCAGCGGCAGCCATTCGATGGGATTCTGCCAGCCCGGAGCGATCACAGCTCCGGGCAATCCCACTGCGCGCGCAACATGGAAGGTTCCCGTGTCCAGGCTCACCGCTAGATCGCATTGGGATAGAACGGCGGCCAACTGCGGCACGGTCGTTTTCCCGGCCAGATTGCTTCCCTGCTGTCGCAGCCCGGCGCGCAGCCGCTCAATGCGAGCAGACTCTTTGGCTCCGCCGACAAAGATTGGCTCCGCATCATAATGCGCAGCCAGCGTATCGATGACCTGCTGAAACCTCTGTTCCCGCCATTGGTTCGGTTGGCCGCCGCTGTTCTGCGTCACAAAGGCGATGCGTGTCCGCTCCTCCGACGGATCGGCGGCTCGCAACAATCGCCCGGCATGTTCACGATCCTGGCTCGTAAAAAACACCTGCGGCTCTAGTGCTGTGGCTGTGTGCCCCAGCGTGCGCAGAATCTCCAGGTTGGCATCGATCTGCGAAACGCCAAAGTGATACGCGAGCGGAAAATCAAACATCGGCTTGGCCACGATGTAGCCAACGCGCACAGCACGGCCCGTCATTGCAGCCAAAAACGCCAGCCGCGAACGTTGGTTGCCCAGTGTGGTGGCGATGCAAACCTCACCCGGCGGAAGCTGCTCATAGATGCGGTGTACATCGCGCAGCGCTCCGAAAAAGTCGCGCATCGGATCCGCCGTGACCGTACAGGAATTGATGTGCGGATTGTGTGCGTAGACGCTGGCAGCCATCGGGCTGGCGGCAACGCAAATATAAGCGTCAGGGAGAACTTTACGAATCGCCGCAAACAAGGGCGTTGCGTGAACCGCGCTGCCCAGCGGCGTGTCATATTGCAGCAATAAAAAATTGCGGATACTGCGCAAATACTGCGCGTCCAAGGGCGGACGCTTTCGAAACGGGCGCTCCATTGCAGCCAGCAGGCGAAAGGCCTTGTACTTTGCAGAGCGCGGGGGTATGGCGAGCCGGTTGGGCATGTGCGCGTTGGCGATGCAGTGTTGCACTACATCTTATAGCGGCCCAGGTCTTCGTCGTTCAAGTGCTCCAGCCAGCGGCGCAATTCATCAGGAGAAAAATTTTCCACACCAGCGTTGGTCAGCTTGGCGGCGCGCACCACGGGTTCAGCGACAAAGATGGGGCAATCCATGCGCAGGGCCAGCGCGAGAGCATCCGAAGGCCGCGCATCCATGCTCGTCCATTCCCCGCCCCGCTCCATCCATAGCACGGCGTAGAACGTGTCATCCTTCAATTCCGTAATCACCACGCGGCGCAACACGGCATCGGTGCTGCGCAAAAGCTGGATCATCAAATCATGCGTCATGGGCCGGGGCGTGGTGGTCTTTTCAATCTCCAGCGCAATGGCGTTGGCTTCAAAGATGCCCACCCAGATCGGCACCACGGCCTCGCCGTGCATGTCTTTGAGCACCACGATCGGCATATTGGTCACCGGGTCCATCATCAGTCCGCGAATGCGCACCTCGATCATGCCATCGCTGTCCGCAGGCGTGGCGGCTTCTGGTTTGGAAGGTGTCGTGTTCATGCGCAAACCTCCTCGCGCGCTGGCGCTGCGTTCACCAGGACAGGCTCGACGGCTTCGCCCACCAGACTATTCGGATGGCTGGTGGTGATGCGCACCGGCAGATAGTTGCCCGTCGCAGGCAAAATCGGCGTGTTCACGGTAAAGTTGACGGTCTTGTTTTGCGAGCTGCGGCCCATGACTTGATTGCGC
>DAHWKP010000107.1:0-1756 GCA_027343585.1 Acidobacteriaceae bacterium
CCGTTCCCTGCGGCATTTTCCCTTGCGCTCATATACTGACAAAAGGAAATCATTGTTGGCTGCATCGGCCCAACGCACAGAGAGGCATTGCGTGTACGAATCGGAATTTGAAAAAGAACTCTTCCAGCTTCGCCGGGAGAAGCTGGCCCAGATCGCAGCGCTCGGCCAGCCGGCCTACCCCAACCACTATTCGGCCACGCACACGCTGGCGCAGATTCGCAGCCAATACGACGCCGCCACCGCTGAATCTCTCGACCAGACGCGCGTCTCCGTCTCCGTCGCCGGACGCATCATGGCCATTCGCGCTCAAGGCAAGGCGGGCTTCGCCACGCTGCAACAAGAAGGCGCACGCCTGCAAATCTACGTCCGTCTGGACGCCGTCGGCGAAAGCGCATTTCAGCTCTACAAATTGCTCGACATGGGCGACCACATCGGCGTCACCGGCTACCTCTTCCGCACGCGCACCGGCGAGTTAAGCGTTCACGTCGAGACGCTCACCTTTTTGGCCAAGGCCATGCTGGCGCTGCCGGAAAAATATCACGGCCTCGCCGATCAGGAACTGCGCTATCGCCAGCGTTACGTTGATCTGTTTATGAACCTCGACGTGCGCGAGGTCTTCGTCAAGCGTGCCGCCATTCTGCGTGCCATGCGCAACTTTTTCGACAGTCGCGGCTTTGTCGAAGTGGAAACGCCCATGATGCAATCCATCGCTGGCGGAGCCGCAGCGCGGCCCTTCACCACGCACCACAACGCGCTCGACCTCGACCTCTTTCTGCGCATTGCGCCGGAGCTATATCTGAAGCGTTTGGTCGTCGGCGGCCTCGATCGCGTCTATGAGATCAATCGCAACTTCCGCAATGAGGGCATCTCCACCCAGCACAATCCAGAGTTCACCATGCTGGAGTTTTATCAGGCCTACGCCAATTACCACGACCTGATGAACCTGACCGAGGAGCTGATTCCCTACATCGCGCAGCAGGTGAATGGCACCACCAAAACCACCTTCAACGATGTCGAAATCGATCTTGCCCAGTGGCAAAAACTCTCGATGCGCGAAGCGATCCTTCACTTCTGGCCGCAGGCAGCAGGTGCAAAACCCACGCTGAATGATTTCAAAGATACACAAGCGCTTCTGCAATGGATTGGGAAAGTCAATCCTCCAGTTCGGAGCAACAAAGACGTACTACTAAATATGGATTCGGTAGATGTTGCCCGTAATCTAGAATTTTCCACCCTCTACAGTGTGTTGAGCTTCTGTATGGATGGATTGCAGTCAGGTGAGCAGTTTGGAAAGATGGTTGCAGCCATCTTTGAAGCGGTCGCAGAAGACCACCTCATCCAGCCGACCATCATCTATGACTTTCCTCTGGCTGTCTCGCCGCTCTCCAAGCAAAAGCCCAACGAGCCAGAATGGGTCGAGCGCTTCGAGTTTTACATTGGCGGCTTTGAAGTTGGCAATGCCTTTAGCGAGTTGAACGATCCTGACGAGCAGCGCCGCCGCTTTGAGCAACAACTGGCCGAGCGCGACCGCGGCGACGACGAAGCCCACGCGATGGATGAAGATTACGTTCGCGCACTCTCCTACGGCCTGCCGCCGACAGGCGGCGAAGGCATTGGCATCGACCGGCTCACCATGGTGCTCACCGGCTCGCGCTCCATCCGCGACGTGATTCTCTTCCCGCTCATGCGTCCACAGGCGACGCATCAGGAAGCATCGGCATCCGATCCACAGCAATAACAAGTAGAGTCATTCTGA
>DAHWKP010000295.1:0-28037 GCA_027343585.1 Acidobacteriaceae bacterium
GATTTTTGCTGCATCATCCGCATTTGGCCGCAGCCAACTGGCACCCATTTATTCCTCCTGCGCAAGGGCCGGGACGCTTCGGTTTCAGCGGCATTACCGCGGGCGCAGCCTCCATCTTTTTCGCCTACATTGGTTTTGATGCCGTCTCCACCGCTGCGCAAGAGGCCAAAAATCCACGACGCGACATGCCCATCGGCATTCTTGGCTCGCTGGTGATCTGCACTGTGCTGTATATTTTGGTGGCGCTGGTGCTCACCGGGCTGGTTAGCTATCACTCGCTGGATGTGGCCGACCCGGTCGCCGTGGGCATTGACGCCACCGGTGTGCGTTGGGGCAGCGTGCTGGTCAAGCTGGGTGCGGTCTTTGGTTTGGGCACGGCCATGCTGGTCATGCTGCTGGGCCAGAGCCGGATATTTCTGTCCATGTCGCGCGATGGTTTGATCTGGAAGTGGGCCAGCAAAATTCATCCACGCTTTCGCACGCCGTACGTTTCCAATCTTGTGGTTGGCATCTCTGTGGCCTTTATGCCCGCGCTGTTGCCCATTGACCGGCTTAGCGAGCTGGTGAATATGGGCACGCTGCTGGCCTTCGCCATTGTTTGCGCCGGAGTTTGGATTTTGCGCCGCAAGCATCCAGACATGCCGCGCCCCTTCAAAACCCCGCTGGTGCCGCTGGTGCCCATCCTGGGGATTCTCTCCGCGTTCTATTTGATCTGGGTGCTGCCGCTGTTGACCAAAGAGATTGTCGTGCTCTGGTTGCTGGTGGGGCTGGTGATTTACTTCACCTACAGCGTGAAGAACAGCGCCGTGCAAAAGGCCCTGCGCGAGGATTGAAATCTGCAAGGGCCTTCGTTTGTGCTTGGGTTGAATACTGGTGCGGCTACTGCTGAGCGCGGCTGGAGCGAACGTCGGAGGCAATCTCGCCGTCGCGGATATGCACGACACGGTGCGCATACTCGGCAATATCTGGCTCATGCGTGACCAGAACGATGGTGTTGCCATTCCGGTGGAGATCGTCAAAGAGCGCCATGATCTCCACGCCTGTCTTCGAATCGAGATTGCCTGTGGGTTCATCGGCCAAAATGATGGAGGGTCGATTAACCAGTGCGCGCGCGATGGCTACGCGCTGGCGTTGTCCGCCAGAGAGTTCATTCGGCTTGTGCATCATGCGGCCTTCCAGGTTCACAGAGCGCAGCGTGTTCTTGGCGCGTTCGATGCGCTCCTCGGCAGGCGTGCCGTTGTAGATGAGGGGTAGTTCCACATTGTGCAGCGCCGTGGCGCGCGCCAGCAGGTTGAAGGTCTGGAAGACGAAGCCAATTTCCTTGTTGCGGATGCGCGCCAGCTCATCGTCATTGAGATCGCTGACCAGATGGCCGTTGAGCCAGTACCGGCCTTGGCTGGGCGTGTCCAGGCAGCCGATCAGGTTCATCAGCGTGGATTTGCCGGAGCCGGATGGCCCCATGATGGCAACATATTCATTGTGCCGGATGCGCAGATTGACGCCGCGCAGCGCCTGTACCTGCTGCTCTGACCCCATATCGTAGGTCTTCCAGAGGTTCTCGACAACGATCACCTCATCTGCGCCTGGGCCAGCGTTTGCGCTTGCCGGTTCTGGAATCAATGTCTCCGTACTCATGCCTCTCCCGTACTTCTGTCCACTGCCTGCACCCTAACACTATTATGAGCTAGCGAGTCTCTCTGCTTACGAACTAGACTCAGTGTCTCCATTCCCACTATCCGTGGTGCCTGTGGGTTTTTCTTTCTGCAGCTTCACTTGCGCTCCGTCTTTCAGGGAGCGCAGCACTCGATACGGGCCTGTGACAATTCTGTCTCCGGGCTTCAGCCCTGAGGTGACTTCAATGTTGGTTGTGCCCGTAATTCCCGTCTGCACAGGCACGAAGAATGCACGTTCATGTCGGCCTTCCTTGCGAATGACGAAGACGCCCTGCACCTGTTGTCCCTGCTGCGATCCAAGATTCAACGCCGTGTTCACTTTCTGTGCATCCTGTTTTCCTTGTGCAGACGGAGCGCGTAGCGTGAGCGCCTGAATCGGAATCCCCAACACGGCCTGCTTGGTAGCCGTGATGATCTTCGCCGTGGTGGAAAGGCCGGGTCGCAGTTCATCCGAAGGATTGTCCAGCGTGACGACAACCTTGAAGTCTTTGGCCTCTTCCGTGCCACTGGTGCTCTGGCTGGTGGCTACGCCCGAGGAGCGCAGCAGTGCCTGATCGCCAACCTCCGTTACATGGCCTGCAAAAACTTTGCCCGGAAGTGCATCCACGGTGACCTCAGCGGGCTGGCCCAGCGTCACGTTGGCAATATCGGTCTCATCCACCTTCACCTCAGCAGTGATCACGGACATGTCTGCCAGCGTCATGAGTGTGCTGCCCTCGGTGTTCTGAATGCCCGGAACAACGGTTTCGCCCTCACGTACCGGCTCGTTGGTGACAAGCCCGTCAAATGGAGCAATGCTGATGGTGCGATTGAGCTCATCATCGTTACTGCGCAATGTGGCTTCATCGCTTTCTAGCTTGGCCTTGCTGGATGCGGTTTGCGCCTGTGCCTGCACTAGGGATGCTTGCATCTGCGCCACTTTGGCCACGTCCACATCGTAGGCGGCTTTTTTGGAATCAAAATCCTGTCGCGCGATCAGTGCGTCTTTGTACAACGCCTCCGCGCGCTGATAATCCATTTGCTTCTGTACCAGGTCGGCCTTGGCATTTTCCAAATTCGCTACGGCAACTTTTTCATTGGCGATCGCTGCGGTTACATCTTTGCTGGCTGCTGCGATGGTGTCCTGCTGCGCTTCCACCGTGGCGGACTGTTGAATATTCTCTACCGTGGCCACCACCTCGCCCTTGTGAACATGGTCGCCTTCCTTGGCGTAGAGATGCGTGATGCGTCCAGTGACCAATGCGCCCACGTTCACGTATGTCTTGGGCTTGATCTGCCCCGTCCCGCTTACCGTGGCCTGTAGATTCTGAATGGCCGCAGTCCCCATTTGCACCTGGGTAGTGTGTGCATTGCCCTGATAAATCGTCAGGCCGACTATCGCGCCGCAGAGAGCTACGGCCATCAGGACAATCAGTAGTATTTTTTTTCTGCTCATTCCATCTCACCGCAAATGTGTTCAATTGAATGCGCCGCGTGCCGCAGGGCAGGCAGGTGTCCGCATGTGTTTGCATACGCAGGCTGTCTGCGAAAAGTTCCCGCATGCCTTCCAATAAAGAGCACCCGCACTCATTGTAGCCGTTGGTTTGCAGATTCCTGTCTGCCGCTTGCTTGAAACTCTTGCTGCAAAGTCCATACAATTAGGATTGGCCCAATAGGAGTAGCCGCTTTGCCTATGTTCCGTTCCAGATTCCTTAGTTTTGTTGTTTTAGCTGGTTGTGCGTTGCCCTGCATGTATGCACGACAGTTCTTGGCGCAGGATGCCACTTCGCCCGATGCGCCTTCGGCAGATGCTTCGAATGCAGATGCTGCTCCTGTGGACCCGCTTCACCGCAAACTCTCCGACAAAGAACGCCTGCGCCAACAGAAAGCCCTGCGTCAGGAGTTAAAAGGTCCTTACAAGAAGTGGTTGGATGAGGATGTGCGCTGGATTATTAGCGATGATGAACGCAAGGCGTTTTTATCACTGAGCAATGACGAAGAGCGCGACAATTTTATCGAACAGTTTTGGCGTCGCAGAAATCCGGACCCCGAGTCTCCTGCAAATAGCTTCCGCGAAGAGCACTATCGCCGCATCGCGTATGCAAACGAACATTTTTATGGCGGCGAAGAGGGATGGAGAACCGACCGTGGGCACATTTATATCGTCTACGGGCCTCCGGATAGCATTGATTCCCACCCCTCTGGCGGGTTGTACCATCGCTCGATGGACGAAGGTGGTGGACAGACAGATACATTTCCATTCGAAGTGTGGCACTACAAACACATCGATGGTATTGGCGATAATGTCGAAATTGAATTTGTGGATACTTGCATGTGCAGCGAGTACCACATGACACTCGACCGTGGAGAAAAAGATGCTCTGGCCCATATCCCCGGCGCAGGGCCAACTTTGCTTGAGTCTAGAGGTGTGTCTCAGGCACAACGCTATGGCAGTGGCAGCATAGAAACTCTAGGCCCTGGCCCGGCTTACTTTAATAATCAGGACAAAGAATTTGACCGCATGGTGCAGTTCAGTAAGCTTTTGGGATCCCCTCCGGTTAAGTTCAAAGACATGGAAGAATTCATGACCAGCCACAAAGTGCTGACGGGTCCATTCTTCCCCTTTGACGTTCGCACAGATTTTGTTCGTATTACAGACGACACGATCCTGGTTCCGATTACCTTGCAGGTCAACAATCGAGACATAACCTTCAACACGAAAAATGGAGTCTCCAGCGGAACGGTCAATATCCTTGGACGCGTGTCCACCATTACCGGGCGAATTGTGCAGACCTTTGAAGATACCGTCCAAGTCTCAGACCCATCCGAGCTATTAGCCCAAGCCATGAAAGGGAAATCCGTTTACTGGAAGGCATTGCCGCTCCGTCCCGGACGTTATCGCTTGGATATTGTAATTAAGGATGTAAACAATCCTGACCACGTTGGAACCTACGCGCGCGCCTTGGATGTTCCCCACTACGATGATGACCACTTGGCCGCATCCTCCCTTATCTTGGCGGACAAGATGGAGCCGGTAGCCACGCGACAAATTGGCACGGGAAATTTTGTTATCGGCAATACCTATATTCGTCCGCGCGTGAGTTCTTCCATTACGAAACCAGCATCGTTTCAACGCAATCAAAGTCTGAACTTTTGGATGCAAGTTTACAATTTGGGCATCAACACCAAAACACGGCACAATGATGCCACGTTGGACTATCAAATCACACGTTTGGATACAAATCAGCTGCTGCTGAATACTTCAGAGCCAACCAGCAAGATCAATCCAAACTCCGATCAGGTGACGGTGGAAAAATCACTGCCGCTCAGCTCACTGCAACCCGGAAAATACAGCGTCACCGTTAAGGTGACGGATGCGGTCACGCAGCAGCAGTTGCAGCAGTCCGCCTCATTCGAGGTCGAGTAACGCCGCTCCTTACCTATCCAGACACGCAGCGCATCCAGCCTGCGTGTCTGCGATGCGATCACTCTCCCGGTATTTCGGGTATCTGCGTGGCTGATGTTGGCGCAGGTTCGCCGTTACTTCCCAGTCCAGACCTCGATACTTTTAGGATTCTGCTTCTGCCCGCACAACTAGAGCAGGCTGCGATCTAGGTCGATGCGGCAGCGAGGGCCAGATGCGCGGCGCGCACATCAGCAGCAGTGAAGAGTGCGAGGAATGGCGCGCCATGGGCTGCGGCTTCGACAGCGGCACGGCCATTCTGTTCTTGCCGATCCACCAGGCAAAGAACACCGACAACGTTCATGCCAGCCTCACGTGTGGCAGCGATGGCGTTGATGGTGGAGCCGCCCGTGGTGCATACGTCATCGACAATGACCACACGCGCGCCGGGCTGGCAAAAGCCTTCGACGCGGCGTCCCGTGCCATGGGATTTTTCCGCCTTGCGTACGAGGAAGCCATGCACAAATGGCGTGGCTGGCTCGTGCGCGTGCTGCCAGGCGCTGGCAGAGGCGATGTTCGAGACCAGGGGGTCTGCGCCCATGGTGAGTCCGCCGACGGCGGCAGGATGCAGATTGTGTTTGCGAATCAGGTCGTAGAGCAGCAGCCCAGCCAGGCGTCCGCCATCGGCGTGCAGCGTGGTGGTGCGGCAGTCGATGTAGTAGTCGCTGCGCGCACCGGAGGAGAGCACAAAGTCTCCCAAGCGGAAGGAGTGCTGCGCGATCAGGTTGAGAAGGGTGTTCCGATGGTCCGACATGGTTGTAAGCAAATTGTAGCGATTCCCCTACCCGAACCGCAAAGAGCAGGGATCGGGGTCGGGGTATCGTGCGCTCGGAAAGACTCTCCCGTGACGGGCGCTTCACTCCTGCCACACTCCACTCAAGCCAAAGACGGCTTGAATGGGGCACCCGGCGAATAGCGAATAGCTAACAGCTAATTTTTCAATCGCTCCAGATGTTGAAAGCCACCACTGGCGGAGAAAACAGCAACGAAGATGGACAGATTATACGTTGCGTGTACCAATGCTGAGGCAGCAACCGAGCCGGTGCGCTGGCGAACGGCAGTGAGCAGCAGGCTGACGAGAAAGACCATGGCGAGTGGTGCCGAGGCGTGGGCCAATTGTTGTGAGTGCAGCAGCGCAAAGGGAATGCTGGTGAGAACCGCTGCCGGAAGCACGCCTGTCCAGCGGCGCAGCGCGGGATAGAGAAAGCCGCGAAAGGCCAGTTCCTCAAAGGCTGGAGCGATGAGCGTGCCGAAGATGGCGACGATCCACGCATCCAGCGGCTTGCGAAAGAAAGAATCCACGGGCAGTTCTTTGGGAACGGGCAGGTAGTTGGAGAGCAGTTGAATGCAAATTGCGAGCAGGATGCCGGTGAGCAGCAAGCGCCCTGCCTGTCTGCGCGCTACGGAACCATTCCAGAAAACCCCTTGCGCAAAGGGGCGATTCCACGCACGCGAAAACAGTGCAGCTGTGACCAGAACGATGCTTCCATAAGCCAGCGCCATCACGGGAATGGAGAAGCGCGGCTCCACTGCGATTTTCTCCAGCGACAGCCCGCCGAACCAATGCTCATGCAATGCCAGGGCAATGGCTCCGCCTTGGATGCCGAGAACAAGAACAGTAGCAATGGCAAAGAATGCAACTGCATCGAGAAAACCGGGACCTTCGGCACGCGCAGGCATGGGCGCACGGAATGGGTCTTGCTCCGACGGCAGCGGCGGCAAAATCTCCGGCTCCAGGGTCATGCGATCTCCTTGCGCGCAGGTTTTTTCTGGGCCGCGCGGGCTGTTGTGCCCGAAGCCGAGTGTATCGCGGAAGGCTCGGGTGCAGGCGTATTGTTTGTGTTGCCCGAAAAATATCGCGCCAGCAAACGGCCCGTGTGCGAGTCGGGATGGGCGGCGATGGTCTGCGGTGTGCCCTCGGCAACGATTTTTCCCCCGTCCTCGCCACTCTCTGGGCCTAGGTCCAGGATCCAATCGGCGCTGCGAATCACGTCAAGGTTGTGCTCAATGATGATGACTGTATTGCCGTGGTCGGCGAGCCGGTGCAGCACTTCGAGCAGCTTGCGCACATCGTCAAAGTGCAGGCCGGTGGTCGGTTCGTCAAGCAGATAAAGCGTGCGGCCCGTCTGGCGCTTGGACAGTTCTTTGGCCAGCTTCATGCGTTGGGCCTCGCCGCCAGAGAGTGTTGTGGCCGACTGGCCCAGATGCACGTAGCCCAGACCCACTTCGTTGAGTGTCTCCAGCTTTTGCCGGATGGCTGGAATGTTGCCGAGTACAGGAAGTGCGTCGGCGATGGGCAGGTCCAGAATGTCGGCGATGGAGTAGCCCTGAAAGCGCACAGCGAGCGTTTCCTGATTGTAGCGGCGACCTTTGCAGACCTCGCACTGCACGTAGACATCGGGCAGAAAGTTCATTTCAATTTTGCGCTGGCCATCGCCCTGGCAAGCCTCGCAGCGGCCTCCGGCCAGATTGAAGGAGAAGCGACCCGCTTTGTATCCACGCTCGCGCGACTCCGGCAGCATGGCGAAGAGGTCGCGGATGGCGGTGAAGACGCCGGTGTAGGTGGCTGGGTTCGAACGCGGCGTGCGGCCAATGGGAGACTGGTCAATCTGCACAGCCTTGTCGATTTGTTGCAGTCCATCGACGCGCGTGTGCGCCAGCGGTGCTTCTCGTGAGCGATAGAGCAGCTGCGCCAAAGCGCGATAGAGCGTGTTGTTGACCAGCGTGCTCTTGCCAGAACCGGAGACGCCGGTCACGGCCGTCATCACGCCCAGCGGAAAGCGCGCGGTGACGTTGCGCAGATTGTGCCCGCGCGCGCCCTGCACGGTGATCCACTGCTTGCCGGTTGGGCGCGGCGTGGAGCGGGGAACTGTCTCCAACTTTCCAGCCAGGTATTGTCCGGTAAGGGAGCCGGGAGTTTTTTCGATGGCATCGGGTGTGCCACTGGCGATGAGCGCTCCACCCAAACGGCCAGCGCCGGGGCCAAGGTCGAGCACATAGTCCGCGCGGCGAATGGTGTCCTCATCATGCTCGACGACAAGAACGGTGTTGCCCAAATCGCGCAGAGAGAGCAGCGCGGCGATCAGGCGATCATTGTCGCGCTGATGCAGTCCGATGGAGGGTTCGTCGAGCACGTAGAGCACGCCACGCAGGCGCGAGCCGATCTGTGTGGCCAGGCGAATGCGCTGCGCCTCGCCGCCAGAGAGTGTGGCTGAGCTGCGATTGAGGGTGAGGTAGCCCAGACCGACGGCGTTCAAAAATTCCAGCCGCTCGGCAATCTCGCTCTGCAAGCGCCCGGCGATCTTGCGCTCACGTTCGGAAAATTTAAGGCCGCGCGCAGCCGTAAGAGACTTGACGAGTGGTAGAGCGACAAATTCGGCAATGGAATAGCCGCCAACACGGACGCTGAGCGATTCTGGGCGCAGGCGCTGGCCGTGGCACTCCGTGCATTCGGATGCGGACATGTATTCCAGCAAGCGCTGCTTTTGTCCGTCGGATGCAGTCTCCTCCAGCGCGTCGCGAAGCCAGCCCAGAATGCCCGTGAAGAGACCGCGCCGTGCATGGTTCGGCTCCGGGCCATTGAGCAAAATCTGTTGTTGGCGCTCGGTTAGGCTTTCAAAGGGCTTCTTTAGGTCAATCTTTTCCTGCTCGGCAACTCTGCGCAGCATCCGCACCAGTGCTTCCGTGCTGCTGCCCGGCCCCAAGCCCCCCTCCAGCAGGGGCTTAGTCCAATCCACAATCACCTTGGCAGGGTCGAAGTCATAGAGTCCACCAAGGCCGTTGCAATGGGGACAAGCGCCAAAGGCGCTGTTGAAGGAAAAGCTGCGTGGCTCCAGCTTCGGGACGCTGGTGCCGCAATCAATACAGGCCAGCAGTGAGGAGTGCAAATGTTCGCGCGTTGCGCCCGTGCTGGCGTTGGTGATGCCGACGAGCACCAGCCCGCCGGTCATTTGTAGCGCCCGGGCCACGGCAGATTCCAAGCGCTTCTCCACGCCGGGCTTCATAATTAGCCGGTCAAGTATGGCCTCAATCGTGTGATTTTTGCGCTTGTCTAGCGGGATGGGTTCGGCTAAATCGCGAACAACACCGTCCACGCGCGCGCGAAAGCCCTGCTGGTCGAGCTTCTCCAACTCGTCGCGGAACTCCCCCTTGCGTCCGCGCACGATAGGCGCATAGATGGTGATGCGCTGGCCTTCGCCTTGCTCCCAACCCTGTTCCAGAATCTGCGCCAGAATCTGTTCCGGGCTTTGCCGTGCGATGGGTTGACCGCAGTTTGGGCAATGCGGCGTGCCAATGGAGGCGTACAAAAGGCGTAGATAGTCGTAGATTTCCGTGACAGTGCCTACGGTCGAGCGTGGACTGCGGGTCGTCGTGCGCTGTTCAATGGAAATCGCCGGGCTGAGGCCTTCGATGGAGTCCACATCGGGCCGCTCCATCTGATCGAGGAACTGTCGTGCGTAGGCGGAGAGCGTCTCCACGTAGCGGCGCTGGCCCTCCGCGTAGATGGTGTCAAAGGCCAGCGAAGATTTGCCGGAGCCAGAGAGGCCGGTGACCACGGTGAAGGAATTGCGCGGAATGGACACCGTGATATTTTTGAGATTGTGCTGGCGGGCACCACGGACGGTGATTTGACGGACAGGCATTACTCCTAGGATTTCGAGGCGGACAGTCCCTGTCAAGCGCACCGGCGTGAATGCAGAATGGGAAGGATTGGATCGGCTGTGGGCGAAGGAACCTGATTTGCCAACAAATTCCCTCTTGCCTTGCCGATAGAGTCTGTGAGAAAACTGCGCAAAAGCGTGATGCTGGCGCTAGATTCCTCCAGGTTCTGCATGGGGGAGTCCGTTGTGGGAACGGTGTAGTCGTAAATTGTATCTGGGCAGGGAAAAAATATGATGATGATGATGGTGGTTTGTGTTTCTATAGCCGCTCTGGTGTTGGGGGTGTTGCTGGCTTATGGGATTTGCCACGCAATGTTTGGCGCTTTTCGCCACCACGTGCAAATGCGTGCGCTGCGTGCCCAGAGCAGCTCTGTGACTGCTGCAACTACGGTTGCCCCGTCAGCACTATAGCTGATTTTGCGCTTCCGTTGTCGTGGGCCAAGCCTCTAATGCGAGAGCGAGAAGTCTAATTCCTTGGGCGGATGCTTTGCATCTCCGCCAACCAACACATAGTTATATTGGCTGCCTTGCAGCAGTGCGTTGATCGTTTGGATCACGGTTGCCGGGCCGTATGTTCCATAGATGCGCATATCGCTATCCAGCCCAACCACTTTCAATCCAGTTTGCTTGCTGATCGTGTTCAGTATCGCTTGCAGGCTGGAGTTTTTTGCCACGATCGTGAGTTGATCGCCGTTCAGTGTGACCGTGGCGGGTTGCGCCGGCTGCTGTGCAGGCGGAATGGGCCACGCGGGTGCAGCGGGCTTGACGGGTGCTGGCGGCGCAACGGGAGCAGCTTGTGCGGAAGCAACGGCCCGGGTTCGCCGCTGTGTTTTGCGAGGATGCTTGTGTGCATGCTTCTTGGGCGCTGTGGCGGGTTGGGCCTTGGTTGTTGGTGGGGCCGCGGATACCGTCTGCGCGAGCGTTCTGCCACAGCAAATCCAAAAGAAACAGAAGCACAGAGAGCAGACGATCGGGTGCAAGGCTCGTATCGGTTGAAAGCTGCGGTGTGCCATCGTGCAACTAGACTAGCAGCGATAGGAATGCGTGCATAGATGGCTGCCCAGGCTCACCATGCGGAGTGAGGTCGATCTTTGGGTCGCATTCCCGTATCGCATTGGTATATCCTTGCCAAGGAATGAAAAAAATATCCGAAGCGACTTGCTGTGGGTGGATAGGCCAATTATGAGCGCACAAAAAGAAAAGTCCCTGACGCAGGTCATCGCACAGCGCAGAGCTACGCCCAGCTTTGATGGCACGCCCATACCTGATGTGGACTTGAAAAAGATTTTGAACGCCGGTTTGAGCGCTCCCAGCGGATACAACATGCAGCCATGGCGCTTTGTGGTTGTCCGGAGCGCCGAGCAGAAGAAGCGGCTCCGTCTGGCCAGTTTTAATCAAGCCAAGGTCGAAGAGGCTTCCGCAGTAATCGTCGCCTGTGGGGATGCGGATGGTTGGCGCAACGGTGATTTGGAGGAGATGCTGCGCCTTGGCAAAGAAGGCGGCATGTCCGAGAGTTATGCCGAGCAGGCCCTCCAGAATATCCCTAATTATCTTTCCAATCATCCCAACATCAATATGTGGCTCACCAAACAAGTGATGATTGCCTTTACGCATATGATGCTGATGGCGGAAGCGCTGGGCTACGATACCGCGCCCATGGAAGGTTTTGAGCAGGAAAAGGTTCGCGAAGTGTTGAAACTACCGCTCAGCTACCATGTGGCCGCGTTGCTGGCGGTGGGGCACCGCAAGGGAACGGACAAGCATAACGGCGGGCGCTTTGAGATGGCGCGCGTTGTGTTTGATGACGAATTTGGTCGACACCTGCACTAAATGATTGCAGAATTTGCGTCCTCGATCTCTGGTTGGCATCTCCATATACATGGCAAGGGAATATCCATCTGCACCGGTTTTGGGAGTGAGCGCAGTCGTGGTTGCTCCTGCGCAGCCGCAGCCAGGTGCCTGCGGGCTGGTGCTCGTTCGTCGCGGCACACAGCCACTCTTGGGCGAGTGGTCTCTGCCGGGTGGAGCGGTGGAGTTGGGCGAGACCATCGAACAAGCCGTTGTGCGCGAGGTGCGCGAGGAAACAGGCTTGATCGTGCGACCTCTGTGCATCGTGCAGGTGCTGGATCGGATCCACCAAGACCCCATGGGTCGGGTGCAATATCACTACGTGTTGATCAATTTTCTTTGCAATGTGGAGAGCGGCACTCTTAGCGCAGGCAGCGATGCGGCGGAGACTTGCTGGGCCGATGCGCAAGATTTGCAGCGGTATGCAATCGCACCGGAGACGCTGGCGGTAATTCACAAAGCGAGGACCATGCTGGCCGCGGAGTTGCACGCGTGACCCAGCCCTCCATCCCAACCCGTGCAAGAAAAGTACAGTCAAACCGCCAGCGTATTTCTTTACGCGCGGAGTTGTTCCGTGCGGGAAAATGGTTTGCCTGGGGCGTGGTTGCGCTGCTGCTCGGGTTGGGCGCGGCCATATATTGGAATCCACTCTGGGTGGTCGATCAAGGAGTGCATCTGCAGTTTGCCATGGAGGGCGTGCATAGCGAGTTTGTGCAGATTGGCTCCAACCGCGTGCATTATTACGTGGGGGGCAGAGGAACTCCGCTGCTGCTGATCCACGGCATGGGCGGGCGGGCTGAGGATTGGTCCCCGGCAATTTCCATTCTGACGCAGAATGGCTTTCGCATTTATGCCATCGATTTATTGGGGAGTGGGTTGAGTTCCCATCCCGATATTGCGTACTCCATCCCCGAGCAAACGACGATGGTCCGGGGATTTTTGACGGCTATGCACTTGAAGCCAGTAGATGTGGCGGGCTGGTCGCTGGGCGGATGGGTGGCGCTGAAACTGGCAGCGAATGATCCTGAGTGTGTGCAGCGTTTGGTGCTGATCGATAGTGCAGGATTGACGTTTTACGTCCCTTTTGGTCCGCAGGTATTTACGCCAACGGACAAGGCAGGTTTGCAACGGCTGCTGTCACTGCTGACGCCCAACCCCGTGCCGATGCCAAACTTTGTGGCGCGAGCGGTACTGCGCAGACTGCAGAAAAATAATTGGGTCGTGCAACGCACGGTGCAATCGGCCATTGTGGGGCATCGCATGGATGGCAGGTTGGATGCAATTCATATTCCAGTATTGCTGGCCTGGGGCGCACAGGATGCACTGATTCCTCCATCCATCGCAGAGACGATGCACCAGCAGATGCCGCAATCCGTGCTCGAAATGTATTCAGGCTGCGGCCACAGTGCTCCCATTGCTTGTGCAGCGCGCATGATGCCCAATGTGGTGCGCTTTTTGCAAAGCAATCCACCCATGGCTGGTGGCGAGTTCACAAAGTGAATCGCGGATTTCTTGGCTCGCTGCGCTTGCTCGGAAGTTCAGTACCAAGGCAAACAGTCGAAAAATTATTCTTGGTTTCCCGGCCATTGATAGGAACGCGGTTGCGCAAGGCCAATGTGCGCCAACACGCGTTCGACGAAATGTTGCGCCATGTCTTCCACGCTGACAGGGTGATTGTAGAAGGCGGGAATGACGGGGAAGATCACTGCGCCTGCATCCGCAGCCAGACTCATATTGCGCAGATGAATTTTATTGAAGGGTGTCTCGCGCAGACAGAGCAAGAGTGTTCGCCGCTCTTTTAGGCAAACATCGGCGGCGCGGGCGATGAGCGTCTCCGCCGTGCCGTGCGCGATGCTGGCCAGTGTCCCCATGCTGCATGGCAGCACAATCATTCCGTCCGTTGGATAGCTGCCGCTGGCAATGGGCGCGCCAATGTCGGCGGGTGCATGCAAGTGAATCTTTTCGCTGGGCGCTCCCAGTAGCCGCTCCGCCAGATGATTGCGTCCGTGTACGTTGAGTTCCTCTGCGAGTACCCGCAGGGATGCTTCGGACGGAACCAAATGCACGCGCGCGACCCGCACATCGGCGACCAATGTACGCAACAAGGTGCGCGCCAGCAAGACGCCGCTCGCCCCGGTGATGGCAACGGTAAGCGTTTTGGCTGGCGCGGTGGTCATTTATGCTTCGTCCTGCAGGACGCGCGCAAAGATTGCGTCCACGTTGGCCAGTTGGCGATTCAGGTCAAAGGCGCGTTGCAGCTTTTCCGGAGGAAGCAGCCGCGTAATCTCCGGTTCTGCGCAGATGAGTTCCTTGTAGTTCAACTCCTCTTTCCATGCGCGCATGGCATGCGACTGCACCAGGCGATAAGCGTCTTCGCGCAACATGCCGGCCTCGGCCAGGTCGAGCAGAAGCTGGCCAGAGAAAATCAGTCCGCCGGTGGATTCAAGATTGCGCAGCATTCGCTGCGGATAGACAAGCAATTTGTCGATGAGCGTCGTGGTTTTGTCGAGCAAATAATCCGCAAGAATGGTGGAGTCGGGCAGGATGACACGCTCGACGGAAGAGTGCGAAATATCGCGCTCATGCCAGAGCGCGATGTCTTCCAGTGCCGGTTGCACATTGCCGCGAATCACACGTGCCAGGCCGCTGATCTGCTCACAGGTGATGGGATTGCGCTTGTGCGGCATGGCGGAGGAGCCTTTTTGTTTTTCTGAGAAGAATTCTTCGGCCTCGCGCACCTCTGTGCGTTGCAGGTGGCGGATTTCAACGGCAATCTTGTCGAGTGTGGAGGCAAGAATGGCCAGTGCTGCGATGTAGGCCGCGTGGCGGTCGCGTTGAATGACCTGGGTGGCCACGGGCGCGGGAACCAGGCCGAGTTTTTTGCAAATAGCTGCCTCGTGCTCTGGCTTCAAATGGCCAAAGGTGCCCACGGCGCCGGAGAGTTTGCCAATGCGCAACTGTTCGGCAGCAGCGGTAAAGCGAGTGCGGTTGCGGCGCATCTCCGCGTACCAATTGAGCAGCTTGAGGCCGAAGGTGGTGGGTTCGGCGTGGACGCCATGCGTGCGTCCAATAGTGGGCGTGTGTTGAAACTCAACGGCGCGACGACGCAGCACATCCAGCAGGCGCACGATGCCTGCGTCGATGAGTGCGGATGCTTCCAGAATTTGCAGCGCCTGTGCGGTATCCACCACATCGGTCGAGGTGAGGCCATAATGCAGCCAGCGCGATTCGGGACCAATCTTTTCTGCAACGGCAGTGGTAAAGGCGATTACGTCGTGGCGGACCTCCGCTTCAATCTGCTGGATGCGAGCCAGGTCAAAGCCACCGCGTTCACGAATGGCGCGGGCCGCTTCTTTAGGCACAATGCCAGCTTCCGCCAATGTTTCTGACGCTGCGGTCTCAACCTCCAGCCACATGCGGTACTTATTTTCTTCGTTCCAGATGCGGCCCATTTGAGGCCGGGTGTAGCGCTCGATCACAATTACTCCTTAAAAAAATCTGCAAAAAATGTGTGTAACAACGTCCATTGTGGCTAGCGCGTATGCGTTACGCCAAAGCGGGCAGCCATCTCTTCATACAAAAACCCCTGGCCAGGCTTGTAGGGCTGTACCCATTCGCCGTCCAGGACAAATTGTGGAATGGCGGGCTTTCCCACGTGCTCGATCACAGTGTCCGCCGCTCCCGGAGTGGATTCGATATCAATCTCGGTATAAGGGATTTTGTGTTGATCGAGAAACTTTTTTGCCGCGCGGCTATCGGGACACCAGTGGGCCATGTAAACGATGAGTTCCATACTTCCATGGTACCTGCGATGCCGCTGCGTAGGCTATTGCTGACGGCTTGCGCTGGACCCAAGCTGGCAGACGCGCACAAGGGAATTTTGGTACGGGCAGGAAAGACTTGTGGGCTGCGTGGCGGAGAGTACCACCCAATCGACGTGATAGGGCGCAAGAATCTTCATGCGCTGCGCATCGTCCCACGTCTGCCAGCCGGTTTGTGCGCGGGCATCGATCAGCCATCGGTCGGCGATCTGGGGATAGATGGCTGCGATGCCTCCATCCTTGCTCCAATCGGGCAGAGCACTGCGTTCGGCAGCAGCGCGAAAGCCGACGGTGTCTTCTTGCGGCAGCGATTGATAGTGTGGATCGAGTGCAAAGAGTGCTCCGCTGGGGGTGTTGGTGCGGATCCACGCAAAGGCTTGCTCCCAAGGATTCTGCGGTGCAACCCAGGGCAATTCCAAATGTGCCAGGGAAGGATACGTGCTCATCTGCACTGTAAACATGAGGGCGGCGATGGTCCCGAAGCAGAGGATCCACGCCCAAGCACGGCGTTGCAGTAGCGTTGCCAGCGTACCGCCGAGCATCAGAAAAAAGAGCCAATACAGTAGATGGAAGACACGCAGCGGTTGCAGACTGGCCAGAAGCAATGGGCCCGAGGGATGCACAAACGCAATGGAAAATAGCACTGCGCAGAGGCCGGTATACAGCGAGGCCGCGCAGACATCTCCACAGTTTTGCAAAAGCGCAGGGCGACAACGGAGGCAGCCGACCCACGCAGCAGCCAGCGATGGAAAAAGGCCGAAGACCTCATACCACTTCCAACGCGAGAGGAAAAAGTAGGAACGGCTGAGCGTTGCCGCAGCATACCCCGGCGAGGAGTATCGCAGCAGGGAAGTGTACGTCGCGGCCAGGGTTGCGGCGAAGATAATTATGGTAATGGCTGCGAGCAGCTTCCATTGCCGATCGCGCACCAGCCAGAGAACAGCCAGGTAGACGGCACCATAGACGCCCATCAGTGGATGCAGAAGAATCGCAAACAAAATCAGAAGCAGTGTGCGCAAAGGCTTGCGGTCGAGGGCTGCGACAATGGCGAATAAAATTACAGGCGTGGAAAAGGAGCGCGCCGTCAAGTACGGATCCACGAAGGTGAGTGCCGTACCGGCCACGGGAAGTGCAAGCGTAACGGCCAGCAGTGTCGTTGCCGCCCAACGCGACTCTGTCCTTGCAAACAGCCGACAGGATAAGCGCCAACTGCCCAGCGTTGTAAGCCAAAGCGAAAGCACGTAAGCCGCGAAAAGGGAGGGCAGCAGCGGTAGATGTGCCAAGCGAATCAGCCAGCCTGTCGCAAAAGAAAACAGCGAGTGCTGCAGGTGCGGGAGAATATATTCCGTGTGTTGGGTAAAGAGCGCGGGGTGAACGGTCTTCTCCACGCCTGCGACATAAATGGCTGCGTCGTCGGTGAAGGGGTGGTAACCAAGGACAAACAACGAGATCAGAGTGAGCAGCACGATGCGCACTGCAGGCAGATGCAGCCAAGCGAGCGTGTTGGCGGACAATGGGGCTGTGCTGGAGGGAGCACTGGCCGACTCAAGGATGGCGGGGCTGGAAGTTGTGGCAGTCAGAATGCAACCATCCTACATGTGCGCCGGGCACCTGGTGATTGGGAGAACTGTTCGAATTTTATCTGTTTTTTCTGTTGTCGGACAGGTTGCCGATGAGATACCAAGGGCAACCTGGACAAGCTCGCTGCCCGGCAGCGGCTTTTTCTACTGTGCGGCACCAGGAGTCGGCGACTGCGGGCTGGTTTTTAGCGCCAGCGTCTTCTTGGCTGCGTTCTCCAGTGCCAAGGCCTGCGGCAGAATGGCAATCGCCTTGTTAATCATTGGATCCCACTCTGCGCGCACCTTCAGGCCCTCTTCCTGTCCAAATTGCGAGGTAAACAACTCGCTCAGAATGCTCATATTGACCCAATCGCGGACGGCGGCAATCTCCGCATCCGTATATGGAATTTTTTCCTGAGTCAGATAGAGTTCAAAGCTTTTCAACACGGCATCATTCACTTGGAAGTCGCGTGGAATGGTGCGATTAGCCAGATACGACTTGGCAAAGTTGAAGAAGGCCATGTGTTGCAACAGTGCATCCTGCAAAGGCGTGGGCTTGGGCGTGTCGATTTTTATGTCGGGCGTAATGCCGCCGCCACCGTAAACGGTACGGCCAGAGTCGGTCAGCTTCACTTCGCGGTTGGCGTCAGTCTTCGGCGCGCCTGCGTGGTTGTAGTAGTAGTCATAGAGAGACACCCCGTTGTAGTTGCGCTGGATCAGGCGACCGCTGGGTGTGTAGTAGTGATAGGTGGTAAGTGCAAGCCCCGTGTTTTCCGAGAGTGGATAGACGGTCTGCACCAGCCCCTTGCCGAAGGTGGTTTCGCCCGCGATGAGCGCGCGGTCATGGTCTTGCAGCGCGCCGGAGACGATCTCGGCAGCAGAAGCTGTGCCGCGATTCACAAGCACAACGATGGGGAAGCTTCCGTAGTGATTATTGTGCTGCGCGCGATAGACCTGATCGGGGAAGGCGCGGCCTTTTTGCGACACGATGATCTGGCCCTTTTGTAAAAAGTCTCCGGCAACAGAGACCGCCTCACTGAGCAGGCCGCCTGGGTTGCCGCGTAGATCCAGAATCAAGCCTTGCATTGGGCTTAGCTTTTGCAGTGCGTCGGCAACTTCGCGCCCAGTGGTCTCCTGAAAGTTGGTGATGTGGATGTAGCCAATGCCGGGATGAATAAAAAAGGCCAAGTCCACGCTATTGCGCGGAATCTCATCGCGGATCAGGTGAAACTCCAGTGGTTTCGGTGCGCCTTCGCGTCCCATGGTGACTTCGACCGGCGTACCCTTGGGGCCTTTCAATTTATTGGCCACGTCAGAGCTGTTCATCTTGGCGGCGGACTTTCCATTGATGTCCAAGATCACATCGCCGGGGCGAATGCCTGCCTTATACGATGGCGTGCCTTCAAAGGGAGCGACGACGACAACCTTATCCCCTTGCTGCATAATCTGCATGCCCACACCGTAGTACTTGCCGTGCTCATCCTCGCGCATCTGCGCAAAGGCCTTGGGATCAAAGAAATTTGAGTGTGGGTCGAGCACGTGCAGCATGTCGGGGATTGCGCCGTCATAAATGGCTGTGTCCGCGCGCTTGGTGTCGAGCGGCTCCGCGTAGTTTTGTTCCACAATGCTGTAGACGTCTGTAAATTGCTGCAGGCTGTCGTGCAGGGTGGAAGCATCTGCGCCCGATTGCTGCGCGCCGGCATGGCGGCTGACCAGGGAGCCGAGCAGTCCGCAGGCTGTTAGGAACGCAACAAGATAGAGAATGGAGCGGTTGGAGCGCGGATTCATAGAAGAGACAATCCTCGGCGCAGCGCTGCAAATGCCTGCGCTGGCAAAGTCCGCGCAGAGGTGGTCTGCACTGCATCCACAGTGTAGCACCGCCGTAGAGGACAATCCTTAGCGCAGGCTTTGCACAGGAAAATCTTTTTGTTTCGTCTCCAGGATGCCTTTGCAAGAAAACAGAGCTGCAAAATGTGAGTAGAATGAAGAACAAAGATATTGGTCTGCATGCGGATGTGCGCGTGCATTCAGGATGCGCTTGCGGTTGGCAACGCAACACCCTGTCTGCCGCCAAACGTAACGGACCGCAATGGATTTGGGCCGAATACGAATGATGATGCATCGATGGATTTTTCGCGCAACGCAGCCACTGGCCATTGCGGCCATTTGCTTTTCCTCCTACGCTTGGGCCACAGATACGGCGAACACAGCGGACGCCAGCGCCTCCGCATCCCCGGCCAAGCTGTATGGCACGCCAGTGGAAGAAATCATTGCGCGCATCAATGACCGCGTGATTACCAATACGGATCTTTTGCGTGCCCAACAGCAATTGGATCAGGATGCCAATCGACAAAATCTTTCCGCCAGCGAATTAGAGAAGCGGCAAAAGAATCTGTTGCGCGATCAAATCGACAAAGAATTGCTGCTCTCGAAGGGCAAGGAACTGGGCATCACCGGCGACGATGAGCTGATTAAGAGCCTCGATGACATTCGCAAGCAGAATCATTTGGATTCCATGGACGATCTGCAACGGGCCGTCGAGCAGCAGGGCACATCGTACGAGGACTTCAAGGCCAATATCCGGGACAGCATCATTCAGCAGCAGGTGATCCGCGATGAGGTGAGCAGCAAACTGCTGCCTTCACAAAAATTGTTTCATCAGTATTACGAGCAACACAAGCAAAGTTTTGCCCAGCAAGAATCCGTCACACTGAGTGAAATTTTGATCCCCACACCAGAAGATGCGACCGATGCGCAAATCGCGGCTGCATCCACACAAGCAAACGCGGTGGAGAAGCAGTTGAAGAGTGGCGCAGACTTCTCCACACTGGCCAAGCAAGTCTCCGGCGGTCCCACGGCACAGCAGGGCGGTGAGTTGGGGGTGTTTCATCGCGGAGCGCTGGCCAAAGTTCTGGAAGACCAGACCTTTACCCTGCCCGTGGGCGGCTTTACGCAACCGATTCGCACGCGACAGGGATACGTGATTCTCAAAGTCACACAGCATATCCCCGGCGGCATTCCCTCCTACGATCAGGTAGAGCCACAGATCGAGCAGGCTGTTTACATCCAGCAAATGCAGCCAGCATTACGCCAATATCTGACCAAGCTGCGCGAGCAGGCTTACATTGACATTCGCCCGGGCTATGTGGACACCGGTGCCAGTCCCAATGAAACCAAGCCGGTCTATAGCGCGTATGCGCCGCCGTTGTCCAAACAGGAAAAGAAGAAGCTTCAGATCGAAAAACGGCGCAAGAAAATTTTATTGGCAATGCAAAAAAAGGATGCGAAGAAGCGTGGACATGCTGAGGCGCTGCAAGCAATGGCATTGCGTGATGCCTCCGCCACAACAAGAGACAAGTCAGGGAAAAAGAGGAAGCAGGAACGTTTCCGCTATGGGCGTACTCCTCTGTTCACCGTTGCCGATCAGCAGGTGAAGCAATCGCCTGCAAGCGAAACGACTCAGGAGACAAGTGCGTATACCCCAGCTCCCTACGTGCAGCCTTTAGGCCAGGATTTAACGCAGGATGTCCCCACCCCACCGAAAAAAGGCAAGACACGCTTGCGCGATGAGGCCGTTGCAGAGAAGCGCATAGCCAAGCAGCATCAGCCCAAGCACGCTAAGCATGCCAAGAAGAGCAAGTTGCCACCGCAACAGCCCGCTGGCCCCAGCGCCACGGAAGCAGCCAACCAGCAGGTGCAGTCGGCTCCACTGGGCTTGTCCGGGGATACAGCCAAAAAGAAGAAAAAGAAAAAGCAGGTCGGAAAACCTGGCGTAAAGACACGATTGGAAGATGAGAAGAAGCATCGACCAGCTCATCAACCTGCGGTTGCTTCGGGAACGTCTTCCGCGAGTTCCAGCAGTAGCGCAGCGCCTGCGCAAGAATAGCTGCTCCGGAATAGATCGTTGGAGACGCGATGAAGGATTTTTTTGTAGCTGATGCTCCGCAGCACCAAGGGCAGGACGTACAAGCCTGCTTTGCGGTGATCTCCAAACAGAGCCGCGAGAAAAAAGATGGCGGCGTGTATCTGGCCTTGGTGTTGGGCGACCGCACCGGACGCATGGAGGCACGCATCTGGGACAACTGCGATGTACACGCACGCAGGTTTGAGAGTGGCGACATCGTGGCAGTGCGCGGCAGCGTGGAGACTTTTGGCGGCAAGCAACAACTCAAGATCAACGAGATTGCCAAGGCCAAGCCGGGCAGTTTTCAACTGGAAGATTTTCTGCGTACAACCACGCGCAACATTCCCGCGATGTGGGAGGAGTTGCGCAACGTTGTTGCCAGCTTTACCGACGCTGATTTGCAGCGCTTGGTCTTCGCATTTCTCGACGATCCAGAGATTGCGCAGCGCTATCAAGCCGCGCCTGCGGCCAAGATGATGCACCATGCCTGGGTGGGGGGCTTGCTGGAACACGTTGTCGATCTTTGCAAATTCTGCAATCTTGCCGCCGAACACTTTCCGCTGATCCACCGCGACCTGTTGCTAACCGGGGCCATTCTCCACGACATTGGAAAGATTTACGAGCTGTCCTGGGGTACCAGCTTTGAGTACACGTTGGAGGGCCAGATGATCGGGCATATCTCCATCGGCACGCGTCTACTCAACGAAAAAGTGAGCACACTGCCTGGCTTTCCGGAGCGCGTGCGTATTTTGGTGGAGCACATTATTTTGAGTCACCATGGCACGCATGAGTTTGGCTCGCCCAAGCTGCCAATGATTCCCGAGGCTGTTTTACTGCATTACTTGGATGACGCCGAGGCCAAGATGCTGGCGATGCTGGAAGCATGCGCTCCCACCACACCCGGAACTGCCCCTCCTGAATATGTGGATCGGGTACGCGCTCTGGATCGCGGCATGATCAACACACGTCAGTTTTTGGTTGGTGCCTTCGCAGGCGAAACGCGCATTGCAAAGGAAAATTCCTAATGCCATTTCTGTTGAAGTCTGAGCCGGATGTCTACTCCTTTGCCGATCTGCAGCGCGATGGCGAAACGGTCTGGGATGGGGTAACGAATCCGCAAGCGGTAAAGTACTTGCGTGAGATGCAGCCTGGAGAAACGCTGGTCATTTATCACACAGGCGGTGCACGTGTGGCTGTAGGAACGGCGACGGTTGTTCATGTGGACGCGAGCGATCCCAAGGTGCCGCAGGTCCGGATTCGCTGTGGCAAGCTACTGGCGTCACAAAAAACTTTGGATGCGATGAAGGCCGAATCCATCTTTGCAGATTCGCCGCTACTGCGGCAGGGAAGGCTTTCCGTGGTGCCGCTAACGGTGCAACAGTACCGATGGATTACGGCCAAGTGAGGCCTGCATTTAGAATCAAAGAGAGCCTTACGCATCCCCTACCATTGTTTTGAGGACGGCAAGAGTATGCTTCGATTTTCTACGGCTGGAGAGTCGCACGGTGAATGCTTAATCGCCATGCTCTCCGGCGTTCCAGCGGGAGTGCCCGTTGACATCGTGAAGGTAAACCGCGAGCTATGGCGCAGGCAGCAAGGCTATGGACGCGGCGGGCGGATGCGTATTGAGCAGGACACGGCAGAGATTCTCTCTGGTGTCCGGCACGGCAAAACCATAGGTTCGCCCATTGCCATGCGCATGGAAAACCGCGACTGGAAAAATTGGACAGAGATTTTGCCGGTGGATGCAGGGGATCCGGCCAAGCACAAAGCCGTGGCTTCACCGCGACCGGGCCATGCGGATTTGGCCGGAGCTTTGAAGTATGACTTTCCCGATGCGCGCTATGTACTGGAGCGCGCCTCAGCGCGCGAATCCACGGCACGCGTGGCTGCGGGAGCTGTCGCCAAACAAATTTTGCAGCCGCTGGGCATTCAGGTGGCCAGCCATGTGATCCGCGTGGGCGGAGCGGAGTTGCAACGCGATGCCGAGTGGGCAGAGATTGCCCTACTACTCGATAAGGATGAAGTGCTGCTGAACTGCGTGGACGCCGAAGCGGAGCAGCGCATGAAAGCAGCCGTCGATGCCGTGCTGCGCACGGGCGACTCCATTGGCGGAGTCTTTGAAGTGGTGGCGCATGGCGTGCCGCCGGGTCTGGGCACTTATGCCAACTGGGATGAACGCCTGGATACTGCGCTGGCTGCGTCTGTAATGTCGTTGCAGGCGGTCAAGGCCGTCGAGATTGGTCGCGGCGTGACTGCGGCGGCTGCGCTTGGCTCCGAAGTCCACGATCCAATTTTGTATGCTGCGGAGTCTGCTGGCAAGGACGCGCCACACTTTACCCGCTTTGCGCGCGAGCAGAACAACGCAGGCGGTATCGAGGGCGGCATTTCCAATGGCGAAGATGTGATTGTGCGCGGTTATTTAAAGCCAATCTCCACACTGCGTCGTCCGTTGGGTTCGGTTAGCTTTGAGACACGCGAGCCAGTCAAGGCAGCCTATGAGCGTTCCGATGTTTGCGTGGTGCCCGCAGCGGGCGTAGCTGCAGAGGCGATGGTTGCGCTCACTTTGGCTAGGGCTGTACTGGAAAAATTTGGCGGTGACTCCCTGCGCGAATTGCAACGCAATTATCAGGGATACTGCGAACAGATTCGGAAATTTTAGCCGTACAGGCACACTGCGATGATCTACGAAATTGTGAAATATCCGGATCCTGTTCTCCAGCGTCCGGCGGAGCCGGTGACGGAGTTTGACTCCAAACTGCGCAGGCTGGTGGAGGATATGTTTGCCTCCATGTACGAGGCGCACGGCATTGGATTGGCGGCGCCGCAGATTGGCATCTCTAAACGCTTGACGGTGATTGATCTCAGTTTCCAGAAAAATCCGGAAGAGAAGATCGTTCTGATCAACCCGAAGATTCTCGCCACCGAAGGCAAGCAGTATGAGGAAGAAGGCTGCTTAAGTCTGCCGGACATTCGCGACAAAGTGCGGCGCGCTGCGCACGTCAAAGTGCAAGCGCAGGATGTGCAGGGGAAGCCCTTTGAGATCGAAGGGGACGAACTGTTGGCCCGAGCATTTCAGCATGAGATTGACCACTTGGATGGAATTTTATTCTTCGATCGTCTGAGCCGTTTGAAGCGCGATCTGCAACTGCGCAAAATTCGCAAAATGATCCAAGCGGGCGAGTGGTAGACGCTCATGCGCCTGGTCTTCTGCGGTACGCCCGCCTTTGCCGTGCCCACACTGCAAGCTGTTTTGACCGCCGGGCATTCCGTGGAGTTGGTGCTGACGCAGCCAGATCGTGCCAGTGGCCGCGGGTTGGAGCCAAAGTTCTCCGCAGTCAAACAAGCTGCTCTGGCACAGGGCCTGCCCATGCTGCAGCCGGAAAAAATCCGCAATAACGACGAGCTGCGTGAGCGTCTAAGCTCCATCGTTCCGGATGTAATTCTTGTGGTCGCCTACGGACGCATCATTCCACCGTGGATGCTGGCCTTACCGCGTCATGGCAATTTAAATCTGCATGCGTCCCTGCTGCCCAAGTATCGCGGAGCCGCACCGATTCAGTGGGCCATTGCACGCGGCGAGCAGGAAACAGGCGTCACGACTATGCGCATTGATGAAGGTCTGGATACGGGGCCGATGCTGCTGCAACGCTCCGTGCCCATTGCTCCCGATCAAACTGCGGAGGAGCTGTTCCCGATCTTGGCGGAAACCGGTGCGGCCTTGATGGTGGAGACGTTGACGGCGCTCGAGCAGGGAAGCCTTGTGCCGCAGCCACAGCAAAATGCGATGGCCACGCTGGCTCCCATCTTGCAGCGCGAGGATGGACACATGGATGCCAGGCGCAGTGCCGCAGAAATCTACAACCGCTGGCGCGGCTTTCAGCCCTGGCCTGGCGCATATGGTTGGCTGCGCGAAAAGAAGTTCACCATTCGGCGCATGCGCAGATCGCCGGGCGCAGGCCAGGGCAATCTGCCGGTGGGTGCGTTGCACGTGCAGGATGTGCGCCTGCTTTTGCGCTGTGGGGACGGAGCGGATGTGGAATTGGTCGAAGTGCAGATGGAAGGCAAACGCAGCATGACTGCACAGGAATTTTTACGCGGCCACGCACTCTTGCCGGAAGAACAGCTTGGCTGAGCAGTGCAGCCGTGAGCGTCATGGTTCGACCACAAGACGTACTTCCGCACCGGCCTCAACGCGGCTGCCCGCATCCGGGACTTGTCCGGTTACCATTCCGCTGGCGTAGAGTTTGTCGTGGGCCTCTTGCACCGGAGCCAGCAGAAATCCAGCCTGCAAGACCGTTTGCGATGCGGTGGCGTAAGGTTCGCCGACAAGATTAGGCATGGCGTAGGCCTGTGCGCTGGCCGGTGCAGGCGCGGCCAGCAACAGATCCATTCGGGGGCTTTCCACGGTTGAGGCATGCGCCGTTGGACTCTGGGCAATGACTGTATCCGCCAGCGCCTGTGAAAAGGGAAGCGTGTTGACATCGCCCAGCTTGAAGCCCGCGCGGCGGACGGTGATGATGGCCAGGCGCGCATCCATGCCCACAACGTCAGGTACGCTGACCGTCTGCGGCCCCAGACTCTCCGTTACCCGCACCTTCCACATGCGCCGCACCAACACGCCCGGCAGTGGTTGCTGGTGCAAAATGTGTCCGACAGGGGTGTTGGCGTTGTAGTTGTGGTCGGCAATCTCGATTTGCAACCCTTGCGCATGGACTACATCGAGGGCCTGCGCAATCGTCATTCCCGTCAGCGACGGCACGCGCACCTCTGCACCATGAATGGCCAATCGCATGGCGGCCAGCGCCGAGACTAGCGCAATTCCGGCGAGTGCGATGCCGGCCAGTAGAGTTTGAAAAACATTGCGCATGAGGATTCTTTAATCTACATATTCAATCACGTATTCAATGTGCGCGGTTTTGCAAACCATGCCGGCAACAGAGCAGTATTTGGTTTCTGACAAGCGCACGGCGTCTTCCATGGCTTTGTGTGAGACGGCACCGCTGACGCGATAGACAAGGCGGACTTGCGTGAAAACCTTGGGTGGCTCGGCAGCCTGCTCGGCCTCCGCAGAGACACTGAGTCCGGTAAATGGCTCGCGCTTTTTGCGCAGGATGGAGATGACGTCAATGGCCGTGCAGCCGCACAGGCCCATCAACACGACCTCCATTGGGCTGGCACCGTGGGTGTGCGCTGGATCGCCGTCAAATAAAACCGTGTGTCCGCTGTGGGAGGTCGCATCGAAGAGCATCTCACTCTTCCAGATTGCATTGGCTTTCATTCGGAATTCTCCTTGCAAAAATTTTATCTGCGATTGTCGCTACTAGGCTCTGGATGGATAAAGACACGCGCCACCTCGGGCATGGCTGCTTTTACGGCGTCTTCCAAATGTGTGATGACCGCGTGTACAACTGCCATGGATGTTTCATCGCGGAGCGTGCAGTGGCAGGTAATTTGCAGCGTATTGCCCAGCCGCTTCATGCTGACCTCATGCACGTCGAGAATCTCCGGTATCTGGTTGGCGATCTCGCGTAAGCGTACTTCCAGAATGCGATCGGATGTGATCTGTGCATCGCGTTCGATGGTGGAGTGCTTGCTTTCAATATGCGTCAAGATGGATTGAATTTCTGGAATTTCAGCGCGCATCTCTGCTTCAACTTTGGTGGCCAGGTCGTGTGCAGCGCGTAGTGTCAATGTTTCGGAAACCTCCAAGTGCTGCTCCAGATGCAAATGGCCATGCCAATCCTGCACACTGACGTCATGAACGGATAAGTTGCTATTGGCGGCAACGGCATGCACACGGTCGAAGATGCTTTCCTTGCTGCTGGCGCGGGGCACTGCATACGTGATGACGTCCGCCTCTGGCAGCAGCGTATGGACGGCTGCGGCTACGGCTTCTTTAATCGCCTCAGAGCGCTGAAAGCTGATGTTCCGCGGCATGGCCAACTTGAGATCAACAAAATAATGGTTGCCACTGCTGCGCAGGCGCAAACGTTCCACAGCCAAGATTCCTTCGATGCGGCCAACAGCTTCCAATAGCTTTCTGTGCATCTCTGTTGGAGCCGTGTCAATGAGCACATCGATTGCTTTGCGCGTCAGACCCCAGCAAACTTTGAGAATGATGATAGAGACAAGAATCGCAGCCAGCGGATCGCCCAGACGCATCCAGGGCAAATGCAGACGCGATCCGATGCTGTTGGCGGCCAAGCCGACAATCACAGCAAAGCTGGACCAAATGTCCGTGCCGAAATGGACAGCATCGGCCTCCAGCGCGGCGCTGCCGGTGTGGCTGGCGGTTTGGGCCAGAGAACGCGAGCGCAAAAAATCCACGCTCATCGAAAGCAACAGGACGGCAAAAGGCCAAGGAGAAATGTGTACCACTGCATTGCGTTCAAAAATACGATGGATGGATTCAGCTACGATCCAGACCACGGAGCCGAACATCAACAGCGTCTCGGTAAACGCTGCAAGATTTTCAATCTTAGCGTGGCCGTAGGGATGGTCTTCATCGGCGGGCCGATCCGCCAGCGTGACCGACATGAGTGTAATCGCCGCAGCCAGCAAGTCCAGTGCAGAGTGCGCTGTTTCTGAAAACATGCCGATGCTATGACTGGAGAGCGAGGTCAGCAGTTTGAGCAGCGTGATGCCGAGAGCGGCGGCGACGGAAATAATGGCCGTACGCGTTTTCGTTGTGTACATCGGTTCGGGAATCGGCTGCGTGCGGGTGTGGGTCATGCGATTCCTAAGCGTGGCACGGCTGCGTTTATGCTTTCACACCGCGGTACAGTCCGGCAATGCCAAAGGTGTAAGGCGTCCAAGAAACATTCTCAAAGCCACATTGGCGCATGAGGGGTAGCATCTCGTTGGGCGGGGGGAAACGACGCACGGACTGCGGCAGATATTCATAGGCGCTGGATGCCCCAGAGAGCCACGTGCCGATGCGCGGCAGGATGCGACGAAAATAAATTTGATAGAGCGCTCCGGTCAGACCTTCGGGTTGACTGAAGTCGAGGATGCCCACTTCTCCTTCCGGGCGCAGTACGCGATGAATTTCCTGCAAGCCGGCTGTGTAGTTCGCCAGATTGCGAAAGCCAAAGGCTATGGTGAGCAAATGCGCTGTGTTATCGGG
>DAHWKP010000296.1:0-1097 GCA_027343585.1 Acidobacteriaceae bacterium
GGCGCAGACGCCATCGGTCTGGACTGGCGCACGCCGCTCAATGTGGGCTGGCAGGCGCTGGGCGCTGGCTGCGCCGTGCAGGGCAATTTGGATCCCATTGCGCTCTTCGCGCCAGAAAAACTTTTGCGGGCGCGCGTTGCCGAGGTGTTGCATCAGGCCAACGGACGCGCAGGGCACATCTTTAATGTTGGCCACGGCATTGTTCCTGGCACGCCCGTCGAGAACGTGCAGCGCGTGGTGCGCTGGGTGCGCGAGATCAGCACCGCGATGGCCGCGCAGTCCTCCAGCCAAGGCGGCGCACGATGAGCACAACCGCCAAGCAGGCCGTGTTGCTGCTGGCCCACGGCACGCCCGACACCGTGGAAGAGATTCCTGAATATCTCAAAAATGTCGTCAGCGGACGCGCGCTTCCGCAGGCCGTCATTGAAGAGATTCAGCATCGCTACGCGCTCATCGGCAAAAGTCCACTGACAGAGTGGACGCTGCGCCAGGCTGAGCTACTGCGCGAAGCACTGGGCCTGCCCGTCTACGTGGGCATGCGCAACTGGAAGCCTTACATCGCCGATACCGTGCGCGCCATGCGCGCCGATGGCATCACTGAGGCCGTGGCGATTTGTCTGGCACCGCAAAACTCCCGCACCAGCGTGGGGCTGTACCGCCGCGCGGCCTATGCCGAAGCAGGCGCAGATTTGCGCTTGCACTTCATCGACGCTTGGGCCGAGCATCCGCGCCTGATCGACGCCTTTGCCGCGCGACTGCGGCCTACCTGGTCGGCAGCCTGCGCCGAAATGGGCGTAAAAATTCCTGTGCTCTTCACCGCGCACAGCGTGCCCTGCCGCACCGTGCAGACAGCCATAGCAGAACCCGCGCGCGCAGCGACAACACATCCAAAAGCCACGACTAACGAAGGCGGCCCCGTACGACCTACGCAGCCGGAGCGCTCCTATGCCATGCCCGCCAGCGCGCCACAAGGGCCAGACCCGTATGCAACCGAGAGCAAGCGCACGGCCGCGCTGGTGGCCGAACGCATGGCCAGTGATGGATTGACCGCGCACGATTGGTACTTTGCATTTCAAAGCCAAGGCGCATCCGGTGGA
>DAHWKP010000300.1:0-1734 GCA_027343585.1 Acidobacteriaceae bacterium
ATTGGGGATCATGTCGCCGCGACCATGAAAGTTGATCAGCGATCCGTACAGACTGCGGCTCTTCTGCTTCAGCTCCGCGCCATAGCCGGAGTTCAACAGGCCGCCCAACTGCTGCATCGTTCCCATCTCCGGCATGCCGCGCCGTCCGCCGTCAAACTCAATGTGATAGCCGCGCGTAAACGGCAACCTGCTCTTCTTCGAGTAATTCCACCACGGCATGTACAAATGCATCCCGCCAACGCCGTCCTCATTATGCGGCGGCACTTGGCTCAACGCCGGGAAGTATCCGCTCACATCCGACATTACCGAGTCCATCAGATACCGGCCCACCATGCCATTCGCATTGCCCAGTCCGTCAGGATGTTGCGTGCTGCGCGAGTTAAGTAAAATGCGCGCCGTCTCACATGCGCTCGCGGCCAGCACGACGACTTTGGCGCGCGCCTCCTGCTCCTGCCCCGTGCGTTTGTCGATGTAGGCGACGCCCGTGGCCAAACCATCCGGCCCGGTCAGAACCGCACGCACCATCGCATCGGTGCGAATCTCCAGATTGCCCGTTTCACGCGCGGGGAAGAGCAGCGTTGTGGGCGAGGAAAAATTCGATCCCATGCGGCAACTACGATTGCACTGGCCAACGTAGTGGCAGGCGGGCCTGCCATTGCGCGGACGCGTCAGCACAGCCAGCCGCGACGGAATGCACGGAATGCGCAATTGGTCGCAGCTCTTCTGCACCAATTTTTCGTAACAGCGCGGCTCTGGCGGCGGCAAAAATTTTCCGTCGGGCAAATTCTCCATGCCCTCCGCAGAGCCAAAGACGCCGATCAAATCTTCAACCTTGTCGTAATACGGCGCGAGGTCCTCATACGAAATCGGCCAGTCGAATCCCTTGCCATCACGGCTGTATGGTTTGAAGTCGTATGGGCCGAAGCGCAGCGCAATGCGTCCCCAGGCGTTGGTACGTCCGCCCAACATACGGGAGCGGAACCACATCCAATCGCTGCCCGGAGCGTTGGTGTAAGGCTCTCCCGGAATTTGCCAGCCGCCGACTACGGCCTCAAAGCCGCCAAAAGGTTGCGTGGCGCAGGCCCCAGCGCGGTGCGGCGCATCGTAGGTCCACTCCAGCCATTTGGAGTCACGCGCAGTGTCATACCATCCACCCGCTTCCAGCAGCAGGCATTTGGCGCCCGCGCGCGTCAGGTTGTAGGCCATCATGCCGCCGCCTGCACCGGAGCCAACGATGATTGCGTCATACTGTTGACTGCTATCTGCACCGTTCATCATTGTGCCTCCCGGTTGACTGCGGCCAGCTCTGGCTGCGCTGCAGTCGATTGCAAGTGAATCGGTCTAACTGTAACTGGAGCGCGATTGTTGCCTTCGTTGTCAAAGGAAATTTCTCCCGATGCGCCACTGTAGTTTTGGATGCGCGCCAACTGATCACGCAGTCGCGGCCGATTTGCACCCGATCGCTGCACTGCGCGCACGATCAAGCAAACGGCATCGTAGGTCTGCTCTGCTACCGCGTCTGGGGCTGCGCCTGTCTGTTGGCGAAAGCGTTGCGCGAAGGATTGCCGCAACGCGCTGCGCGCCGGGCTGCTCACCGTCCAAAACTGCGGCGTGGCGGGAGAAATTTGCAACGATGCTCGCTCCACGCGCGCCGCATTCCTCTCCAGTCTTAGCAACAAAATGCCCTGTGCGGCCTCCTGCGAAAGATCCATGACGGCATCCGGCTGCTGCTGC
>DAHWKP010000319.1:0-3776 GCA_027343585.1 Acidobacteriaceae bacterium
CAGCGGCAAAGCGTGAGTCCGCTACAGGGAAAAACTCTGTACGTCGCGCGCGTCCCAATCCGTAGTAGTGTAATTTTAGGGAGACTCTGAACAGGGATTGAGCGTTCCCTCAGCGGCTAAAGCCGAACTGCCATGCTTGGAAATATGGACGGGCTGAAGCCCGTCCCCTTCACGGACTCAAGTCCTGCCCCTTCAAAACGCAGGCTTGTTCAGAGATTCATTAGGGAGTTTTCCATGGAAGAACGTGATTTTTTTAACGAGACCGCGGAGCAGCGCACGCATACGCTGACCTGCCCGCACTGCGGCAAGGCCGAGGAGTACGGCGTGGGCTGGCTGGTGCGCCGCAAGAAGCCCCAACTACCACGCCAAGCCGATGAGCGCGACCGCGCCCGCTTTGCCAAAGCGCAAAATTATATGGTGCGCAAAGACGACATGACGGCCTGCAAAAACATTCGCTGCCGCAAGCGGTTTGAGATTACAGGGCTGCAATCTGTAGTGTTTTTGGATTAGCAGTATTTTGGGCCCGCGTGTTCCCGTTTAGAAAGAGCCATTCTGGCCCATTCCAGCCACAAAGGACGCGGCCAGAATGGGGAACCAGAGATAGCGTCGTTTCTTGCGTGGAACGCATCTAAGGATAGGAACGAAAAATCTCTGTTCATTTTTATAGGAGTTTCCGCATGATGAAGTCCGTTGGTTATGCTGCGCAAAATGCAACCTCTCCACTGGCACCATTTTCCTTTGAACGCCGCGACCCCGAACCCGGCGACGTAGTGGTCGAAATTCAATACTGCGGCGTCTGCCACTCGGACCTGCACCAGGCGCGCAATGAGTGGGGCAACTCGCTCTACCCGATGGTGCCCGGCCACGAGATCGTCGGCAAAGTGACGCGCGTGGGCGGCGCGGTGAAGAAGTTCAAAGTGGGTGATCCTGTCGGCGTGGGCGTGATGGTGGATAGCTGCCGCACCTGTCCCAGCTGCAAAGCGGGCGAGGAGCAATACTGCGATCAAGGCATGGTCGGCACCTACAACGCGCGCGACCACAAGGGCGAGCTGACCTTTGGCGGCTACTCCAACAACATCGTGGTGGATGAGCGCTACGTGCATCGCATCTCACCCAAATTGAATCCGGCAGCTGTGGCACCGCTGCTCTGCGCCGGCATTACAACGTACTCACCGCTGCGCCACTGGAAGGCAGGCAAGGGCAAGAAGGTCGGCATCATCGGCCTGGGCGGACTCGGCCACATGGGCCTGAAATTTGCGCATTCCTTCGGCGCACACGTGGTGCAGTTCACCACCTCGCTCAGCAAAAAAGAGGACGCGCTGCGCCTGGGTGCGGATGAAGTGGTGCTCTCCAGCGACGCTGCGGCGATGCAGAAGCACGCCAACAGCATGGACTTTATTTTGGACACCGCCGCCGCTCCCCATGACTTGAACGCGTATCTGGCGCTGCTGAAGCGCGATGGCGCGATGGCGCTGGTCGGACTGCCAGAAGTGCCGCCTACGGTGATCACGGGGGCGCTGGCCTTCCGGCGTCGCTCGCTAAGCGGATCGATTATCGGCGGCATGCCGGAGACGCAGGAGATGCTCGACTACTGCGCCGAGCACAACATTGTGGCCGACATTGAGATGATTCCCATCCAGAAGATCAACGAAGCCTACACGCGCATGGCGAAGAACGACGTGAAGTATCGCTTTGTGATCGATATGGCTTCGTTGCAGAAATAAGCTGCCAAATCATCTGCACACAATCCCAGGTCTCAGAAGCGAGACCTGGGGCACCCCTGCACTTCAATCTCTCCCCAACGATTCGCAGCGAAGTAGATGCGCCTAAGGTTCTTCAGCCCGAACAACAGCCGAAGTTCCTGCCACGCGCCCGCTGGTGCAAATTCGGAGCAGAACGAAAAAGTAATTTCCAGTGGATGGATAAGCGAGACTACTTGTGAGTTTTTCTGAAGAGGAACAAGTGCTGCCCCTCAATGTCATCCTGCATGCCGGGACAGGAAACCTTAGAAATATCTGGCGTAGAAAAACCAGCATTTGTAATCAAGCGGGTTGCGTCCTCGGCCACTCGCGCAAAGCAGTTGAGCCCTAATCGCAGCTTGGCGCGGCCTTTCAGGCTGGTATCGCTTTTCCACTCGGCTTCCAGCTTCCAATTCGCGGCCCCTTGAAGAACGATGTGACATATCACGACGGCATCCGGCTTGGCCAAACGATGCAACTCCGCCAGGATAGAGGCAAAGACAGCATCATCCACATGCTGGATCACTGCGAATGAGTAGACCACGTCGATCGACTCTGCTGGAAGATCGATCGCACCCTGAGGTCCGACCCGGACGTAGCGCAGGTTGGGCGCTGAATTCAAGATGCTGGCACATGCCAGCACTCCGTCCGAGATGTCACAGGCTGTAACACTTTTCGCATATTTGGACGCAGCCGCTGCTAAAAAACCCGGGCCGCAGCCGTAGTCGAGAACGGCGGAGTCTGGCCCTACGTGCTTCTTAACGAGGCAGTCGATCAGAATCTGTCGGCTGGCCACATTGCGGGACCATTCCGACTCCAGAAACTCTCGCCGGGAAAGACCTTCGTTGGACTCGTTGCGATAGAAGTAGTGCGGACTCATCGCCAAGAACTCCAGGGCGAGCCGACGCTTCCATCGTTGTGGTGCCACCTGCAACGATGCACGGACCCAGGGTGCGCCCAGAAAGACCTGCGGGCCGCTCGAAGCCACGGTCCATGTAAAAATCGAGATTGCTTTTTTTAATGGATTCACAATCCACTCACCCAAAGACCGGACTCACCGTTTCAAAACCCACAGAACAGGACACGCGGCGAAGCAGCATGGAATCCAGTCTTGCATCGCTCAGAATGCACGATACCAGAAACAATACTCTGCCGGTAAGAACCAGCGTTCCAATGTTTGCGCGGCTGCAAAAGAAGGGATGAGCCATTTGCAGGCTTCGTTGATCGCATGTCGAAGGATGAAGTGTCCCTCAGAATGAACCGCTCCATCCCCCATCCGGATCAAAAGCCTGCATGGTGCAGCACGGCCACGGCGACAGACGCCGCCAAACAGTAGATGCCGAACCAGTACCAGCGGCCTGACTCCAGCCACTGGCTAAGCCATTGCAACGCGACCAGCCCTGCCAGAAAAGAGCAAGCGGCTCCGAGCAAGCTGGGCATCAGCGCCGAAGCGAGCGAGGCCGAAGCTAGCGCCGCGTTCTGGCCTGCATGCAAATGCTCGGCTTTCAGCAGACGCAGCACTTCGCGCGCAATGGCGGGTGGGGTGAGCACCACGGCCAATGCGAAGCTGAATGCCTCCGCGCGCGCCTTGGCTACCCCTGTCAGCATGCCCACGGAGATGGTCGCGCCACTACGCGAGAATCCGCGAAAGGGCAGGCAGAGTCCCTGCACTGCGCCGATCCAACCCGCCTGTTTGGCGTCCAAGCCGGTTGGGCCAGTTGCGGATGAGTCGGCCACGCCAGCATTCCTTGCGTCGGCCTGTTTGTTTTCATACAAGCCCGCAATCAAGATCAAGACACCGGCAACGGCCAGCGCGGGCGCGATCAAATCCAAGCGCCCGAAGAGTTGCTCGACTTCCGCATGGGGCGTGCCGCGCAGCAAAACATGTTCGATGAACTCAATCAGCCCACCGCCGATGAGGCCCGTCCAGAAGGTGGCCAGCACGGCGAGCCAGGCAAAGCTCCAAAAAGTTTGCGCGCTCTGGAAATAGGTCGCACGCCACTGCTTCCAGAAGTAGACGATCACGGCGAACATGGT
>DAHWKP010000281.1:0-5602 GCA_027343585.1 Acidobacteriaceae bacterium
GACATTGAAGCCGGAGAAGAACTGACCTACGACTACCACTTGTACGACGGGGATGACGATGAGGCCCGCTGCAATTGCGGCGCGGCGAGCTGCCGGAAGACGATGTATGCTCCCGATGAAATCCGCCGCAGACAACGCGCATCCGCACGCAAGGCTGCGCAGAGTGGGAAGCGAACGCGCAGCCAGAAAAATGGCGGAGCGCACAGGCGGCGGGGATGATGTCCCGAACAAAACTACAAATTCCCTCAGCGGCTGAAGCCGGATGGCAGTAATCGAACTTATGGCGGGACTAAAGTCCCGCCCCTTCTAAACACAGACCTGCTCAGAGATTCCTTAAGCCCCCCCTACAAGGCAGGCCCGGCAGAGTTCTTCCTAGCAGCAGCGATACAATAGTGCTACCAGCCATGGCCTATCAGGTTCTTGCGCGCAAATACCGTCCTCAACTTTTTGCCGACGTGGCCGGGCAGGATCACGTCACCCGCACGCTGCTCAACGCACTGGCGCAGAACCGAATTGCGCATGGCTACATCTTTAGTGGCCATCGCGGCATCGGCAAAACCACGGTCGCGCGCATTCTGGCAATGGCGTTGAATTGCCGCAGCACCATCGGCTCTGCCGAGCGGCCTACGCCAGAGCCGTGCTCCACTTGCATCGCGTGTACGGAGATTCGCGCGGGCAACGCCGTGGACGTGATTGAGATTGACGCGGCCACCAATCGCGGCATTGATGAAATCCGCGAACTGCGCGAAGCGGCGCGGTACAGCCCTGCACGCGACCGTTACAAAATTTATATTCTCGACGAAGCGCACCAGATCACCGATGCGGCCTTTAATGCTTTGCTGAAAACACTCGAAGAGCCGCCTGCGCATGTGGTCTTCATGATGGCCACAACGCAGCCGGAGGATTTTCCTCAGACAATTCGCTCGCGCTGTCAGCATTTCAGCTTCCACGCCGTGCGCTTTGAAGTGATCCGCCAGCAGTTGGAGCAGATCGCACACAAGGAAGGCATCGTTACAGACGCAGCATCGCTTTCTCTTTTGGCCGAGGCGGGCGATGGTTCGATGCGCGATGCGCTTTCGATTTTGGACCAGGCAATTGCCAGCGCGGCCTTGAACGACGGCAAAATTTCCTTGGACGCTGCGCAGGTGCGCGCGCTGATGGGCAGCATCTCGAACGCAGTGTTTGAGCAGATGCTGGGCGCGGTGCAGGAACAAAACTCTGCGGCATTGCTGGAGCAGGCCGCAGTGCTGCTCGATGCAGGCAATGCACCGCAACAGATTGCGCGGCAGATGGTGCGCTTTTTGCGCAATTGCCTGATGGCACGTATTGCTGGGGAAAACTCTGATCTGCTGCAAATATCCGAGGAGGAAAAGGCGCGCGCGCAACGTGTGGCGGCTCTGTTTTCTGAAGAGGACTTAACGCGCTTTTTGAACTCCATGCTGCGCACGTTTGATGATTTGGGCTACCGGCAGGAGCAGCGTTTCCACCTGGAACTGGGCTTGCTGAAGCTGGTGTACACGCAGCGACTGCTGCCACTGGATGATATTCTGCGCCGCCTGGGCAGTGGGGCGGCCAGCACAGCCGGAGCCGCCGCACCGCGCGCCAGTCATGCGGCTCCGCAGCCAGCAATGGCTATGCCACGGCCCAGCCTTGCACCCGCCGCGCGGACGATTCAGTCGGAGGCAATTGCGCCTTCCCTTTCCACAGTGGTGGAGGCTGCGCCGGTTGGACTTGCGTTACAAGCAGCCGCGGGAAAAATCTCTCCCGCGCCCGTGATGCCATCGGTAAACGCAGCACCATCAGCGAACGAGGCACCGGCAACGGAAATTCCCCGGGCGGAGCAGGTGCGTGGACTGGTGTGCACAGCGCTGGCCGAGGGCGGGCACTCCACCCTGGCCACATTGTTGGAAGAGGGCGCGTGGCGATGGGAAGGGCGAAATCTCTGCGTGCAAGCAGCCGCAGGCAAAGTGATGCTGGAAATGGCCTACACCAGCGAGGCGCAGCGCATTGCGCGGGAGCGATTTCGCAGTCTGGTGCCTGCCGGATGCAACTTGCAGGTAACGCATGAAGCGCGCGCGGCATCGACCAGTGCAGACGCTCAACAACCCAAGGCAGCACCACAGCGGGCCACGTCAGCATCCACGCCCACGGTGGATCATCCACTGGTGCAGAGCGCGCAAAAACTATTCAACGCGGAGATTCGCAGCGTGGTGAATCTGCGCGAGCGCAGCTAGACGCTTCGAGAAAGGCAGCGATGGATTTTAGCAACATAAAAGAGATGATGGGCCGGGCGCAGCAGATGCAGCAGCAGATGGAACAGGCCATGGCACAGGTGCAAGTGGAAGGCTCTGCCGGTGCGGGCGCGGTGATCGTGAGCATGAACGGGCACAAGCAAGTGTTGCGCGTGCAGCTGGATCCCGCCGTGGCCGGCAGCGGCGGCTCCCCCGCAGATCTGGAGATGTTGCAGGATTTGATTGCCTCTGCCTGCAATGACGCAGCGCGCAAGGTGGACGAAGCGTTGCAAGGCAAATTGACCGGAGCGTTGGGCGGATTGAATCTGCCGGGAATTTTGGGGAAATAAATGGCGCGCTTTGCAGAGCCGCTGGCGCGGCTGATCGACGAGTTGAACAAGCTGCCTGGCGTGGGGAAAAAGTCTGCGCAGCGGCTGGCCTTTCATTTGCTGCGCGCCGATGCGGAGCAGGCCGACGCACTGGCCTCGGCGATTCATGAACTCAAGGCGCATCTGCGGCTTTGCTCCGTCTGCAACAACATTACGGAAGAAGACCCGTGCGAGTACTGCGTCAGTCCCGTGCGCAATCCGCGCATAGTTTGCGTGGTGGAAGAGCCATCGAACATCGCCAGCATTGAAAAAACACGACGCTACAACGGCGTCTATCACGTGCTGCACGGAGTGCTGTCGCCGCTGCACGGCATTGGGCCGGAGCATCTACGCGTGCAAGGATTGCTGGAGCGCGCGCGCGCAGCCTGCACCGATGAGATCATTCTCGCCACCAACCCCACCACGGAAGGCGAGGCGACGGCGCTCTATCTGGCCGATCAGCTTCGGGAGTTTCCTGTGCGCGTGACGCGCATCGCCACGGGCATTCCCGCAGGCGCGGACATCGAGTATGCCGATGAAGTGACGCTGGCGCGTGCCATGGATGGCCGCCACACCTTGGAGTAAGCGCGGAGTTATGCGCGCAGATGTGCCAGCAAATCCTGTGGCGCGACGGGCTTGGCCAATATCTGAAATGTGTGGCCCTGGGCGCGGGCCTTTTCCAGTAGGTCCGCCGTGGCTGCCTGGCCTGAAAAAAGAATGACTTTGCAGTTGGGCAGCAATGCACAAATCTGAATGGCCGCATCAATGCCGCTGCCGTCGGCCAGAATTACATCGCTGATAATTTTTTCTGGGCGGAAGCTCTCTGCGGCCTGCACCGCTTCCCGGCTGCTATAAACGGCCTTGGCTTCAAAGCCATTTTTGTTCAGGATCAAAACCAATGTGTCGGCGATGACGCGTTCATCATCCACAATCAACACGCGTGTTTTTGGGGTGGAGTCTGGCATCGCTGGCTGCTTTTCTGCTCTTCAGCATACACGGAGGTTGCGGGGTTTGCAGATTATATGTGCAGCCAGTGCAGACCCAGCGCGTCGGCTGTGCCAAAGATGCCAATCACAACGTTCACGATGCCGAAGAGCGGCGTCAGAATTCTTAAGGGCATGCGCACTGCGGAAGATGCGCCCAAATACGAAAGCGGAATGGATCCAAGGCCGAAGTAAAGAACGATGCGCCAGCTGATGTGGCCTAGCTCCAAATGCACCAGGGTTCCCGGCACGGCCAGAATCATGGAGACGATGATCGAGCAGGCAAAGGCGACCTTGAGTGGCACGCGCAAGACTTTAGCGTAGAGCGGAGCGAGCAGAAATCCTCCCGCGTTGGCCAGCAGCCCGGAGGCCAGTCCAACAACAGCCGCAATGCCCATGTTGAGCGGAATGCTACGCCGGATTTGTTTTGGCTCATCCACAGCGGTTCCCTGCCCATTCTTTTTTGCAGGGAGTATGAATCCTACGCCGAGCAAGATCAGCATGAGGTTGCTGAGGAGCAGCAGCGATTGGCCTGAGGTAAATTTGCTGAGCCATGCGCCGAGAATGGTGGCGGGAAATCCGGCGATGGCGCTCCAAAGAATGACATCTTTGTCATAAATTTTTCTGCGCAGATAGACATACGCGGCCACGATGGTTCCGGGAATCGTGGCGGGCAGCGGCGAGGCTACGGCCAAAAACGCAGGCGTGCCCGCCATCTGCAGGAGTGGCGTGGCAATGGCGCTACCGCCTTTGCCAAACAGGCCACTGACGTAGCCAACAAACATACCAATGGAGAAGAGATTTAGAAAACCGGGCATGTATCCTCAAGTGAGTTGGGGGAAAGTCTGATTCCGTTCCGTGCAGTCCCTCGGCGACTAAAGTCGCGTTGATTTTGCTGCATGGAATGGATGGGCTGAAGCCCATCCCCTTCAAAACCACACTGAACCCGAATTTCTTTGGGGGAAATCTGACAGGCGTCGATCATGGAATCAGGAGGCCCTTGCCGGTGGTGCGCCGCGCTTCCAATTCTCTGTGGGCGTGGGCGGCGTCAGCCAAGGGATAATGGCGCTCCAGGCGCAGATGCAATTTGCCCTGCTGAACGGCGGTGTAAACATCGCCCGCGCGCCAGTCCAATTCCTGACGGGTCAGCGTGTAGTGCGCCAGATTGGGTCGGGTGAGAAATAAAGAACCGCCGAGGGCAAGCTGCGATGGCTCCACGGCAGGCGCAGGGCCGCTGGCGGCTCCGTAAATCACGAGCAGTCCGCGCGGGCGCAGGCTGGCCAATGATTTTTCAAAGGTCGCACGGCCCACGGCGTCGTAAACAACATCCACACCACGTCCGTCGGTCAAGCGCTTCACTTCCGCAGCAAAGTCCTGCTGCTCGTAAAAAATTACTTCGTGCGCGCCAGCTTCACGCGCCAGGATGGCCTTGTCCTCTGTGGAGACGGTGGCGATGACGCGAGCGCCAAGCTGTGCGGCCATCTGCGTCAACAGCAGGCCGACGCCGCCAGCGGCTGCGTGGACCAAAGCGGTTTCCCCTGCGTGCAAAGGATAGGTGGAGCGCGTCAGGTAGTGCGCCGTCATGCCTTGCAGCAGCGCGCCCGCGGCGGATTCAAAATCCAACCCCTGCGGAATATGAACCAGGTGGCGCTCAGGAACGGCAGCATACTCCGCATACGCGCCCAGATACATGCACCAAGCCACGCGGTCGCCGACGCGAAAGCCTTGCAGACCTGGGCCGATCGCTTCAATGATGCCTGCGCCCTCTGCTCCCAGGGTGAGCGGCAACTCCGCTGGGTACCAGCCCATGCGGTAATAAATGTCGATGTAGTTGATGCCCGCCGCCTTGACGCGCACTAGCGCTTCGCCGGGACCGGGTACGGGCTTGTCCGTGTCCACCAGTTTCATCACGTCCGGCGCGCCGGTGTGTTGGATGCGGATCGCCTTCATGGCTGGCTGCGGCCTCTTTATGGTGCAGTGGAACTCTGGGTGCGGCTATCCTTCGTGCAACATGCCGGGA
>DAHWKP010000284.1:0-15096 GCA_027343585.1 Acidobacteriaceae bacterium
TGAAGGAGGCTACGGCTGCGGCTTCGTCGTCCTTGATGTCAAAGACAGTGTAGAGCTTGGTGATCTGCAGCAGGTCATGCACCTTCTTGGTCAGCTTCAACAGTTTCAGCTCCCCGCCCTGATTGCGGACAGAGGTAAAGGCGCTGACCAGTTCGCCGATGCCCGAACTGTCGATATAGTTGACCTCTGCCAGGTTCAACAAGATGCGCTTGGAGCCTTTGCTGATGAGATCGCGCACGGCATCGCGCAGCTGCACGCTGCCCTCGCCCAAAGTAATGCGACCGCTGAGATCCAAAATCGTGACACCATCCACTTGGCGGGTGCTGGCTTTCATGCTCATATAGAAATTCTCCTTACATGCCTGTTGGGGCGGAAGTGAAATGTTTAATGAGGGTTAATTCCGTGCCCGGATGTAGCTGTTTGAAGTGTACCTCGTCCATAAAGGATCGGATGAGAAAAATGCCGCGCCCAGAGCCGCTGAGCAGGTTTTCGGGTGCGCGCGGGTCCGTGAGTTGCGAGATGTCCAGCCCCTTGCCCTGATCGGAAATGCGAATGACCAGCGCCGTGCCCGTATTCTCAAACGATGCGGTGATTTTTTTTTGCGCGTCGTAGGCGTTTCCATGCAGGACTGCGTTGACAGCTGCCTCGCGTACGGCCATGGAGACCTGGAAGACGGCATCCTCGTCGAAACCGGCTTTTTGCGCGATTTGTTCCGCAGCCTGCTCAACCCTGTTCACGCTCTCCAGCGATGAGTCCAAGGTGTAGGTATACCGGCTTGCAGTCGAGTCGGCCACGTCTTGATTTGGCTCCGTACGCGCCCTGTTGCGGGCCGTTTGCCGGGTGGGAGAGAAAAAACGCCCACCACGGGCAGTTTGCTTGTCCGTTGGGTGGCATGTCAAGGCAGCGGGAGGAGGCTGCATGGGCGGGAAGTCAGGATTTTTCACGGGAAAGATGCGGGAGCAGCAAAAGGTGCGGTACTCTTCTGGGGGGAAGCCTGTGCGCAGCCGGGGATAGGATTCATGGCGCGTGCGGCGTTCGACCAAGGTATTTGGGGACCGGCCATGCACGCAACCGACAACACGCGCGTTCATTTTTCGCAGATGCAGGGTGCGCTGGTGCTGGATGCGGCAGGTGGCAAGCTGGGACGCCTGCGCGAGATCGCCATTACGCCGGGGCCAAACGCGGAGTCTGTTTCCGCGCTGGTGATTCACGCTCAAGGCCATGCAGCTGCGCAAAATGAGGCGAAGGATTCTTTGCTGACGGTGGCACCTGCCGGGGTGCATATGGCCCCGTCTGGCAGCCTGCAACTGCGCACAGATGCAGAGGTGCGCGCTTTTAGCGCAACAGAAACACTGCTGTTGTTGGAGCGGGATCTGATGGATCAGCAGATCATCGACGTGCATGGCCGCAAGGTGGTGCGCGTCAATGATGTGGGACTCATCTGGTCGCAGACCGAGGATGGGTCCGCGCTCTATCTTGCCGATGTGGAAGTGGGGACGCGGGGCGCGATTCGACGGTTGTTGAAGGGATTTTTGCCCAGCCGCATGGTCAATGGAATTGCTGCGCGATTCCAAGCGCGGGTGATTCCATGGAAATTTGTTGATTTGATCGAGGTGGATCCGGCGCGGCGCGTGCGCCTGAAGATTGATCACGAACGGCTGGCGCAACTGCATCCATCCGACATCGCCGATATTTTGGAAGATTTGGCTCCAGCACAGCGACATGCCGTATTCACCACGCTCGATGAAGAGGTCGCTGCGGAAGCGCTGGAAGAGGTCGATCCAAAATTTCAAAAATCGCTGGCAGAGGCGCTTGGCTCCGAGCACATGGCCGACATTATCGAGGAGATGGATCCTGGTGCCGCCGCCGATCTTCTGGCCGAGCTGCCCGAGGAACGCTCTGAGGCCATCCTGGAAGAGATGGAGCCGGAGGAGCGGCAAGAGGTCGAGGAACTCTTGGAGTTCCGGGAGAACTCCGCAGCTGGCCGCATGACCACGAACTATGTGGCCGTGCCCGATACGGCAACCGTGGCGGAGGCAGCCACGGCGTTGCGCACCTTTGATGATGCGCCGGAGACTGTGACCGAAATTTATCTCGTGAATGAAACGGGCATTTTGACTGGAGTGGTTCCACTGGCGCGCATGGTGTTGTCCACGCCGGAGACGCCGATGCAGTCGCTGGCCAACCCCGTCGTGGTGAGTTGTGAAGTGACTGCGCATGAAAAAGAGGTTGCCGAACTCTTCGACAAATACAACCTGCACGCGCTGCCCGTCACGGATGAAGAACATCATCTGGTTGGGGTTGTGCAGGCGGACCATGTCATCGCCTTTCTGCGCGATGCAGGATAGCCACGGTAGATGCGAACGGAGAGCCATCTGCGGATTTTGTACGTGGCTGCCATGTGCCATGGCTGGTACGGAAATTACCGCAAATTGAGCCTGGAACGTTTGGGCCACACGGTCATTCCTCTCGATGTGGGACCATTTCACAACTTTGGCAACGCGCTGAGCCGGAGAATTTACTTTCGCACGCAAATGGGCGCGCCCGTTCGCAGCATGAATGAAACGGTGCTGCGCATGGCGCAGCAGCACGGCGTGGATCTGGTTTGGTTCGACAAGCCGCTTTGGATTCGCCAAGCTACGCTGCAAGCGTTGCGCCAGATGGGGATCGTTACGGTTGATTACATGACGGACAATCCCTTTGGGCCTCGGCGCGATCCAGGTTTTGGTCTCTACATCCGAAACATTCCCGAGTATGACGTGCATGTGCAGCAGCGTGATGTGAGCGTTCGGGACTATTTGGCGCGGGGAGCGCAACGCATGGTGAAGGTGCAGACGGCCTATGAGCCGACGGTACACTTTCCCCCTCCAGAGGGTTGGTCGGATGCAGATCGCACACGTGCAGTTTCATTTATTGGAACTCCGTATGACCAGCGAGCGGAGTTTTTGACAGCATTATGGAAGCAATACGGCGTGCCTGTAATCATTTCTGGTCCGCGTATTTGGCGTAGGGTCTTGGGCAAAGGCGCTTGTGCGGCATTGTATCCAAGCGATGGTGAATTGTATGACTGTGATTACCGCGAAGGCATTTGGCGGTCGCGCATCAATTTAAGTTTTTTGACGCATGGCAATCAGGATGAATACACGCACAAAAGTTTTGAGATTGCCGCTTGCGGAGGATTTTTGCTGGCCGAGCGTTGCCCAGGGCATGCAGAGCGCTTTGTGGAAGATGAAGAGGCGGTATTCTTCGAGGATCTGAAAGAGTGCGCGGCCAAGATTCACAAATATCTGCATGACGAACCTGCGCGAAAAAGAATTGCCGCCGCTGGTCAAAGACGCGCCGTGACGAGCGGCTATGACAATGACACGCAGATGAAAAAAGTTTTTGCGGCGGTGGCAGCGATGCGCGCAACAGGAAAGATGCAAGCCCCATGATTTTCGACTTCGCCAGTGATGCAGAGATTCGGCAGGACGGGGTGGATGTCTGCATTCTCGGCGCAGGAGCGGCTGGCATCACGCTGGCTGTGGAGATAGCACGGAGGGGCCAGCGCGTCTTGCTGCTGGAAAGCGGCGGCAGGGAACCAGAAAAATCTCAAGAAGCTTTGAATGCGATCGAGAGGAGTGGCCAGCCGGTCAAGGCTCCGCACGCTGGCCGCTTTCGCGTGTTGGGTGGAACCACGACGCGCTGGGGCGGGCAGATTTCCGAGCTGGATGCAGAAGACTTTTCGCAGCGCGAGTGGGTATGCGGCAGCGGGTGGCCAATGCCAAAATCCGCGCTGCGTCCGTATTATGAGCGCGCGCTGCATAGCGAAGGCGTTCTGCCGGTGATTCGGGACGACGAAGAAGTGTGGCAACGGGCGGAGATGGACGAGCCGGATTTTGGAGAAACGTTAGGGGCCTACTTTACACGCTGGTGCCCGGAACCAAACTTCGCGCGCTTGCATCGAGCGGCCTTGGATGCACCTAATCTATGCGTGGTGTTGCATGCAACTGCTTGTTCTCTGTTGTGGGATGCGGAAACGAATTCCATCCAAGGTGTGCGCTGCCGGAATTTGCAGGGGCGGGAGCAGATTTTTACCGCACAGAAATATGTGCTCTGTCTGGGCATGTTGGAGACGATCAATCTGCTCTTGCAGCCGTTGGAGCACGGAGCCAGGGCTCCTTGGCAGCAGAACGCCTGGCTTGGGCGCAGCGTGCAAAGCCACATTGACTACAACGCGGCCAAAGTGTTTCCACTCGATTGGAAAAAAATCGAGCGCGTATTTCCCAATTTGTATTTAGATGGGCGCAAGTATCATCCGAAGCTGCATGCCGCTCCGGAGTGGCAACGGCAGAACCAAACGCTGAACATTGCGGGCACAATCTCCTTTATTTCGTTGGGAGATCTGGAAGCCGATATGCGCCAGTTGAAAGCGACGGCGCGCAATTTACTGCGAAGGAATTGGCGGGACGTGAATGTGCGCGCCACTCTGCCTGCGATGCGGCGCCTGCCGATGCTGGCGCGCTTGGCATACAGCTTCTATGTCAGTCATCGTGCGTATTGGCCGCGCAAGGCGCAGTATTGGCTGCGCGTGCACTGCGAACAGGAGCCGCGTTCCGCAAGCAGCATTACGCTATCGCAGGAGCGCAATGCGCTGGGAATGTTTTGTTCGCGTCTGGACTGGAATATCTCTTCGTTGGAGTGGAAGACCATCCAGAGCTTTGCCGCCGAGGTGCAGCGTGTGTTGGGTCCAGCAGGACTGGCGCGGCTGGAGTTGCAGCCAGAGCTTGCCGCAGTGGATGGGTATCGCAAGGTCACCTTCGACGACAGCTACCACTGGATGAGCGGCACGCGCATGGCCACCGATGCGCACGATGGCGTGGTCGATACGGATTTGAAGTTGCATGGTGTGAGGAATGGGTATGTCTGTTCCCATTCGGTGTTTCCAAGCTCTGGGTATGCGAACCCGGTGCATACCTTGTTGGCTTTGGCATTGCGACTGGCAGACCATTTGACGGGGAAGCCGTATGCCTGAGGCTGCGCTGCCACAAATTGCTTTGGCGGAGACGGGCCGCATGACCACGCGGCTCGGGTTTGGTTGCTCCGGCTTGATGGGCGGCTTGAGCGAGCGCGAGTCCCTGCGTCTGCTGGATGCAGCGTATGACGCGGGCATCCGGCACTTTGATGTTGCCCCATCGTATGGCTATGGCCAAGCGGAAGGCTGCCTGGGAAAATTTCTGCGTGGCAAACGCGAACACGTGACGGTGACCACGAAGTACGGAATTCTCGCGCCGCGTCATGCGTCTGCATTGGATTGGGTGCGCAGGAGCGTGCGTCCCGCAGTGCATCTGCTCGCGCGTGGTGTGCCGTCCATCCGGCAGCGAGCGGCCCGCGTGGCGGCCAGTTGGAAATCGAGCGCAACGTTTTCTGTGGCGGAGGCGGAAGCCTCACTGTTGCAGAGCTTGCGTGCGCTCGGTACAGAAGCCGTGGATGTATGGCTATTGCATGAGGCGAGCGCAGCAGACCTGGCCGACCCGGCGCTGCTGGATTTTTTGCAGGAGCAGGTGCGGCAGGGGCGCATCGGTACGTTTGGGGTGGGCAGTGATGTCGAAAAAATTCCGGCATTGTGGCAGGAGCGCAGACCGTATTGTCGTGTGGTGCAGTTTGACTGGCCGGGCTGGCAACGGGCGGAGCCAGAGTATTCCGGAGCCTTTCGCATTCATCATCGTGTTTGGAATGGGCAGGGCGTGCGGTTGGCCGAGCGGTTGGAGCGGGATGCTGTGCTGTGCCAGCGGTGGTCGGAAGCACTCGAACTGGATTTGGGCCAGCGGGAAAATCTGGCCACTTTGCTGCTAAACTCCGCCCTGGTCGCGCATCCGGGGGCAATTGTGTTATTTTCATCTCGTACCCCGGCGCATATTCTGGCCAACGCCCGCTCAGCAGGCGACCCCGGCTGGAGTCTTCGCGCGGAATGTTTCCATCAGTTGTCCGGCGCTCGCTGAACAACAAAATCAAACGATCGTTTGAAATTGCACGGCAGGTGAGGCCAAGAGATGCGGCGCTGGAGAACCCGTGTATTGCTGTTCCTGGCCGTACTGGGGCCGGGCTTTATCACCGCCAACGTCGACAACGACGCCGGCGGCATCCTGACCTATTCGCAAGCCGGGGCGCAGTTTGGCTACACGCTGCTGTGGACGATGATCCCCATCACACTGGCGCTGATCGTGGTGCAGGAGATGTGCGCGCGCATGGGCGCGGTGACCGGCAAGGGCTTGAGCGATCTGATCCGCGAGGAGTTTGGCCTGCGCATCACATTCTTCACCATGATTTTGCTGGTGATAGTGAATTTTGGCAACGTGATGACGGAGTTTTCTGGCATCGCGGGCAGCATGGAGCTGTTCCACATCAGCAAGTACATATCCGTTCCCGTGTGTGCGTTGCTGGTCTGGCTGCTGGTCGTCAAAGGCGATTACAAAGGCGTAGAGAAGATTTTTCTGGTCGCGTCTGTTTTTTATATTGCGTACATTATTGCGGGCGTGCTCTCGGGGCCCAGCTGGCACACGGCCTGGCTGGCTACCGTCCAGATGCCGCCGCGTTCGGTCTGGCATAGCTCCGCGTACGTGTACATGACGATTGGTGTCATTGGCACCACCATTGCGCCGTGGATGCAGTTTTATCTGCAATCCTCGATCGTGGAAAAGGGAATTACCGTGCGGCAGTATGGAGCCTCGCGGCTGGATGTGATCGTAGGCTCCTTCTTTACCGACATCGTCGCCTGGTTCATTGTGGTGGCCTGCGCGGCCACGCTCTTTGTCCATGGGCTGGGATCGATTCAGGTTCCCTCGGACGCTGCCGAAGCCATGAAGCCGCTGGCCGGCCAGTATGCTTTTATACTTTTTGCGGCGGGCTTGTTCAACGCTTCGCTCTTTGCCGCGTCGATTCTGCCACTGTCGACGGCCTACACCGTTTGCGAAGGGTTGGGCTTTGAGTCTGGCTTGGACAAACGCTTCCGCGAAGCGCCCTTCTTTTATGGTTTCTACACGCTGCTCATTCTTACCGGAGCAGGTATCGTGTTGTGGCCGCATTTTCCGCTGGTGAAATTCATCATTCTTTCCCAGGTGCTCAACGGCGTTTTGCTGCCGGTGATTTTGATCTTCATGCTGCGGCTGATCAACAAAAAAGAATTGATGGGCAAACATACCAACGGCCTCTGGTTCAACGGTCTGGCCTGGGCCACGGCCATCATTGTCATCGGTTTGACGCTTGTGATGGTTACGATGCAATTGATGGGCAGCGGCTCCTAAGCCCTGAATTTTTCCTTCCTTTAAAAACTTTTTTCGCCGCACCGCGTCCAACCATTGGGTGCGTGCGAGGGTGCAAGCCCTCAAAATCTCGATCCTTTTTGTCCAAGGAGGGGGTGCATCCGTAGTTAATTGATTTGCACAGAAAATGTCCGTATCGTCGCTGGGGGTTGGCCTTGCCTGTCTGTGCGGGCGGGGATGGTTTGTAACCGGTAGCCATGTATTGAGGTGAAGAGTGGCGGAGTTTCGAATCGATCATCTGGGGATTGCCGTGCGTGATTTGGACCGGGCGCGCATGTTTTATGAATTGTTAGGCATGCAGGTTGGGCCTTCTGAAGAGGTTCCGCACGAGCAGGTGCGCGTGGCCATGATCCAGACGGGCGAGAGTCGCATTGAATTGCTGGAGCCTCTGGGCGAAGATTCGGTGGTTGGGCGCTTTCTCGATCGGCGTGGCGAGGGACTACATCACGTGGCCCTGCAGGTGGACGACATCGCCGACGTGTTTGCGGAAATGAAGGCTGCGGGCATGCGCTTGGTCTCCGATGCGTTGAATATTGGCGCAGACGGACAGTTGTACTTCTTTGTGCATCCGTCGAGCGCCGGGGGCGTGTTGATGGAAATCTGCCAGAGCGCAGAGGTGGTGGCATGAGACTTTTGGCATTGGATACGGCGGGAACAACGGGCACGGTTGCCTTGGCGCAAAGCGATGCCGATGGAACGCTGGCTCTGTTGAGCAGCGCATCATTGCCTGGGCGTGAATTTTCCACGCGGCTGATTCCAGCCGTTGCCGAGATGCTCCAGGAAAATCACTTGGCTCTGACGGATTTGGATGCTCTTGCTGTGGTGAATGGCCCCGGTTCCTTCACGGGATTGCGCGTGGGCCTGAGCGCGGTGAAGGGAATGGCGGAGGCGCTGGACAAGCCGGTGTTGGCGCTTTCCCGACTTGCCGTGATGGCCGCAGCCGCTGTGGAGTGCAACCCGGAAGCACGCCAAGTCTACAGCGTGCTGGATGCCGGGCGCGGTGAATTTTATTTCGGCATCTATCGTCACGCGGGGTGGGAGTGCGTCTCGGAGTCGCTGGAGACTGCGGCCACATTGCGTTCCGCACTTGTCGGTGCCAGCCGCAACGGCGGTTGCATTGTTGCGGAAAAATCTGTGGCATCGGCCTTGGCAGAGTTGGAGGGCGTCGCGGTGGTTGCCTCGACCCTGGAACCAATGCTTACCTTGGCCGCGCGCTGCTGGCACGAGGAGCGCTTTGCCAATGTGGCCACGCTCGATGCCAACTACCTGCGCCGTTCCGACGCAGAGTTGTTTGCGCGCGCGCAGGTGCCTCAGCTTGCCTCGGCGCTAGGATAGCCGTTGATGGCTGCCCCTTCGCAGGAAATTTCCTTTCGAGTTGGAACCCCTGCGGACTTGAATGGGATCCTCGCCATCCAACAGGCTGCATTGGAGTGCGCGCAGTGGTCGCGCTCCACATATGCGGCGATCTTCGCAGCAGCCTCCAACTCGAACCCTCAACGCACAATTTTTTGCGCATGGCGTGGCGAGCACTTGACTGGCTTCGCCGTTGCATCCCTACTCCGCGCAGAGCAGACCGGCGAATGTGAACTGGAAAATATGGCCGTGGATTCCTCTCAGCGGCGGCAGGGCATTGGCCAATTTTTGGTTGCGTGCGTGCAGGCATGGTGTGGGGAGCATCGCGCTGACTGCCTGCGTTTGGAGGTGCGCGCAGGCAATGCGTCGGCAGTTCGCCTGTACGAGCGATTGGGTTTTGTGGTCGTGGGGCGACGCCCAGCTTACTATAGCCATCCTGTAGACGACGCATTGCAAATGACATGGATCGCAAAGGCCGGGGCCGCTATTTCCTGTTGAAAATTTGCGCTTGCCCAATCGTGTCGCCGGTGGTACCGTGGCCTCCAGTCAAATTCTGGAGGTGCTTTTGCAGATGGAAGTCTCATTGCATCAGGACTTCAGGGCCATCTACGGCGACCCCCGCCGCATGGCTGAGGAACATCACATTTACGCCGCGCAACTGGAAGCCATTCTTGCCAAACCCTATCCAACGGAAGATGACCGGCTGGAAGCGGTGCGCCTGAAGAAGCTGAAGCTGCGCGTGAAAGATCGCATGGAGGCCATGGGGAATCGGTAGCGTCCGCCGCAAGCCGCGATATAAAAAACATGCAGGCAGCGCTGCGAGTGCAGCGGTGCTATCCGTATAATCACAAGTACGCATGGTACGGGACGGATACTATTACGGCTTGGGTCTGGCTGCGGTCGCAGCCTTGGTGTGGGTGCTGACGCACGCACTCGTCTTCTGCGCATTGCCGCTGTTGCTGGCGGCCTTTTTCCTCTGGTTCTTTCGGGATCCAGAGCGCAGCATTCCCGACGGCGATGGCTGGGTGGTGTCGCCCGCAGATGGCAAGGTGACGGCCATTCGCAGCATCGTTGTCGGCCAGGAGCAACTGCACCACATCAGCATCTTTCTCAATGTCTTCAACGTGCATGTGAACCGCACGCCCATCGCGGGAACCATCCAGAGCGTGCAGTACAAAAAAGGCTTGTTTCTGAATGCGATGAATCCCGCATCTGCGGAGCAGAATGAGCAGAATCGCGCCGAGGTGGTTGGCGACGATGGCGTCAAGGTTGTCTTTACGCAGATTGCCGGCTTGTTGGCGCGGCGCATCGTCTTCCAGAAAAAAGTTGGGGACCGCGTGGCGCGCGGTGAGCGTGTGGGCCTGATTAAATTTGGCTCGCGCGTGGATGTTTTTCTCCCGGCGGCAGGGGTGTTGCAGATTGCCGTCGGGGATCATGTGTGTGGCGGTGCATCCATTTTGGCTAAGCTGCCGAGTAGCGGAACCTTGGGGGCAGCGGCAGCCGCAGCGCAGATGCGGAGTGCGGCAGAATGAGCAGCGCATCCACGCGCAACCATCAGCCTGCGCGGCGCGGCATGTTTATTTTGCCGTCGCTGTTTACAGCGGGCAACATTGCCATTGGTTACTACGCCATTGCGCAGTGCATGTTGGGGTCTGCGCTGGAGCCGCACCACTTTGACTACGCTGCGCTGGCCATTGGCGCGGCCATTCCCTTCGACGCGATCGACGGACGCATCGCGCGCATGACCAATACCACCAGCGACTTTGGCCGCGAGTTGGACTCGCTGGCCGACGTAATCACCTTTGGGGTTGCGCCCAGCGTTCTGGCTTATACCTGGGGCTTTCGCATGTTGCCGATCACGATGGATGCGCTCTTGCGCGAGAAGTTAATCCGCGTGGGCGCGCTGGTTTGCTTTCTATATCTCATCTGTGGTGCTTGTCGCTTGGCGCGCTTCAATATCAGCTCCGACGCAACGCCGAAAAATCCAGGCCGTCCGGGCAGAAAATATTTTGTGGGTATGCCGATTCCCGCTGCTGCGGGCGCGATTGCGGCCATTGTCCATTTCTTTGGTGGCACACCGGTCTTTAACGGCTGGGTGGCCGGTGGGTGGATGCTGATGGTGGGCCTGATCGGATTTCTTATGGTCAGTACCTGGCGTTTTTGGAGCGGCAAAGAGATCAATCTCGCCAATCGACATCCCTTTCAGATTCTTGTTTTGATTGGCGCTACCGTTTGCGTGGTGGTGTTGTTTTCGCAGACGATGCTTTTTATTCTCGCGCTGGGCTACATGTTCTCTGGTATCTTCGCGCGCATGGCCTACTCCTGGCAGCAGCGCTGGCGCCGTTCTCAGCACACGCAAGAGCAGGCAATCCAATCTCCGTCACAGCCAGCCAGCGACGGAAACAAATAACGGACAGGTCGAATGCAATCCACACCGAAAAAAATAGCCATCGTTGGCGCAGCTACCTTGCTGGGCAAAGAGTTGAATGAGGTGCTTGCCGCCTCTGTCTTTGCAGCGACAGAAGTGATCTTGATGGATGACGAAGCCGCGCTGGGCAAGCTGGAAAGTACAGGGGAGTCCGTCACCTTTGTGCAGCGCATTGATTCGGAGTCCTTTCGTGGCTGCGATGTCGTTTTTTTTGCGGCGCTCCCAGAGATCACCGAAAAGCATTGGCAAGCCGCGCGCAAAGCGGGTGCTTGTGTGGTTGACCTCAGCGGAGCACTGGAGTCCAAGCCGGGCACGCGCGTGCTGGCTCCCTGGCTGGCGGCAGAGTGGGGCACTGCTGCGCATGCGCTGCTCCCCGATCTGCAAACGGTGGCGGCGGTTCCAGCGCATCCGGCGGCTTTGTCGCTGGCGCTGCTGGCTGCGCGCCTGCAGGCGGCCATTCCGCTACGCGCACTGTGGGCCACGCTGCTGCTTTCTGCCTCGGAGCATGGCAATGCTGCCATTCTCGAACTGCATCAGCAGACCGTAAATCTGCTTTCCTTCCAATCGCTACCGCAGGATGTCTTTGGCGCGCAGGCCGCCTTCAACCTCGCCATCGCTTTGGATGAGGAGGGCCAAGTGCAGCCTGTGCGCATCGCCGAGACCATTGAGCGCCACTACGCATCGCTAGCTTGTGGCAAGCTGCCAGAGTTGGCGTTGCAGGTGGCTCAGGCTCCCGTCTTCCATGGCTCTGTGCTCTCGGTTGCGGTCGAGATGGAGACGGCAACTTCGCTCGCAACGCTGCAACAAGCGCTAGCCGGCGAACATGTCGAGGTGCTGACCGAGTTGGCCGAAGCTCCGGGGAACGTTGGCATTACGGGCAATGAGTCCGTCACCGCGCTGCTGCGGCCAGCTGCGGGCCAGGGCGCAGGTACGCGCTTCTGGCTTTGGATTGCCGTGGACAATCTACGCTTGACCGCACTCAATGCCGTGGCGTGCGCGGTGGAGATGGGTCGTCTGCGTCCGCAGGGCAAAGTGCAGTAAGCGTGCCGTGTATTTTCCTGTCCAAGTAGGAACAAAATCTCAGATGCCCCATTCCCGCCGCGTTCTTTGCGGATAGCGTTGGGGATCAGAATGTTAGCCTGCCCGGGGAGCTTGGCCCCAAACATGCGCAAAAGCAATGCGAACTGCGCTGTATCTGGAATTTTCTTTGGAATGTGCTGCTCTCAGATTTGGTGCCGAAGAAGGGACTCGAACCCCCACACCCTTGCGAGTACATGGACCTGAACCATGCGCGTCTGCCAATTCCGCCACTTCGGCATCTGGAGAAAGCGTTCAACAGGCCTGCTGAACGAACAGTACTCTTTCATCATACAACGTCAGCGGCAAGAGTCAACTGCAGCGGTTTCGCTCCGTAACGCGCGAAAAATCCTTGCCCGGCATACGGGGCAGCCGTGTAGGATGACTGCAACACGAGGTCGCATTTATGAAGAACCCACCCGCCGCCACGCCACACCCGTCGCCCGATGGCGCGATTCCTGCGCAGATCGCCGAGCGATTGCGTGCGTTGCTGCATGATCTGGGCAATGCGTTGGAGGTCGTTGTGCAAGCGGAGTATCTGCTCAGCAATTTTGCGGAACTGCCCCCAGAGAGCCAAGAATGGCTCAGCCTGCTGCGTCGGGGAACCCAGCAGGCCATGGCGTTGAATCAAACCCTGCGCGAAGAGCTGCGCAGGCATGGATAGTGTGCAGAAAATCTACGGAGTTGTATACGTTCCAACGAGTAACGCATAGGAATACTTGCTGGTTGTGGGTGCAGGCGACACAATAGGATAACTTTCCCCATAGGCACCTGCATACCAGGAAACACCGGTGCCACTGCTGGGTGCGGAAATAAATCCTGGAACCGTTGCAAGGTTGGGTACGGTCAAAGTTGTAGCACCATTCAAGTATGTCGAGGTTGCGTTGACAACGAGACTATAAATGGATTGTGGTGGATTGTTGGACACATAGGTAGGCCACTGAATCGAGCCATACACACCGGTGGATGTAAGACTCGTATCCGAGAAGCCTGGGTAGGCAACGTTGAAAGTGGGCAATGCTGCGGCTGTTGGGGCAGCATCGGAAGCTGGGAGTGGGGCAGGGAACGCAAAGGACGTCGGCGCGCTTGTTGCGGGAGTATTGATAATGGAACCTACAGCGCTATACGTGTTTAGGGGAGTAGTGGGTGCGCTGTTTATGACTAGGGAAAACGAATAATAATCTCCAGATTGTACTTGCGATGTTGGGATGGCGTAGTACATGTCCCCGGAAGAGAATTGTAGGGGCGTGACAATGAGGCCGACTCCATCTGAAGTGAAAAAGTTAGCAAAAAGATAGGGAGATCCCCATCCGTTCGGAATATTCTGATACGTCACAGTAGTAGAAGTCGTTGCATTGGCAGCGCTGAGCACAACAGGATTGCCGCCATTCAGCTGTCCCGGGATCGTTTGTGAACGAAGAATAGCAACGGCCAATGGATCGAAACTGTTGTCCATTGCCTCAACTATAAAATTGCTCGTTCCGCTTAATACGTTCATGGGAGCAGTTCCAGAAGTTCCTGAAATACTTCCGGCTCCTAATGTGCTAGAAATGCCGATGAATGTTGTGTTCGGAATGGCCGTTGCATCAACATTCAGCGTTACCGCTGTCTCCTCACTTGCTGGCGGAGTACTCGGAATGACAAAGCAACCGGATGGTACCGTAACACTGGTTCCGTCCTGAACGCTTTGCTCGTAGATGTATTCATTCGTTTCGTTTGTCGTCACGGTGCCATTGCTCTGGGATACATAGGGCGCGCACACATAGGCGTACGCGTAATTCTGCGTGCCTGATGGAACGGAGATGGTGAATTGCCCGTTTTGGAGGGTGGTCGCCGTCCATGCGCCGGATCCAACCTGCGTGGCCACTGCAACTGGTATGGCACCGCCGCCGGAGGAAAACTGCACGCTGATGCTGTTCGCTTGCGCTGTGGAGGTCCCGCCACTACCAGTTCCACCAGAACTGCCAGTTCCGCCAGTACCGCTAGTTCCTTGCCCGGTTGAGCTGGCAGAGGAACCGCCGCATCCGGTGAGAAGCGCGGCACCAGCGATGCCAAGTAGCAGCAGGAGTCGGGCGCACCCTTGTATGGATTTCTGGGAGGGATACGAATATTTAGAGCGAATCTGTCGTCTGCGGGCGACAGGGGCACCGTAGGCCATAGATAGGAATCTCCAGCAGGAAGAGAAGAGATGGTTGGATATGCTCTGCTAGCGTAGCTAAAAATGATGAGACAGGCAAGAAATTTTTCTCAAAATAATAGATGTTTGCACAGCTATTTCTGAGCCGTGAAGTGGTTGCGATCACGATCTTCTTCCACTTGTGATCGAGGTGTGTTTTGGGTCACAGCTTAAGGGGTAACTTCTTTGCGCATCCATCGATCCAGCGAGAAAAAGCCTGCTCCGAAGATAAGAATCAGCAGCGATGCAAACAAGAAGGTATATGGGTCAGCCGTATAGAACGTGCCCGGATCGTGAAAGATGGAGAGCAGTGCGGCGCGGTCGGCAGTCCAATAGGCGACCAGCATGTCGATGGCCAGTACCAATCCTACAGGGCGCGCACACAGGCCCAGAATCAATAGGATTCCCCCCAGAAACTCAACGCCAGAAACAAAGGGAGCATTGAGGGCTGGGAAGGGTACGCCGAGGCTGACAAAATACTCCGTAATGGTGGAGAGATGATGCAGCTTCGCCCAGCCATTTTGCGCAAACTGCCAGCCCCAGTACAGACGCACGGCCAGCAACAAGGGCGATTGCAGCGAATTGGCTGCGCTGCGGAAGTATTCATAAATTGCAACAACCCAGTGCAGACTGCTGGGAATTTTCATGTGTGTGCTCCTATCGTTGGGAACGAGAATTTTTCTTTTTTTGCGGACACAACCAGCCGAGCTTCATCCATGTTTGAAAAATCGTTTGCACTTGTGCGGCGCGCTTGGGTTCCG
>DAHWKP010000305.1:0-3007 GCA_027343585.1 Acidobacteriaceae bacterium
AACGGAAGATGAAGTTGCGCTGGAAAATATCCCCGACGTGCGCGACATTGAGACGGAGCGCAAACTGCTCGCCTCCATGGGCGCGGAAGTGGAACTGGGCTATGGCCGCGCACACCACCGCACGCGCATCCGCTGCGCTTCCCTTTCGGATCCAGTGGCGCGCTATGAGATTGTCAAAACCATGCGCGCTTCGTCCCTGGTGCTGGGGCCGCTAATTGCGCGCACCGGCATGGCGCGCGTGGCCATGCCCGGCGGCTGCGCCATTGGTGGACGCCCGATTGACCTGCATATCAAAGGACTGCAAGCCATGGGCGCGGAGATTACGCAGGAACACGGCTATTTGGAAGCGCGCGCAAAGCGGCTGAAGGGCGCGCAGATTGTCTTCGACAAAATCACCGTGACTGGCACAGAAGACCTGATGATGGCCGCCACGCTGGCCGATGGCGAAACACTGATGGAGAACTGCGCACGCGAGCCGGAAGTGGGTGACTTGGCCGCGCTCTTGACGGCCATGGGCGCAAAGATCGAGGGCGCAGGCACATCCACGATTCGCATTCATGGCGTGGAGCGATTGCACGGCGCGCGCCACCGCATTATTCCCGACCGCATCGAAGCGGGCACATTTTTAATCGCCGGAGCCATCTCTGGGGGCGACCTGACCGTCGCCGGATGCAATCCCGGGCACTTGACGGCGCTGATCCGCAAGATGGAAGAAGTGGGTGTGCGCTGTGAGATTGCAGCCGACACGATCCGCGTGCGCAGCGAAGGCAAATTGCAAGGCGCGGATATTTCCACGGAAGAGTATCCGGGCTTCCCTACCGACATGCAGGCGCAGTACATGGCGCTGGTCACGCAGGCAGAAGGTGTGTCCCAGGTGACCGAGAACATCTTCGAAAATCGCTTTATGCATGTGCAGGAGCTGGTGCGCATGGGTGCGAACATTCGAGTGGATGGTCGCACGGCCACGGTGCGCGGCAAGACGCAGCTTTCCTCGGCGGCCGTGATGGCCTCGGATCTGCGCGCCTCGGCCTCGCTGGTGCTAGCCGCACTGGTGGCGCAGGGCGAGACGATCATTGATCGCGTCTATCACATCGATCGCGGCTATGAGCGCATTGAGGACAAGCTGCGCGGCGTGGGCGCAAAGATTCGCCGCATCGGCGATGTTTTCCCTCAAAAACAGGCGGACGAAGGCGCTGCGTAAGGCCCGCATAGGCTTAGGGGGCAGGAAAGGCTGGGCATGTTGGGCGCACTTCGATTTCTATGGAACGCAACGCGCGGCAATCGCCTGACACCGTGGCGCAGCGAGTATCTCAAGTGGCGCGTGGAGACCTACTCCGGCAGGCCCGCCAAGACGATTGGATTTTTAGCCTTCTGGACGTTTGTGCTGAATCAAAAGCGCGCTCTGTTTCATTTTTTGGGCTGGACTGCGCAGCTTGCCAAGCTGGAACGCCGCAAACCAGAAGCCTAGGGTTTGCCCCCCTGCATCCCCTTGCATCCGGCACGATAAGAGTCGCCACAGCCCTCCCATTTTGGAACACCGCCACAGATGGGGTTTTGTACTCCTTATCCACAAGATATAGCGTTCCCCGTGTTGACCCTCCCCATGCCCAAGGGCTAGAGTGAAGCCAAGTTCGCCCTTTGGGGGCGATGCGGAACTGGCTGTAGAAAGGGGCCTACGCCTTGCTGCAACTGAAGCGCATTCACATCCTCGGATTCAAGTCGTTTTGCGACCGCACAGAGATCGCCTTGGAAGGCGACAGCTCGACGGGCCTCACGGCCATCGTCGGCCCCAACGGCTGCGGCAAGTCCAACATCTCTGACGCCGTCAGTTGGGTGCTCGGTGAGCAGTCGGCCAAAAGCCTGCGCGGCATCAAAATGGAAGATGTCATCTTCGCCGGCACGCGCGATCGCAAGCCCACCGGCATGGCCGAGGTGGCGCTCACCTTCATCGACCCTGAGGTCTACACCCCAGAGGCTGCCTCGGACGATGCGACCGGCTCCCAATCTGAAGATTGGGACGAAGCCTCCGTCCGCGCCCGCGCTGCACAAGAGACGGACGAGACTATCGCCGAACTCCAACCCGGAGCCGTCACAGAAGAAGATGGGGAAGCCACGCCGGATCATGCCGTCGAAGCCGCCGAAGCCAGCGAAGCGGAATCCGCCGCACACCCTGGCTCGCCCTCCGTGGTGCTCAAAATTCGCCGCCGCAAATTTCAGCGCACGCCGGCCCGCGCAGGGGAAATCGTCATCACGCGCCGCCTCTTCCGCACCGGCAACAGTGAGTATCTGCTCAATGGCAAACTCTGCCGCCTACGCGACATTCAAGACATCTTCATGGGCACAGGCCTCGGGCCAGACTCCTACGCCATCATTGAGCAGGAGCGCGTCGGCCAGTTGCTCAGCAGCAAACCCCATGACCGCCGCGCCATCATCGAAGAGGCCGCAGGCATCACCCGCTTCAAAACCAAAAAGCGCCTCGCGGAGCTGCGATTGGAACAGGCCAAACAAAATCTGGCCCGCGTCAATGACATCTTCGATGAAGTCACTCGGCAGATGAACTCGCTCAAGCGCCAGGCCGCCAAGGCCGAGCGTTATGGTGCGTTGCGCCAAGACCTGCAACAGCGCCTGCGCGTTGTCATCGCCACACGCCTTACGGGGATGGATGCGGAGTCGGCCACGCTGGCCGAACAACTCACCGCGCTCACCGCGCGCGTGGAAGAGTTGGGCGCGCAGATTGACACGCTCGACCAGCAGCAGCAACAGGCCGTCCAGCACGGCTACACGCTGGAGAACCAATCCCGCGAAGCCCAGTCCCGCGCCAACGCCGCCACCGTCGAGCTGGAGCGCACGCTCACCCAATTGCAATCCAACGAAGAGCGCGCCGCCGAGCTGGTCATTCGCATCCACTCTGCGCAGGCGGAGCTGGAGCAGGTGCGCGCCCAACTGGCCAGCATGGCTGCAGAACGCGACCAGCACCGCAGCTTTCTGGCGCAGGCGCAGCAGGCCG
>DAHWKP010000121.1:0-6255 GCA_027343585.1 Acidobacteriaceae bacterium
GGGCCGGGCACGGTGGTGGTGATGCTGGCGCTGGCCGCGCACGCCGAACAACCCACGCTGCTGGGCAACGTATTCAGCCAGCTGGGACTGTTCACCGCCATCCTTGTGCTCTGCATCATGGTTTACTTTTGCTACGCCTACGCGCCGACGATTACGCGCAAAATCTCCCCGCAAACGGCGCATGGCATCCTGCGGATTATCTCCTTTTTACTCTTGGCCATTGGCGTGCAAATTTTCTGGCGGGGAGCCGAAAAGCTGCTGCGGGGGTTGTTGCATGGTCACTAGCAGTGGCCCTCGGCGTGCCCCGGGGCGGTAACCAGCGCAAGCTATTGAAAAATTAGTAGATAACCACTCGTAATCTGTGGATATTCCCATGGTGTCGGTAAGAATTTCATCGGGAGAAGCCCAATTTGCTATTGATTTTAGAATAAAAACTCCGTAAAATAGCATATGTCTGGCCCCTGAGGAACTCCCCACCATGAGTGGGCCACTCGCAACACAGCTCGACCATTTTTTCCATTACTGAGTGCAGTTTCAAGACAGCCAAAGAAAAGGAACAGCATAGATCATGGCAAAGCGTCGCGGCAATCCAAACTGGGGCAAGCCGGAACCGATCGGGCCGGTGGTGCCAACAGTGACATCCTTCGAGCAAGTGGTGAAGGAATTCAAGCTGACTCCCGATCAGTACATCCGCTCTACGCGCTTGCGCGAATGGGCGCGTCGGAACAAGAACTCCAAGTACATTCCAGAGACGTTGTTGGAGGCTTGGGGCTTCGAGATCGAGTCATTCCTATAGAAATTTGCTTTCACACGCAAAAGAAAAACGCCACTCTCACGAGTGGCGTTTCTCTTTTGGAGCGCACGAACGTACGCTCCTGTGCGGTACTTATGCGCCGGCTGGGCGGGGATCGTGCGGATCGAACTGCGCAATCTTGACCTGTTTGGCCAAGCCTAACTTTTTGAGCAGCCAGATGCCGTAATAGTTGGGATCCACTTCATACCAAGCCAATCCATGACGCGCCGAGACGGGATGCGCGTGATGATTATTGTGCCAGCCCTCGCCCCCGGTTAGAAGCGCAACCCACCAATTGTTGCGGGAGTCATCCCGCGTGGCGAAGCGGCGCGAACCCCACAGATGCGTGGCAGAGTTGACCAGCCAGGTTGCGTGCAGGCCCAGCGTGACGCGCAGAAAAATTCCCCAGAGAACCCAAGGCAGGCCGCCAATCGCCAGCAAAATAACGCCCAGCGTCGTCAACGGCACCCAATGATATTTGCTGAGCAAAACATAAAAGCGATCCTTGGCCAGGTCCGGAGCGTAGCGGGAGAGGATCGCGGTTTCGCTGTGCATGGCCTTGCCGTTCAAAATCCAGCCAGCGTGTGCCCACCATGTGCCCTCGCGCGGTGTGTGCGGATCGCCGGGATGATCACTGTGTTGGTGATGCACGCGATGCGTGGCCACCCAGAAAATCGGTCCACCTTCCAAGGCCAGCGTGCCGCAAGTGGCGATGGCATACTCCAGCCATTTGGGAACCTTGTAGCCGCGATGCGTCAGCAGCCGGTGATAGCCCATGCCGATGCCCACGTTGATGGAAAAGAAATACGTGACCACCAAAACCGCCAGCGCGCTCCAACTAAAGAAAAAGAGTGCGGCAATCGCGCCCAGATGAAACAGCGCGAAGAAAATGGTCGTCGTCATGGTCAGATGATACTGTTGCCGCGCGCGGCCCATCATAGGAACCGGCGTCTGCGCGGACGCGGTCGGCGACTCGAGTGCGGGAACATCAGCAACAATAGCGGGAGCTTCAGCAAGGGAGGGGTTGGGAGTCACAAATGCACCTCAAAGTTCAACTAGGTCGTTCGTGTGGTCGGTAACGACGCACTGCCCTTACCGTAGCAGCGTTGAACGGTGGTGACTGTAAGAGTTTTGTAATTGTGTCTGTACAGAGTTTACCCGGTGGATTACGCGGGAGTTCCGGCGCCAATTTTGCGGCGGGATTCCGGATGCTGTACCTGCATGGCTGCGGTTTGCGTGTACACCATGGCGCAGTTTCTGCCGTTTTGTTTGGCCAGAGCCAGAGCGCGCTCGGCCTCGCGTAGTACCACCAGAGGAGAGCGACCCAAACTCTCTGCAACGCCGATGCTGACGGTGATCTGTACGTCTACGCCATCGACGACAAAGGGACGCCGAGCGATGCTTTGGCGCAGGCGGTTGGCCTGCTGCTCGGCATGTGCGAGCACGCAGCCGGGCAGCGCAAGCAGAAATTCATCCTCATCGACGCGGCCCAACATGTCATAGCTGCGAAGCTGATTGCGTATGCGGCTGATGAGCAAGGGCAGCACCTTATCGCCCAGCACACAGCCGTGCCGCTGGTTCAACGCGCTGAAGCGATCCACATCCAGCAGCAACAGGGACAGCGGCGTGCGCAAACGCTGTACGCGGTCGGTCTCTTGAAAGAGCAGGTCCAGCATTGCCTCTCGCCGCCAGGCTCCGGTCAGCGGATCATGCGTGGCGTGAAACTCCCGGGTAGCGGCGGCGTCGGCCAGCTCATGATAAACGGCCAGCACGCGCTCGCCCGTGCGGATGCGCATGCGCAATTCCGCTTCGCTGACGGGCGTGGCCAAAAACTCATCCATGCCGGCATCGTGGGCCATGGCAACCTGTTCGGCGCTGGGTTTTTCGCTCATCAGCATCAGCCAAAGCTGATGGCGGCGGGCGCGGCGACGAACCTCCAAGGCCACCTCCACGCCATTTAGCAGGGGCAGATTGGCATTCAGCAGGGCCATCTCCGGTGTGCTGGCATCCTGCAGACGCTGCAACGCAGCCAGTCCGCTCTCCGCTGGCTCCACTGTGTACTGCATGGCTTGCAGCATCTTTGTCAGTCGCTCAGCCTGTATGGCATCGGGTTCGGCAAGAAGGATGCGTCGCTCCACCATAGAACCTCAAGGGAAGTATCGGCAGCTTTTAGCGCAAACATTACCGGGCCGCGTCTTTTAGCGAGACGCTGCACAAGTGCGGATCACTCCCGCAGCGGCTCAAGCCTCACTGCAATCCTGGGACGTACGGCGGGACTGAAGTCCCGCCCCTTCCAAACAACAAACTTGTTCAGAGATTCCTTAGCTGCGTCGGAAGAGGTTGAACTGAAAGGATTGCGATTTACCCTGAGGTGTGGTGTGCGTCTGCGGCAGGCTTTGCAGAAGAGCAAAGTGGGAACCAAGTTCCACCGCCAGCGAGGGGCCATCATAGCGCTGCACGGGCAGGCCGCTGCATTTCTCCGGGCCGTCCAACGCGAAGGTTGCTATCACGGCATGGCCGCCCACGGGAATAGTACGCTCTAAAACTCTGCGATAGGCCGCGCGGTCTGCCGCATCCGTTAGAAAGTGAAAGACGGCGCGGTCATGCCAAACATCGCAAGCGGCCAGCACTGGCTCCGCAGTGATGTCGGCTGCCGTCCATACGATTTTCTCCGCCGCCGCACCCATGCGCGCGCGGGCACGCGCCAGTGCGGATTCGGCAATGTCCAAAACCGTAACGGTATAGCCGCGCTCCACCAGCCGCGCTGCCAGTATCGAATTGCCGCCGCCCACATCAATGACGCGGCCACCGGGACAAACTGCGCCGATCAGTCGCAGCGAGAGTTCCGGCTCGCTCTGTGTCCAGCTCATCTCGTCGTCACGTTTGGAGTCGTAGATTGCGTTCCAATGCTCGTGTCGGTTCATCGATACTCACATTTCATTGAGAAACTTTTGCCCAGCACGCAGCAGGGCACGCAGAATTGCAAGGCTGTCTTCTTCCGTACCTTTTTCGAATTGTTCCCCGGAATGGCCGATCGCGTTCGTCAGATGCGCGACAACTCCCACTGCTACATTTTTGGCTGTGGCGAAAGCGAAGAGTGCTGCCGCCTGCATTTCCACCGCAAGTACACCGGCACGGGCGTGGCGATGAATTTGTTCTTCGGTTTCCCGGTAGGGCGCATCCGTTGTCCAAACTGGCCCAAGCACGGTCGTGCCCAACTGGCTGAGTTCGACATGTAAATGCGAGACAATCGGCGGCGTGGGACAGGCAATGGTCTCTGTGGCTGGCAGATAGTGCAGCGATGTACCTTCGTCACGCACCGCGCTGGTGGCAACCACGAAACTTGGCAGGGGCAGAGTGGGGGCAATGCGTCCGGCAGATGTCAGGCCTAAAACAAGCTGCACTCCAGAAACGCGGAGTTGCTCCGCGATCAATACTGCGTACGGTCCGCCGATTGTGCGCGCAAGGATGCCGCAGCGGACGCCATCCACTTCCACCATATACATGGTGGTATGGAAACAGGCCCATGGAAGAAACGGCGTCGCCATGTCCTGCTGCACGAGCCAATCGGTCAAATCCCCGTCGAAGTCCAGCACGCACAGGGCGGGCACGTTCACGTCTTGCAGCCCCTTGGAAATACGCACGGACTGCACCAAATCCTCAGGGGTAAATGCCGAGGGCGCATTCAGTACGTGATCGAAGAGTGGATAGGATTTCTGCATGTTCATGGGGCACGTTCCAAGGACGCAGCGACTGTCCTTTATTCCGCGAAATCCACCCGCACGGGATGCGGAATAATGCCGCGTTCGTGGCCCAGTTCCAGCAAGCGCCGGATGGCCGTGCGGCCATCTTCGCCGTAGTCAATCGTACGCTCATTTACATACATACCGACGAAGCGGTTGGCGTCTGGCGCATCCAAGTCTCGGGCAAATTGCATGGCGTGATGCAGTGCGTCCTCACGATGATCCAGTGCATAGCGAATGCTGGCACGCAGTGCATCATTAATTTTTCTGTGCAGCTCCGCGCCCAGGCTGCGGCGGATGGCGTTGCCGCCCAACGGCAGCGGCAGGCCCATCTTCTCGCGCCACCATTGTCCAGCATCCAGCACCAGGTGCAGGCCGTCGCGCGCATAGGTCAACTGGCCCTCGTGAATGATGAGTCCGGCATCAAACTTGCCGGCCAGCACCTGTGGAATGATCTGGTCAAAGGGAACAATTTCCGTCTCCACGCCGGGCAGAATGATGCGCAGCGCGAGATTCGCCGTGGTCAGCGTGCCGGGAATGGCGATGCGTGTGCGGCTTGCCTGTTCGAGCGTCATCGGACGGCGCGCAACGATCATAGGGCCGTAGCCTTCGCCCACGCTGCCGCCGCAGGGCATCAGCGCGTAGTTGTCCTGTAAATACGGATAGGCGTGAAAGCTGACGGCTGTCACGTCATAAAACGCTTCGCGCATTGCGCGCTGGTTCAGCGTCTCAATGTCGCACAGTGTGTGCGTAAACTTCAGCCCGGGCACGGTCACCTTGTCCGTGGCTAGGGCGTAAAACATGAAGGCGTCATCAGAATCGGGGCTGTGCGCGATGGAAATCTCTCGAACGGGCGTGGCGGTGGCAAGGGTCGTCATAATGATCTCTAGTCTTCAGGATAATGCAGAGTCATCGGGAGTGGAATGGCTGAAGCTATTGCTTACGGTTTGGATCGAAAAAAGCAGGGCAACTTATGGGGGAACCGAAAAGCAATAGGAATGTTTGCGCAGTCTGCTTCCGATGAATGCAGCGACGGCGCGGAACTCTTCCGCGCCGTTGCTATTTAGAATTGCAAGCAGGCGATTATGCGCTGAAGGAAGAGCCGCAGCCGCAGGTGCTCTTGACGTTGGGGTTTTCAAACTTAAAGCCAGCGGATTCCAAGGTTTCGACGTAATCGACAACGCATCCGTTCAGATACGTGGCACTGGTGGCATCGACAAAGACCTTGATGTCGTCGAATTGGTAGACCTTGTCCATCATGCCGGGCTGGTTTTCAAAGGACATGGAGTATTGGAATCCAGAGCAGCCGCCACCGACGACGCCGATGCGCAGTCCAGCGGGCAGCGGGTCCTGCGTGGCCATGATCTCCCGCACTTTGGTTGTAGCCTGTGGGGTGAGCGTAACGGAACGGGGGCTGGCGGATTCGGTTGGGGAAGCAGTTGCTGCTGGGGTCGCCATGGGTCAGTCTCCTTGCGTAGGCACCTGCTTGTGCCAACACCTACGCTGTACCTATTCTACGGCGATTTGCGTCTGCAAACAAACGCGTGCTCGATTGCAGTCCCTGTGCGGAGTAGGCGCGAGCGTCCGGTCTGTGATATTCTCTTGATGAAGTTCTCTGCATTGTCTGCATGGAAATTTCTTCGCATCTGCGCACCCGCGCATCAGGTTTGGACGCGTAGCTCAACTGGCAGAGCATTCGACTCTTAATCGACAGGTTGA
>DAHWKP010000035.1:0-1514 GCA_027343585.1 Acidobacteriaceae bacterium
AGCGTGAACGCCGCAGGCACGGGCGACACGCTGGATGTGAGCTTGCCCATCACGCCTGCCGGAGCGGCCACTCCGCTAACGCTAACGGCCACCAGCAACTCCTTTGACATTTCCGTGCTGACCACGACGATCACCTGGACGCACACTCCGCCCACCAGCGTGGTCTACGGCGCAGCACCGATCCCGCTGGCAGCCACGGCCAACTCCGGTGCGACGGTGCTCTATCAGGTCATCTCTGGCCCGGCAACGATCTCCGGCAGCACGCTCACCTTTACCGGCGCAGGCAGTGTGGTGATTGAGGCCTACACCAACGCCAGCAGCAGCTACGCCGCAGGCAGTCTGACGGCCAACATTACGGTGACGCAGGCTTCGCAGACGATCACCTTTCCGGCGATTGCGGCAAAGGTCTACGGCAGCGCGGCCTTTGCCGTGTCGGCAACTTCAACGAGCAGCCTGCCCGTAACCATAGCTGTAACCAGCGGCCCGGCGACGATTAGCGGCAACACCGTCACGCTGACCGGAGCAGGCACAGTGGTGCTGGCGGCTACGCAGACGGGCAATGCGAATTACAGTGCGGCCACTCCGGTGACGCAGAGCTTTGTGATCTCTCCGGCTACGACCAGCACAACGCTGGTCGCTGCGCCGACCAGCATCACGGCGGGCCAGAGTGTGACCTTTACGGCGACCGTAGCCAGTGCTGCGGGAACGCCCACAGGCACCGTAACCTTCCTGAACGGAAGCACACCGCTCGGTACCGGAACCTTGGCGAACGGGGTGGCGATTCTCACCACCACCACGCTCGCAGCCGGTGGCGATCCGGCCTTTACCGCCACGTACGCGGCCCAGGGCAACTACGCGGCCAGCGTGTCCAATACTGCGACGGTCACCGTAGCGGTTCCCACTACGCCCATCCCCCCCAGCTACACGGTGACGGCGAACCCTTCCTCGCTGACGATTCTGGCGGGGCAGACGGCGACAACGACACTCACCTTTACCCCGGTTGGCGGGTATACCGGCTCCCTCACGTTGAGCTGCGGCAATCTTCCCGCCAATGTGAAATGTCTATTCTTCCAAACCTACTCAACCCACAGCCCTGTGACCAACAACGTGGTCACCATGACCGGCAACGATGCAGTCATCGCCGTTACGCTGACCATCCAGACCAGCGTGGCAACGGCCTTCAATGTGCTACCGTCCCTCTTGCCAACTCCAGGCGCGCGCGCTGCAACATGGCAGGCTTCGGCTTCCAGCACACCCAGCCCCATGAATCCCATTCTGCCCGCGCTGGCCTTCTGGGGGCCGGGGAGTCTGGCGGGATTGGCGACCTTCGGACGCAAGCGGAAGTTGTCGAAGAAGCAGTTTGGGTTCCTGCAACTTGGTTTGCTGGTGCTTCTGACTGGTGCGTTGGCTGCGGGAATCTCCGGCTGCGGCGGCAGCACAAATTTATCCCCGAACACCTCCGCGCCCGCTGCCTCCGATATATCGATCACGGTAGCTCCATCCGCGGGGAGTGG
>DAHWKP010000054.1:0-14392 GCA_027343585.1 Acidobacteriaceae bacterium
CTGCGGATTTTAAGTCCGCTGCGTCTGCCGATTCCGCCATCCGGGCCTTGTGTTGCTTCTTGCAACGGCATTGAATCGCTATCTTGAGCCTCGCTCCGCAGAGCCGTTGTGTCGCGCGATTGCACTGCCGCAATCCTACGATTCTATCGTGCCGCGCCCGCTGCCGGATGCACAGTCGGCTGCGGATTCGGGGCAAAACTTTTCGCGTCGGCTGCCGCAGGCTTTTTCTCCGGTGCATTTGCTGGGGACGGCTGCTCATACAGCTTGCGGTAAATCTGCGCATTGCGCAAAATTGCCTGCACATACTCGCGCGTCTGCGTGAAGGGAATGGACTCGACAAACTCGGGCAGATCGGCATACGGCCCGTTGGCTTGCCAACTTTTCACGCGGTCATCGCCAGCGTTGTAGGCGGCCAGAGCATACTCTGGTTGGTTTTGGAACTCATCCATCAACTGTCGCAGATACATCGTTCCCAACCGTAGATTCATCTGCGGCTGCAGCAACGCATTGGGGGTCACGCGGCCCAGGTGCGCCTTGCGGCCCAGCTCGCGGCCCACGCGTGGCAGCAATTGCATCAGTCCGAAGGCGTTGGCATAAGAGACTGCGCCGGGGTTGAACTCCGACTCCTGGCGAATGAGCGAAGCCACTAGATACGGATCGAGGTCGTTGCGTTTGGCATTGCCGGTCAACACCGGCCAGTACGGACGCGGAAATAGCAGCAGCCAGTAGTCGCGCGGAATCGCAGCAATCGGCAGAGCGAAGTAGGAGTGAACGGTCTGCTTTAAGGTTTGCAGTGCGCGGAAATCCTCACCAGAGCGGGAGTAAATCTCCGCCTCAGCCAGGGGCGACCAGGCGCTGCTGTCCGGGCTGGCCTGAATCTCCGGTGCGATGTACTGATTCAGCGCAGCGTTGGCCAGCAGCCGCGCGCGTAGGAGATGCACATCATCGCTCGGCACCGTGGTGGTCAAATGCGGCGGCTTGGGGGCAGCGACGCTCTCCAAAAACGTCAGATGTGCTGGGGTTGCGCCGGACAGATTTTGCATCCGCGCCTGTGCCAGGTGCGCATAGTAATAATGGTGAAAATCCGCGATCAGTTTGGCGTAACAAGCCGCGGCGGCTGCGGGATTTTTCTCAACATCCTCATAGAGACGTCCGCGCCAATAGATTGCCGCAGCCACCTGCGGCTGGCTGGGATAGCGCGCGATCTGCTCTTGAAACATGCGCGCGGCATCGGATTTTTTATTCAGTCGAAAGGCAATCCACGCCGCGTGCCAATGGCTGGCTGCTGCGTGCGGGCTGGCAGGGAACTGGCTGGCCAGCGTGCTGTAATCCTGTGCCGCTGTGGGCAGATCATTGGCCACCAATGCCATGTTGCCTGCGGAAAAGAGCGCTCGTTCCGTCCAGCGGCTCAGCGAGAAGCGTTGCTGCATCTGAGCCAGCAGGCTCTGCACCTGCTGCGCATCGGTGTGGTCGCGCGCCAGCTCCAGCATCAAGTACAAGCGCAGCGCTCCAGCCTCGTCATTGGTGTCAGAGAGCAGCGACAGTTGTGAGGCATCCACGTGATGCTCTTGCCGAAATTCGTAGTAGGCCGCCTTGGCCAGATACAAATTCACCTTGGGCGAGCCAGCCAGCGCCGGACTGTTCGCCAGCGCGTTGTATTGCGCCGATGCGGCGGAGTACTGCCCCGCTTGCGCTAAGCCCTCCGCGTTGAGCGCGCGTTGTTCCACGCTGAAGGGATGGCTCAACTCCATCGTGTGCAATTGCGCGGCAATTTGTGTGGCTTCTGGGCTGGCGGCGTAATCGGAGTAGATGCGTCCGTACAAACGCAGCGCTGCTTCGGCGTGGCCAGCCATCTGTTGCGCCTGCGCCTCTGTAAATAGGTAGGTGGCAGAGTTTCGCTCACGCCCCTGCATGGTCGCCAGTTGTTGCAGCGCGCTCTGCGGATCGCCGTCGGCCACGTAGACCTGCGCCAGCAGCAGCGCTGCTTTGCCGGTCAAGATGCTCTCTGGATGCTGCACGCTGAAATTTATCAGCAGATTTTCTGCCTCTGCGTAGAGTTGTTGCGCCAAGTCGGCCTGCGCCTGCAGGTAGTCGGTGTAGTCGGCGAGAACGTTGCCCGCCTTGCGCGCCAGCTTCAATGCGGCGGTCGCATCGGCATAGCGCTGGTCGGCCAAATATGCGTTGCCTAACGCCAGATACGCCGCTTCGGCGGCGTCACCGCTGTGCGTACGGGCATAGCGCGTCACGCCTGCGTAGGCCTCCGGTGTGTGCAGTGCGTGCAACTGTTGCGCCATGGGCCGCAACTCCGCGCTGGCAACAAAGGCCCGGCGCATCCTGCGTACGTGCGCCAGATTTTTGTGGTGGGCAGCAGCCTTGGTCGGCGCTGCCTTGTCTGCAGCATGCGCGTGCTTCTGCGCCGCCGATGTTGCACGGGCCGTGCCAGCCAGGCCGAAGCTGAGAATCCCTAGAACTGCGATCTGCGCAGTGCGGAACGAAGCGCACCTGCGCCATGAAAAATTTCCCATGTCTTGACTCTAGTGCGGCGGCCTGAAATGTCAATTCTGGCGGGTAGGTCCGTTGGAAGGATGCAGGAGCACTCTCAACATTCGCAGCCAAAGATACGGAGTCATTCAGGGCGGAGTCTGCGAATGCGGACGGAGTGAAGCATCCAGAGAGTGATGGCTGGGGGGCGCGATGATTCTCTGGATGCTTCATCACTACGTTCCTCAGCGGGACTCGTCGTGGTTCTTAAATGGATTCACGGCCCAATTCTGTCTGCCTTTGCGCCCAAGCTCCCCAGCGCATACCATGATAAGAGGATGGCTGGAGGATGGCTGCAGCGTTGGCTGCTGTGCGGGACGATTGGGATTTTTTTAGATTCCTGCATCCTGCGCCACACGCGAGGCATCTATACGGAGTGGGCACCAGCCTATACGCATGAATACGCTCTTAGCTCTCAACGCGGATGACTTGCACCCGGACGTGGCTCTGGTAGAGCGCGTTCGTGGCGGAGACCTGTCTGCTTTTGAGCAGTTGATGAAACAGTATGATCGGCAAATCTTTCGCATCGCGCAGCACATTACGCAGAGCCGTGAAGACGCGGAAGACGTTGTGCAGGACACGTTTTTGAAGGCCTACACCAAGCTCGATCAGTTTCAGGGAAACTCCAAGTTTTACACTTGGCTGGTGCGCATTGCTGTCAATGAGTCGCTAATGCGCCTGCGCAAACGCCGCAATCATCCGACCGTGTCGATGGATGACGACATCCAAACCGAGGAGGGTTCTGTGCCGCGCGACTTTGCCGATTGGGCACCCAACCCGGAGCAACTCTACCGACAGACGGAGTTTGCGGAGATTTTGCGTAGCAATGTGGAGAAGCTCTCGCCTGGATTTCGGGCCGTGTTTGCGCTGCGCGATGTGGACGGCCTCTCCACCGAGGAGACAGCTGAGGCTTTGGGGTTGAGCATTCCTGCGGTGAAAAGCCGGTTGTTGCGCGCGCGCCTGCAATTGCGCGAGCGTCTCAGTCGCTACTTCCGTGTTCCCAGTGGAGAACAGGCATGAACTGCAGAGAATTTTTAGAGCGTCTTGAGGATTATCTCGACCCGAAGACCGCCACCGAGTTGCGCGCCGAGCTGGACACCCATGCTTTCCGTTGCAGCCATTGCCAGGTCACCTTTAACACCACGCGCAAGACGGTGGAGATCTATCGCAATAATGAACTCTACGAACTACCGCAGAATCTCCGGGAAAAAATTCAAGAAGCTGTCATGAAAAAGTGCTCCAAGATGCGTGAAGCCAACAAGGATTGTTCCGGCAGCTCCGGCGAATAATTTCCGCAAAAAAATCTACCGCACGACTCCCCTACAATAGAAGCAGACTATGATTCCCACACTGCAATGGACGGACGCAGGCGTCCGCTTTCTCGACCAAACCAAGCTGCCATTGGAAGAAACCTATGTGCTCGCCGAAGATTATCGTGCGGTTGCGGAAGTCATTCGCACCATGATCGTGCGCGGTGCCCCTGCCATTGGTGTCAGTGGAGCCATGGGCGTTGCGCTGGGCTTGCTTCGCTCCCAAGCTCAAGACGTGGAGCAGCTTCACCACGAAATGCACCTCATCTGCGAGACGCTGGCCGCTACGCGACCCACCGCCGTCAATCTCTTTTGGGGCATTGAGCGGATTCGCCACACCGTGCGCATGCTCGCCGCACAACCCGGCGCAACCGTTGCGCGGCTGCAACAGGCCGCCGTGGCCGAGGCGCTGCGCATGTATGACGAGGACATCGCTGCCTGCCGCGCCATGGGCGCGCATGGCGCGGCTCTATTGCCGCGCTCTGGTACGGTGCTGACGCACTGCAATGCAGGAGCGCTGGCCACCTGCGGCTACGGAACTGCGCTCGGTGTCATCCGCGCCGCAGTGGAACGTGGCCACCAGCTGCATGTCTTCGCAGACGAAACCCGTCCGTATTTGCAGGGCGCGCGCCTTACCGCATGGGAGCTGTTGCATGACGGCATTCCCACCACCGTGCTCTGCGACAACATGGCCGCCAGCCAGATGCGTGCTGGAAAAATTCAGGCCGTCATCGTGGGCGCGGATCGCATTGCCGCCAACGGCGACGTGGCCAATAAGATTGGCACCTATGGCGTGGCCATTCTTGCCAAGGAGCATGGCATTCCGTTCTACGTTGCTGCGCCGTGGTCCACCATCGACAGGGCCACACTAACCGGGGAGCAGATTCCCATCGAGGAACGCTCTGCGCGCGAAGTGACGCACTTCAACGACCGCCAGATCACGCCGAACGGAGCGGGCATCGCCAACCCGGCCTTCGATGTGACCCCCGCAAAATATGTTACGGCCATCATCACGGAGCTTGGGGTGCTGCGCGCTCCCTATGCTGAGTCGATGCAGTCCATGTGCATTGCATCGCAGTCGCTAATACCGGCAACCACCTGAAGCCTCTGCATTCAGAACACTGGCGTGCTAAATTTTGAGAAGATACAACGACCGGAACATGGACCGTCAACCTGTATTTCCGCTGACAGAGCAAGCGTCTGCGCATCTTGACATGGTGCGCGGATTGGCAGCGCTAGCGGTGCTTGGCTCACATTGGCGCTCCCTGTTTTTCTTGAATTGGCCCAACGTATCTCATAAAAACCTTCTTCTTGCAACCCTGTACGCTGTTGCGAAATTTGGACATCAAGCGGTCGTTGTCTTTTTCGTTCTGAGCGGTTTTTTGATTGGCCGGACTGTCATAAAGGATATGGTGACAGGAAAATGGTCGATAAAAAAATACGCATTACATCGCGGAGTGCGGTTGTATCTGGTTCTGATTCCAGCGCTGCTGCTCTGTTGGTTTTGGGATGGACTTGGAATGCACTTATTTCCCAGATCGGCGCTATATCTGGGAACAAGCGGCGTCAGTGTGCTGGGGTATCGGGTCGCAGAATGGATCAGCCCGCGCATCTTCTTCGGGAATCTATTTTTTCTACAGCTAATCCGTGTTCCCCCTTTTGGTTCCGATAGTCCGTTGTGGAGTTTGTCATATGAGTTTTGGTACTACGTGCTATTTCCTTGCTTGGCGATTCTTTTCGTGAAAACTTTTTCGTTCTGGCGGCGGTTTACCTATGGCATCTGCTTTTTAGTTGTTGCATACTTTATCGGTTCATGGATGTTTCAAGGGTTCTTCATCTGGTTGTTGGGTGTATCCCTTGTTTTTATCCCGAAACCGGCCAATAGAATACTTCGGCATTATTGGATGTTTTTTGGATTTTCGTTGTTTGCGCTCTTGGGAATCTTGCTGGTCTCAATACTCGCGTCATTTCCCCAAAAATATTCATTTTTTGATCATATTCTTGGAGTTTTCGTGGCATTTTTTCTTTATACCCTCCTGCACTCTCCCATGCAGATTGGTAGAGCATACAAATTCTACACAAAAGGCATTGCCGGATTTTCTTACACGCTATATTTGGCCCACATGCCGTTTTTATTATTTTTTGCAGCGCTGGTAAATCACCGTAGCCAAGCTTCGGTAGGAATGTTTTCCGTGAGCGTAGGAATACTCGTCATGACGATCTTGTATTCTTACGGACTGGCAAGAATCTTTGAGCGCAACACGGATGCCGTGCGGAAAATGCTGGAAGCAAAGCTGTGCCTTGTTTGAATGGGCATCGCCGACATGTGCTGTATTTCAGTATGGCCTCTGCATCCAGCGTGTACTATTTCGCATTTGGGAAGCCTCGCGCGATAGCAACGGTTATTTGCACCATGATTGTGCGCGGCGCGCCAGCGATTGGCGTCAGCGCAGCGATGGGCGTTGCTCTGGGGTGCTGCGTGCTCCCTATGCTGAGTCGATGCAGTCCATGTGCACCGCACACCCAGCAGCCACCATGGCGCAGGGGTAGTTTCAGCGCATTGCACAGAGTCGCTCGCTCACCATTAGCTGCGCCTCGGTCGCTGCCTGCACTTGAGCCACGCTGAGGCCTGCGGCGATCTCCTCGAGCACCAGCCCCTGTGGCGTCACACGGATGCAGGCCATCTCGGTAATGATGGTGTCCACCACACGCGCACCAGTCAACGGTAGCGTGCAATGGCGCAGAATCTTCGGGCGGCCATCGCGGGTGGTGTGCTCCATGGCTACGATCACGCGCCGAGCGCTGGCTACCAAATCCATTGCGCCACCCATGCCTTTTACCATTTTTCCGGGGATGGTCCAATTCGCCAGATTGCCCTGTGCATCCACCTCCATCGCGCCCAGCACGCTCAGGTCAATGTGCCCGCCACGGATCATGGCGAAGGATTCGGCGCTGGAAAAATACGATGCGCCGGGCATCTCGCTCACTGTCTCCTTGCCGGCGTTGATCAAATCGGCGTCCTCCTGCCCGGCCAGCGGATAGGGGCCTACGCCGAGCATGCCGTTCTCCGATTGCAGCACCACTTCCACACCCGTGGGAACAAAGTTCGCCACCAGCGTGGGAATGCCAATGCCCAGATTCACCGAGTAGCCATCGCGCAGTTCGCAGGCCACGCGCCGTGCAATGCGCTGCACCGTTTCCGCTCGGTCGCCGTGCGTGGCCGATGCAGCCTGTGCTGGCCCCTGCCGCTGCGCCGCATTCTTCTGTAGAGTAGAACCATCAGGATGCATCGCTTGCTCCCTTGCTGTTTTCGTTATCGGTGCGCTTCGCTGCTGCGTGCCAATGTTCTGGTGCTGGGCAGTCTGGCGCTTGCCTTTTCTGTCTCCGGTTTTCCAGCCAACCGGCCCGCGCCGTGGATTTTGCTGCCTGTGTTGACCGCATTTTTCGGCACCGTGGAAACCTTTCGCTGCCTGCGTCCGCATTGGAGTTTTTATCATGCCGCCGTTTTAATCAGCCTTTACATGGACATGATGGCGCTTATGATGATCCTCTTTCTTGCGCTCTACCCCTACGCACGCTGGTTGATGTAACGCACCGTTCGCTTCTCAATTTTTTTCTCCAATGCGCGACACACCACCACGCGCTGCACATACACGCCTGGCGTCACCACGACATCTGGATCGAGCGCGCCCGGTTCGACCAACTCCTCCACCTCGGCGATGGTCACACGCGCAGCCGTGGCCATGATCGGATTAAAATTGCGCGCCGTCTTGCGATACACCAGGTTGCCCATGCGGTCGCCACGCCAGGCATGGATCAGCGCAAAGTCCGCGCGCAAAGCCTCCTCCAGTAAATATGTTTTGCCGTCGAAGACGCGCGTCTCTTTGCCCTCAGCCACCACCGTGCCCACGCCCGCCGGAGTGTAAAACGCAGGAATGCCCGCGCCACCAGCGCGAATGCGCTCGGCCAGCGTGCCTTGCGGAATCAAATGTAGATTCAACTTTCCTGCGAGCACTTGCGCCTCCAGCAATTTGTTCTCGCCCACGTAGCTGCCCGTGTGCTCGGCGATTCTGCCCGCTTCCAGCATGCGCCCCATGCCCACGCCATCGATGCCCATATTGTTGCTGATGGTGCGCAGACCACGCGCTTCGGTGCACAGCAGTGCTTCGATCAATTCTGCAGGAATGCCACAGAGGCCAAAGCCGCCCAGCATCACCGTTGCGCCGTCGGCAATGTCGCGTACCGCTTCCTCCGCCGATGCGACGACCTTATTCATTGCGATCTCCCGTGCCACAGCGCGCGTGGCGTATTGCTCCATTCACTTCGCCGATAATGGTACGATGCTTCGATGATGGTTGCGCGCAGAAAATAAAATTTTTCAGGAGTAAGGCGATGCTCAAAGGATTTCGGGACTTCATTTTGCGCGGCAATGTGGTGGATCTGGCTGTGGCCGTTGTCATCGGCGCGGCTTTTACGTCCATTGTCAACTCGCTGGTAGGTGACGTCATTAATCCACTGATTGCAGCTATCGTCAAAAAGCCAGACTTTTCCTATCTGGTGCTGCATCTGCATGGTGGCGTCATCAAGTATGGAAATTTTTTGAATGCGATTATCTCCTTCGCCATCGTTGCCGCCACGATGTACTTCGGCGTGGTGCTGCCTATGGATAAATTTCTGAGGAGATTTCACAAACCCGAAGCCGCTCCGACCACCAAGCCCTGTCCGGAGTGTTTGAGCCAGATTCCGCAGGATGCACGGCGGTGCGCTCACTGCGCCCAGCCGGTTGCGTAGGAACGGTGTGGCGGGAGTGCTTGGCAAGATACGCCCCCAAGTCTGCACGCAAGCGGATGCAGCGTCCGCTTTACAATGAAGAGTGAGTCAGTCTGTTCGACGCGAGGTGCGCATGAGCCAGAGCAAAGAATCCAACGAACTCCGCAAGCTGCCCATGATGCCGATCCGTGACATGGTCATCTTTCCGTTCATGATGACGCCGTTCGTCGTGGGTCGCGAGTCCAGCGTGCGTGCGCTCGAAGAGGCGCTGACCGGCGATCGCAAAATCTTTCTGGCCACGCAGCATGACGCCAGCGTGGATGAGCCACAGCCGCAGGACATTTACCCCATCGGTACTATCGGCAACATTGTGCAAAGCGTCAAAATGCCCGATGGAAACATCAAGGTGCTCGTCGAAGGCGTCGAACGCGCCGAGGTCACCAGCCTGGTGGATACTGACGGCTTCTTTGTCGCCACCGTGCGCGTGCATCCATCGTCGATGGAAATCACCAAGGCCCTCGAAGGCCAGATGCAACACATCACCACGCTCTTCGAGCAGTATTTGAAGCTCCAGCAGTCGCTCAACTTTGAGACCGTCGCCTCTTCCATTCGCATGGATGACCCGGCACGGCTGGCCGACACCATCGCTGCCAATCTGCAACTGCCGATTGAGGAGAAGCAGAAGATTCTCGATCTCTTTGATCCCGCCGCGCGGCTGAATCACATCGCTGGCGTGCTGGAAGTGGAGATCGAAAAACTCAATATGGACCGCAGCATTCAGTCGCGCGTCAAGCGCCAGATGGAGCGCGCGCAGAAAGAGTACTACCTCAACGAAAAAATCAAGGCCATTCAAAAGGAACTGGGCCGCGGCGAAAAAGGCGAGTTTGACGAGCTGAAGAAAAAGATTGAAACCTGCGGCATGCCCAAAGATGTACTGGAAAAGGCGCTGCAGGAGCTAAAAAAACTCGAAGCCATGCCGCCCATGTCGGCAGAGTCCACCGTCTCACGCAATTATCTGGACTGGCTGGTCGCCGTGCCGTGGAAGAAAAAGTCCAAGGAAATCCGCTCGCTCCAACACGCGGAAAAAGTTTTGAACGCCGATCACTACGGGCTGGATAAGATCAAGGAGCGCATCCTGGAGTTTTTGGCTGTGCGCCAGCTGGTCAAAAATCCCAAGGGTTCCATCCTCTGCTTTGTTGGCCCTCCGGGCGTTGGTAAAACCTCGCTCGGCATGTCCATCGCCAAGGCCACGGGCAGAAAATTCATTCGCATGTCGCTGGGCGGCGTGCGCGATGAGGCGGAAATCCGCGGCCATCGCCGCACCTATATTGGCGCATTGCCCGGACAGATTATCCAGTCGATGAAGCGCGCGGGCACAAAAAATCCCGTCTTCGTGCTCGACGAGATCGACAAGATGGCCTCGGACTTTCGCGGCGATCCGGCCTCGGCGCTGCTGGAAGTGTTGGATCCGGAGCAGAACACCAGCTTTCAAGATCACTACCTTGACGTGGAGTATGACCTGTCGCAGGTGCTCTTCGTGGCCACAGCCAACGTGCTGCACACCATTCCCGCAGCGCTGCAAGATCGCATGGAGATTCTGCGCCTGCATGGCTACACGGAAAACGAAAAGGTGGAAATCGCCAAACAGTATCTGATCAAAAAGCAGCGTGAAGCCTGCGGCTTGACCGAAAAGAATATCGTATTTGGCGATGATGCGATTCAGGAGATCATTCGCAGCTATACGCGCGAGGCCGGTGTGCGCAACTTGGAGCGTGAGATTGGCAACCTCTGTCGCAAAGTGGCGCGCCGCGTTGTGAATGAAGGCCCCAAGCACAAGGAAGTGATCACGGCAGCGAATTTGCAGGAGTTGGCCGGCGTCACCAAATATCGCAGTTCGCAAGTACACGAGCACAACGAGATTGGCCTGGTTACTGGTTTGGCGTGGACGGAGGTCGGCGGCAGCATCCTATCGACAGAAGTGCAGGTTCTCGATGGCAAAGGCAAGCTCACGCTCACCGGCCAGCTTGGCGATGTGATGCAGGAATCGGCGCAGGCCGCGCTCTCCTACATTCGCAGTCGTGCGCTTCACCTTGGCCTGGCTCGCGATTTCTATCGCAATGTGGATATTCATGTCCACGTTCCCGAAGGCGCAATTCCCAAAGATGGCCCCTCGGCAGGCATCACCATGGCCACAGCTTTGGCCAGCGCGCTCACGCGCATTCCCGTGCGCCGCGACATCGCCATGACTGGCGAAATTACGCTGCGCGGCACCGTGCTGCCCATCGGCGGATTGAAAGAGAAGTTGCTGGCCGCGCACCGAGCTGGCATCTTTGAAGCAATTATGCCGGAGGAAAATCAGAAGGATCTGACCGACGTCCCAGAGAATTTGAAGTCGGCCATGAAGCTGCACTTTGTTACAACAATGGACGAGGTGCTCAAGATCGCTCTTGCCGGCCCGCTGCCCGAGATTGCAGAAGACGCGCCCGGCGTGCTCACTGGAGTGCCCGCCGCGCGCGGTCCGGAGACCATTCGCCAATAACGCTTAGGCTTTTCGGCAATTCCGCGTGTAGGCAATCTCTGGGTACCCCATGTCTCGTTTTGAGACATGGGGTACTGCAAGCGGGCCAAACAGCCCTCGGTTAGCTGATCACCTTGCTTAGAGATTTGTCGATCGTCTCCTTTGGCACAAAGCCAACGATTTGGTCGGCCACTTTGCCCCCTTTAAAAATCAGCAGGGCGGGAATGCCGCGAATGCCATAGCGCATCGGCGTGGACTGATTCTTGTCCACATCCATTTTCATCACCTTCAGCTTGCCTTGGTACTCCCGGGCCACTTCATCCACGATGGGTGCCAGCGCGCGGCACGGTCCACACCACGCAGCCCAAAAGTCCACCAGAACCGGCTGGCCCGATTGCAGGACCTCCGCTTCAAAGGTCGCGTCATTCACTTCTACCGCCAGTCCTGCCATGAAAAAGCCTCCTGAGAGTTGTTGTTTGTATGTGGCGGATCTCCCGCCTGTCCAACCCTTCAGCATACTAGATGCAACGGGCAGACAATCCGTTACATTGGAATGCATCCAAAAATTTGCAGACGGCAGAAATTGTTTAGGAGACAAGGGATAGGCAGGCAACAGATTTGGCTCCACGCTCCACCAGATACGCTGGCCGCACGCTACCGGGAGAAACCCTCGGATTGCGCCAGGCGCATGCCATCCATGCTTTGCACGTAGGTGGCCACGCCGCGGTAGAGTGACTCGGCGATGCGCTGCCGGTAGGCGGGCTGGCGCAGGTCGGCGGCATCGCTTGCGTTGGTCAGGAAGGAAATTTCCGCCAGAATGGACGGCATCTGCGCGCCGATGAGCACCATGAACGGCGCTTGACGCACGCCTCGGTTGCGCAGATCAGGATTGCCCGACCGCAGCCCTTGATATAGGGATTGCTGCACGTCGGCAGCCAGGCTGCGGGATTCGCCAATTTTGTCGGTGAGCGCGATCTTCTGCACCAGCCCAGAGAGATCATGCACGGAAAGCCCCGATCCAGCATTTTCGCGCGCGGCCACGGCCAGCGCATTCGGTGAGCCGGTAAAGTTCAAATAATACGTCTCCACGCCACGCACCTCCGGCTCTGGGCTGGAGTTGGCATGGATCGACAAAAATAAATCGGCGTGTGCGCGGTTGGCGATGGTCGTGCGCTCTTGCAGCGGGATGAAGACGTCGGTCCGCCGCGTGTAGATCACCTGCATGCCCAGCCGCTGTTGCAACAGACGGCCCAGGCGCAGTGCAACATCCAGCACCACAGCTTTTTCTTCCAGTCCATGCGGCCCCAGCGTGCCAGAGTCGTGCCCGCCGTGTCCGGCGTCAATCACAATGCGATGGATGCCCAGGCCCAGCACGCGCGTCATGGAACTGGAGCCTTCGACGAAGGCCGGGCTGTCTTGCGCAGTGGAATCATCCATTGCAGGAACAACAAGGTTGGTGTCTTCCGAAGTAGAGACATTCCGTGCGGCTGTTTTGTTGGCAGCCGCGTTGGGAGTGAAATGCGCGCGCATGGCAGCAGTCCGGGTCTTTTGTCCCGTGTGTGCCGCCATGCTTGGGGAGGTGTGCGCGCGCCCGCTGCTGTGCAGGGATGCCGATGCCAGGGAATACTGTGCCCACAGCGCCGTCTTGCACAGAGGGCTGTGGGGATATTGGCTGCGCAGGAAGGCATATTGAGCCCGCGCGTCAAACAGATCCTTTGCGTTGTGGAATTGGCGGCCTTCAATCTCCAGCAACTCGGCCACGGCGAAAACGCTCTTCGGAGCATCCACGCTGGCCGGGTCGCCATGGTAAACGGCGCGATAGGCATTCAGCACGGTGGCGTATTGCCGCTGCGTCCGCAGGCGTTGCGGCGTGGCCAGCAGATGCGCCCGCATCTGCTGCGCGTGTGCATAGTGCACGGCTGCGCGATGGGAGCGGTTCGTCTGTGCAAAGGAGAATGTGGAGGCTGCGCAGAGCGCCAGCAGTGTGGCCGCGCTGGCTATGCGCGAGGCTGTGCACAATGCCGCACGCGACGGCGCCGCGTGCCCGGTCGTTGCCGACCCAACAATCTTCGAGAGGAAAAGAGGCATTCGTTCTGTACCGCGAACGAATCGCCAGAGCAAGCCTAGTATAGGGCGAATGGGCTGCCTGTGGCAAAAAAAATATTTTCAGGAATCAGGGATGCAAATGAGCCGCCGCAGTTCCGGCCCATTTTGGGTCAAAGAAGAATTGCGCTCTTAGCTTCCCCCCACTCAAGCCAAACCATGGCTTGAATGGGGCACCGAGACAGCCCATCAAAAAATGCACCTTGTCATTCCGAGCGAACGCAGGGAGTGAGCCTGTCCCGAGCGCAGCCGAGGAATGGAATCTGCATTGCCCAGGGCTGCTTCGCCAAGCGCTGCTTACCCCAGCAGCGCGCCGACAATTTCCGCTGTGCTGGCCAGGGCTGCGTCGAGCTGGCTGACGTCTTTGCCGCCAGCTTCGGCCATGTCGGGCCGACCGCCGCCGGAGCCGCCGACCTTTTGCGCCAGTTGCCCGACGATCTTGCCCGCCTGTACGCGGCTGGTCAGGTCTTTGGTGACGCCGACGATCAGCGCGACCTTGTCCTCTTGCGCGCCGCCGAGGACAACGACACCCGAACCGATTTGGTTGCGGAGATTATCGACCAGCGTGCGCATCTGGTTGCGGTCGAGCGCGTCCACGCGCTGGGCCAGCACCTTAATTCCTTTCACCTCGACGGCCTGCGCGGCGGCCTGCTTCACCTTGCCTGCGGCAGACTTCATGCGGGCTTCGTCCAGTTCGCGGCGCAGGCGCTTGAGTTCGTCCTCTTGCGCGGAGAGTTTTTGTTGCAGCGCCTCTGCCGGGGAGAGCGCATCATTTTTGCCTACGATCTGCTCGGCCAGTTTGGTGACGGCAAAGTCGCGGCGAAATTCCTGCAACGCGCCCGTGCCCGTGATGGCCTCGATGCGGCGCACGCCCGACGACACGCTGCCCTCGCTGACAATCTTGACCAGTCCGATTTCGCCGGTGGCCGCGGTGTGCGTGCCGCCGCAGAGTTCCGTGGAGAAGTCGCCGATTTTGACCACGCGCACACGCTCGCCATACTTTTCGCCGAAGAGCGCCATCGCGTGATAGGTCTGGATCGCGTCGTCGAGAAGAACATCTTCGATGGTTTCGACGCGGGTGTTGGCGAGAACATTTTTGTTGATCAGGTCTTCGATGTCCTGCAATTCTTCGTCGGCGACTTGCGTAAAG
>DAHWKP010000063.1:0-32737 GCA_027343585.1 Acidobacteriaceae bacterium
CGACTGGCAGGCGACAAAGACGCTGGCGGTGAATTTCTACTACGCTAACGCGCGCGGCAAGAGCGTGGTCGGGGCCATCTATCCTGTGGATCGCAACGCGCAGTTCGGCTACGTGGAGATGGTCTACCACTGGGGCCTGCCGCAAGGCGCAGCCAAGTAGACGGCTACGCAGGAGATTGCGCGCGGGCCTCATATGTTGCGGTGAAAAGCTCCAGCAATTGAGGCCCCGCCGACCGTGTTTCTGCTACTGCGTCGCTATCGCGATCGCGCCAGCCCAAGACTCATAAGTATTACTGGGCATGGGCAATAGTGTAGCCTCGCCATTGTTCACCCAATATATGGCATCAGAACTTCCCACAGATCCCACCGAATACACATCGCTGCCCGAGACCGCGATTCCACCAGCAGAGGAGTCGCCACCGGGAGCATATGACGTGTTGCTGGGCATGGGCAACGTCGTGGCCGTGCCATTCAGCCAGTATGCAGCTGTAGTGGTGTCTGTCGTGCCATTTACCCCGCTTCCCGCTATGTATACATTGCCGTTCGCGACAGTGATCCCGTCGGCTGCGCAATTTCCAGCCAAATCGTTGGGGGGGATGGGTAGTGTCGCGGCTGCGCTGTTGTTCACCCAAGAGACAGCGCTTTCGTTGTTATTGTTGTCCCACGCAATTCCCGCCACGTACACATTGCCGCCCGATACTGCGATTGCTGTGGCGTAATAATCCCCAGTCGTGCTGCTGGGTGAGGCCAACGTTGTTGCCGTGCCATTCACCCAGAGGACTGCTCTTTCGTCGTTATTGTTGTTCCACGCAACTCCCGCCACGTACACATTGCTGCCCGAGATTGCAATTGCTGCGGCAGCAGAATAGGCCATGCCGCTGGGCGGGGCCAACAACGTGGCCGTACCGTTCACCCAGAGTACAGCGGAGCCGCTGCCCCCAGTGTTCTCCTCATATCCCGTCACATACACATTGCCGCCCGAGACAGCGACCGCGTTGGCCGCAGAATAGATCGCGCCACTCGGCACGGGTAACGTCGTGGCTGCGCCGTTGTTCAACCAATACACAGCGGATCGGCTCACGCTGTTCGACGCAGTTCCCACCACATAGACATCACTGCCCGAGATCGCGATCCCGTTGGCTTGCGTGCTTGGCATGCCGCTGGGTGGAGCTAGAGCCGTCGCGGTGGCAGTTGGGCTGCCGGAGGTCAGCCGCCATTCCTCTGCGACCGTCACGATATTCGATGCAGAGGATGCCGTTGAGATCGCATACCCGGCGATGTAAATGGTTGTGGACGAGCCAATGGCTGGGTTGACAGTGAAGCTCTGCGCTATCTGCGTAGCCGGGGCATAAGTGCTGTTGCCGCTCGCGCTGGCGTCGATTGTGCAGGTGCCGGCGGCTACAAATGCAGCCGTCGTCCCGGAGACTGTGCAGACGCTGGGGGTCGTCGAAGTAAAGGAGACCGTGAGGCTGGAGGTAGCCGTCGCCGAGAGCGTCAGCGGTACTCCCACTGTCTGCGTGCCGGGATTGTTGAAGGTGATGCTTTGCGCGGTGTCACCAATGACAGGGGCGCCGCTGCCACAACCGGTGGCGAGCAGGGCCAGCAGCGGAAGCGAAAAAAGAAAAATCCTATTGAGATGCCGCATGTACACGCTTCCCCTTGTCTGTAATCCCTGCTGCTGTCGCACGGTTCTTGGCAGCAGCGGTGCTCGTTGGTGGATTGAATTTTACAACACCGCTTTCGTATATCGTGGGGAAAGAAGCACGAAAGGGGGAGCCATGCCCCAAGCGAGTTTTCAAGGATTGCGGGTGCTGGCGCTGGAAAACCGGCGCGCGCAGGAGATTGCACGCCTGATCGAAACTTACGGTGGCGCTCCAACCGTGACTCCGGCCATGCGCGAGGTTCCCCTCGCCTCCAATCACGAAGCGCTGCACTTTGCGGCCACGCTGCTGCGCGGGGAGTTCGACTGGGTACTCTTTCTGACGGGCGCAGGCATCCGCACGTTGATGAACTCCGTGGAGACGCAATATGACCGCGAGGAATTTCTCGCCGCGCTGCGTCAGGTAAAAGTGGCTGCGCGCGGACCCAAGCCATCCTCTGTGCTCAAAGAATTTCAAGTTCCCATCACTGCCGTTGCGCCGGAGCCATGCACGTGGCGCGAGCTGATGGAGTCCATCGAAAGAGCCGCCGGCAAAGATATGAGCGGCCTGCGCATCGCCGTGCAGGAGTATGGCGCGCCCAACCCAGAACTGCTGGCTGCGCTGAAGGAGCGGGGCGCAAGCGTCACCCGCGTGCCCGTCTACCAATGGGCCTTGCCAGAGGACACGACGCAGCTGCGCGAAACTGTGCGCATGATTGTGGAGCGCCGCGTGGATGTGGTGCTCTTTATGAGTGCGGTGCAGATCGTGCACCTCTGCCAGATCGCCGAACAAATGCGCTGCCTGGATGGCTTGTACGCCGGACTGCGCGCGATGGTCGTGCTGTCGATTGGCCCCAGCACCTCAGAGGAGCTGCGCCGCCGCGGCTTGGAGCCAGACATGGAACCATCGCATCCGAAGATGGGTTTTCTGGTCAACGAGGCCGCGCAATGCGCAGCCGAATTGCTCGCCACCAAGCGCACAGAGCCAGTACCTGTCCAAATGCCCAAGCCCTCAATTTGATTGAGCATCGCGTGCAAACCTATTTTGGGCTTGCGTGGGAGGCAACCCGTTCGCCCGCGGGCAAGTGGTAAACTAATTCTTCCCGGCAGCCAAGCCTTGCACAGCCGTTCGCAGGGCCAAGCCACGCTGTCAGTCGCCTCTGCCGGAGTCTATTTCGGAACGGAATGATCGTGCCCAGCACCCCAGCACAAAAGAAATCCTCCTCGATCACCTACGCCGACGCTGGCGTGGACATCTCCTCTGGGGACAAGACCAAACAGCGCATCAAATATCTGGCCCAGCGCACCTTCACCAAGCAGGTGCTGGGGGAAATTGGCGGCTTCGGCGGCCTTTTCAAGCTGGACACAGAGCGCTACAAGAATCCTGTGCTCGTCTCCAGCGCCGACGGTGTCGGCACCAAGCTCAAGCTGGCCTTTGACCTGAACGTACACAACACGGTCGGCCTCGATCTGGTCAATCACTGCGTCAATGACATCGCCGTGCAGGGCGCAACGCCGCTCTTCTTTTTGGATTACCTGGCCACCGGCAAGCTGGACTCGGAGGTCGCCGAAAAAGTCGTCAGCGGCCTGGCCGATGGCTGCCGCGCCAATGGCTGCGCCTTGATCGGCGGAGAAACCGCGCAGATGCCCGGCTTCTACCGCGATGGAGAATATGACCTGGCCGGATTCATCGTCGGCGTGGTGGAGCAGGAAAAGCTCATCACCGGCGCGGATATTCGCCCCGGCGACATTCTCGTCGGCCTGCCCTCCACCGGCCTGCATACCAATGGATATTCGCTGGCGCGCAAGCTGTTTTTTGACGTCGCCCGCTACGCACCCGACCACTACGTCAATGAGCTGAAGGACAAGGCCGGCGTGGCGCTGATGAAGACCCATCGCAGCTACCTGAACCTGATCCGCAAGCTGACCGCAGCCAACTTGGTCGCTGGCATGGCGCACATTACCGGCGGCGGCATCACAGAAAATCTGCCCCGCATTCTGCCGAAAAATGTTTCCGCCTCCATCGAACTGGGAAGCTGGAAAGTGCTGCCCGTCTTTGAGCATTTGCAAAAGCTCGGCAATGTTTCGCAAGAGGAGATGTACCGCACCTTCAACATGGGCATCGGACTCATCTGCGTCATTCCCGCAGACAAGTACAAGAAGGCGAAGTCTCTGTTGGACCGTGCCAGTGAACACCATTTTGTGATAGGAAAGATTGTGAAGGGCGAACGCAAAGTGCTCTACGTGTAGCCCGGATTCCCCTGCGCACACCGCATGGAAATCCCCAAGGACATTGCATGACTCGACTCGGCATCCTGATCTCTGGACGCGGCTCCAACTTTGTGGCCATTGCGGACGCAATCGCCAACGGCACCCTGCGCGACGCGGAAGTGGCTGTTGTTCTCTGCAATAATCCCGGCGTCGCTGGCCTCGAACGCGCCAAGGAACGCGGCATACCCGCGCATGTGATTCCCAGCAAGGGCCGCATCCGCGAAGAGCACGACGCCGACATGGTTGCGCGCCTGCGCGAGTACAACGTGGACCTAGTCTGCCTGGCCGGGTACCTGCGCGTCGTCACTCCGGTCTTCATCAACGCTTTTCCTCAGCGCATTATCAACATGCACCCATCGCTGCTGCCAGCCTTCCCCGGCCTGCACCCGCAACAGCAGGCGTTGGACTACGGTGTTCGCGTGGCTGGAACCACGGTGCATTTTGTCGATGAGCAACTCGACCATGGCTGCATCATCGTGCAGCGCGCCGTGCCGGTACACGACGGCGACACGGCGGAAACGCTCTCCGCCCGCATTCTGCACGAGGAACACTCGGCCTATCCTGAAGCCATCGCCCGCGTCCTCAGCGGTGATTATGAAATTCGCGGACGCTGTTATGTGCCGCGCGTCGGCGTCAGCTCCAAGTAAGCTCGCAATCCAAAACAAAAAGCCTGCGCGTCCCGCAGGCTTTTTTGTTCTCAGAAAATTTGCATGTCCAGCACTCACACCTTTTGGGTGCCCCAGGTCCGCGTGCCGGGTGCTCCCTGTCTCGCCTTGGAGCCATAGGTTCACGGTACGCCCGCCCTTGTGACATGCGACACGGGGATTCTGCTGCGTCCGCGATAAACATATTTCTGTACATGCGTGCGATTGGATCGGACAAGCCGTATGGGCGCTCATCGCTTCCAGAATTTCTGTGATGAACTTCACGCTTCCAAGGAACGCGTACGATGACCCGCTGCCGAATTCCAATGCGCGCGCTCCTGGCATTTGCTTCGGTGGTTTGGGCACAGGCATCCCAGATTCGCGGCACGGCACAGAATTTGCCCACCCGCCCGCTGACAACGGCAATGGATTCGGCATATCCCGCACGGCTTGCAGGAACTGTCGCGGACGCATCCGGAGCCGTCATTGCCGGGGCCACTGTGATCGTGCGCAGCGCCAACGCCGCCATACAACGAAAAACGCGGTCCAACGAAAACGGTTCCTTCGTGATCTCCCGTTTGGCGGCAGGGGAGTATCACATCGTTGTTTCCAGCCCCGATTTTGAAACGAAAGAGATGCACCAAACCATCGGAGGACGCGGCACAACGGAATTTCTGCGCATTCGGCTGGCCGTGCGTCCGGTCAACACGGCGATCAACGTGCAAGACCGCGCGGCAGACTTGATTGGAATTGCAGACTCTGCCACGCAGGGAACCGTGGGAACCAAGGAGATTCGAGATCGTCCGATTCTGCGCACTGGAGAGATTTTGGAAGCAGTGCCCGGCCTCATCATTACGCAACACGCTGGCGGAGGCAAAGCGAACCAGTATTTCCTGCGCGGTTTTAATCTTGACCACGGCACAGACTTTGCAATTTTCCTTGACGGCATGCCGCTCAACCTTCCCTCGCACGCGCATGGGGAAGGCTACTCCGATATGAATGTCGTCATTCCTGAATTTGTGAAGCGGATCAACTACGAGAAGGGGCCGTACGACGCACACGTTGGCAACTACGGATCCGCAGGATCAGCGCATCTGGAGTTTGCCGACACGCTCGCGCAAAACTTCGTCCAAGTGGAAGGCGGCATGTTCGGCTATGGACGCTTCGTCTTTGGTGCATCGCATCAGCTCGGTGCAGGCAATCTTCTCTACGGCGGCGAGGCTTATCACGACAATGGCCCTTGGACGCATCCCGACAACTATTACAAGTTCAATGGCCTGCTCACCTATAGCCATGGCGATGATGCCGATGGTTACACCCTGACCGCTCGCGGCTATCACGGAACCTGGCACTCCAGCGATCAAATCCCCGCAAACGCCGTGCCTTTGGTCGGATTTTTCGGCACGCTGAACCCAACCGATGGCGGCAATTCGCAGCGGTATAGTTTGCAGGGTGCGTGGCATCGCCAGGGTACAAATTCCCAAACGATGCTGATGGGCTACGGATTTTATTACGATCTCGATTTATTCTCCGATTTCACCGATTACCTGACGGACCACATTCGCGGCGACCAGTTCGAACAGAAAGATAATCGCTGGGTGGCTGGGCTGAATCTGCGTCAGACATTTTTCAATCGCTGGCTGGGCCGCGAAATGGCCAATACCTTTGGCCTGCAAGTCCGCAATGACTGGATCCACAACGGTCTATTCCAGACAGAAGATCGCAGGCGCGTGGACAAGACCGACTTCTCCGCCGGAACCACGTTGCCCCTTACAACCGAAGCCGACCGCTTTTCAGATACACAGATCGGCTTCTATGCAGAAAATCGAGTTCGCTGGTCTGGAAAATTCCGCTCGGATGCGGCCCTGCGCGGCGATCTGGAGTATTTCGATGTAACCAGTCTGGTCACTCCGGCCAATACCGGCACGGCAGAAAAAATTCTGCCCAGCCCGAAATTGAGTCTGGTCTTTGGCCCATGGTCGAAAACGGAGTACTACGTGCAGGGAGGATTCAGCTTTCACTCCAACGACGGACGCGGCGCAACGCAAACGGTGCAGCCGGTTTCGGCTGCAAACCCATATCCCAATACGCCGGTTGCGCCCATTCCGCCGCTGGTTCCAACCAAGGGAGCCGAGGTTGGCGTGCGCTCCGCCGCAGTTTCTCATCTGCAAAGTACGCTTTCGCTCTGGTATCTGCACAGCGCCTCTGAACTGCAACAGGATGGCGACACGGGTGGCACCGTTGCCTCTCAGCAGCCGAGCAACCGTTACGGCGTGGAATGGGCGAACTACTACACGCCGCGACAACACCTGGTCATCGATTTTGACTTCGCGGACTCCAGAGCACGATTCACAACGATCGATAGCATCGACGCCGCACCCAACAGCCCCGGAGGACGATGGGTGCCTGAAGCGGTTGGAGTGGTGGTGGCATCAGGCGTCACATTGCAGGATTACAAAAAAATTTCCATGAGCCTGCGGCTGCGCAACTTCGGCCCGCGCAACCTAACCTCGGACGCAATCTTCCGCTCCAAGGCAACGATTCTCATCAACACACAGCTCGGATACCAGATCAATAAAATATGGCGTCTGGCGGTCGAATCTCTCAATGTGCTGAACCGCTACGATCACGATATTGATTACGCTTACGAGTCCCAAATCACCCCAACCGCGCCACCAGCGTTCACCGATGTATTTCATCCGGTTGAACCCTTTCAGATGCGATTCTGGCTGAACCGATCGTTCTGAACCATCCTGTCGATGCGCATCCCACACCGCAGGACCGAGTTGCCGGATGCAGAGACGCGGGTGCCCCATCTCTCGATTCTGGGACATGGCAGTTGCCCGGACGACCAGTCCTGCCCCATTCCAGCTTTTGGCGGGAGCGGGGTCGTAGACAACCCGTCAGCGCTCAGTTGCCCACCGAGTACGCAAAGGAAAACCGTCCGATATAAATTCTCGGATTCGCCCCCGGCGGCGTCATGCGAAAGGCATCGACGCGCGAACTCTTCTCCCGCGTGGCATCCGCAGTGCCGATCCAGCGTCCCGTGACCGCTTCATAAAAGCTCACGCCCAGGCCGTTCTGCATGTGCGTCCAGCCAATCACATACCGCCCTGGCCGCAACGAAAAATTACCAATCTTCAGCGGAACCTGGGACTGAAAATAATGGGAGTACTTACCATCCGCAGAGTATCCGGCGGTAATCAGCACCACCCCGGCAATATACTTTCCCTTGCCATCGGTGACGCCGCTGGCCGTGCGCATCTCGGTCTCAATTCGTTCGCGCAACACAGGGGCGCGCGCCGGCAAGGTCTGCGCCAGCTCCGCCTGCGTCGCCATGCGCCACGCTTCGCCAGAGCTTTGCGCCACCAGCGCCCCGGGCATCATGCAGAGCAGCACCGCACTGGCCCAACGCATCCACCTGTTTGTCCGCTTCATTCTCGCCTCCACCATCAAACCCGCACCAGCCCACGTTGAATCGCTGTGATGGCCGCCTGCGTGCGGTCTTCCACCATCAGCTTGCCGAGCAGATTGTTGATATGCGACTTCACCGTCGCCTCGGAGATGCCCAACTGCTGGGCAATCTCCTTGTTGCTTTTGCCCAGCACGATCTGCTGCAGCACATCCATCTCGCGTCCGGTCAGCTCTTCGGCCCCAACGCGCTCCGCCAGACGCGCCGCCACCGCGTGCGGAATATATTGCTTGCCCGAGTGAACCTTGTGGATGGCCTCCACCAATTCCTCGCTCGACGAGCCTTTCAGCAAATAGCTCTTCGCACCAGCCTGCAGCGCTTTGAAGATGTCCTCATCCCCGTCGTAGGTGGTCAGCACAATAATGCGCGCCTTGCCGTCCAACCGGCGCAGCTCCTGAATGGCCTCCGCACCGCTGCCCTGTTGCAGACGCAGGTCCATCAGCGTTACATCCGGATGATGCTGTTGATACAGCAGCACGGCTTCCTGCTGGCTGCTGGCCTGCGCCACCACGGTAAAGCCGGGCACGGTATTCAACAGCGCATGCAGCCCCTGTCGTACCACGTTGTGGTCGTCTACGATCAAAATCCGAATCGTCGCACCGGAGATTTTTGTATCCATCTTTATCCTCGCCGCTTTCCTGCTCCTGCTCCCAAATCCGCCGTGCATGTCACCACGGTTCCCGTTGGTTCGCTACGCACCTCCAAGCGTGCGCCGATCAGCCGCGCCCGCTCCTCCATCCCGGTCAAGCCGAAGTGCCCGCCTGTGCGCGCCTGCGATGACTGCTGCGGCGTGAAGCCGCGCCCATCATCGCGCACGCACAACTGCACGCTTGCAGCCTCGTAGCGCAACTCCACCGCAATCGTTTTTGCTCCGGAGTGGCGCACGGCATTGGCCAGCGCCTCCTGCGCGATGCGCACCATCTCGCGTGTCATCGCCACTGGCATGGCGCGATACCCACCATGCACCTCGATTGTAATTTCCGCATTCGACTTCTTACGCGCTTCTTGCACCGCTGCTGCCAACCGCGCAGGCACATCCGCCGTCTCCTGTCCCGTGGCACGCAAATCCCAAATGGAACGCCGCGCCTCCTGCAAACTGGAACCCGCCAGCGCCAGGGCCTGCTCAATCTGCTCGGTTGCGGCACGGTTGGCTCCGGACAGCAAACGTTTCGCCGTCTCCAATTGCAGCGAGATGCCGACAAAGCCCTGCGCCAGTGTGTCGTGAATCTCACGCGCAATGCGGTTGCGCTCTCCCAACACCGCGCGAAACTGCGCCTCCATTTGCAAAACGCGCAAGTGATACACCGCATACGCAGCCAGCAGCAGCACGCCCAACATCCCCAGCGCAAACCACACCGTCTGGTACACGTGCGGCTGCACGCGGAAGGCGACCGCCGCGCCCGTCTGGTTCCAAACTCCATCGTTGTTTTCCGCGATCACGCGAAAGGTGTAGCGCCCCGGACGCAGATTCGTATATTCGGCCTGCCGCCGCGTGCCCGCATCGATCCAGGTGCGGTCAAACCCATCCAGTTTGTATCGATAGTGAACCCGCTGCGGCGCAATGTAGCTCAGCCCAGCGTAGCGAAAGCTGTAGCGCGTGTGTCCCGGCGCAATGGTCAAAATCCCAGCAGGATTCAACACTGCATCATCGACGCGGACCTGCTCGATCACCACCGGCGGCGGCACACGATTGTTCGCCGCCGTTGCCGGATCGATCACAGCCAACCCCCGTGGCGTGGCGAACCACAGCTTGCCATCGCTCGCGCGCGAAACCTCAGGATGTCCGCCACTGCTGCACTGGCTCGTTGGCATTCCATCGGCGACGCCATAGCCCAACAGGTCCACGCTCGCGCGCTGCCCGGTGGCATAGCCGGCCAGCGCTTGCAGGCTGGCCCGATACACACCATGGTCCGAACTGATCCACAAGTTGCCCGCGCCATCTTCGGCAAATCCATAAACGTTGCGCGGCAATGCGCGCAGGCCGCTGTAGTCAAACCCCGCGCCAAGGCCTGCCCAGCGCAGTCCCGCTCCCTGCACGGCAATCCACAACGCACCTTGTGCATCGGCGTGCAACGCGGTGATGGCGCCGCCTGCCTTGTCCGCTACGAATTGAGCATGCGTGATGTGCCCCTGCCGCAGAGCATCCAGCCCCGTCAGCGTGCCAATCCACAACGTTCCCTGCGCATCCTGGGCCAGCGCGCCGATAAAGTCGCTGCTCAGCCCGTCGGCCTCGGTATAGTTCTCCACGTGGCCGCCACGCCAGTGCGAAAGCCCATGCCGCGTGCCAATCCAGACGGAGCCATCGCGGTCCACCAGTAGCGAACGCACATAATCATCTGCCAGGCCATCTGCCGAGGAGATGCGCTCCACCTGCCCATGGGTGATGTGATTCAGCCCGTCCGGCGTACCCACCCACAATCCACCGTCTGCATCCTCGGCCAGCGAGAGAACCACATTGCTGGCCAATCCCTGCTGCGTGCCCAGTCGATCGAACTGGCCCGCGTGCATGTGGATCAGCCCTCCGCCATCGGTGCCCAGCCAAACGGAGCCATCCTGCCCAGCCAAAACCGCCCGCAGATTTTCCTCGGGAAGCCCATTCGCCGCCGTGTAGGCGGTAAACATCTCATCGCGCAGCATGGTCACCCCTCCGGCATCGGTACCCAGCCATAGGCTGCCCTCGGCGTCTTCAAACAGACTCAGCACCAGCGGAGCCGACAGGCCCTCCTTGGGCGTCAACGCCTGCACCGCGCCACCCACCAGTCGCGCCAGCCCGCGCTCTGTACTCACCCACACCGCGCCTTCACGGTCTTCATAAATTTTGTGAATCGCGTTGCCCGGCAAACCTTCGCGCGTCGTATAGCGATGCAGCACCGCTCCATCCCATTCGTACAAAGCTGCATCGGTTCCCATCCACAAATCTCCGGCGCGATCGACCAGCATCGTCGGAATCTCGGCTCCATGCAAGCCCGCCGACCACGGTGCCAGCACCGCCCGCCCAGCCTCCACGCGCTCCACGCCCTGTGCCGTCGCCGCCCACAACGCACCCTGCGCCCCCTGCGCCAGCGCGCTCACGGCATGGCTGTCGATCCGCCGCCGCCTGCCTCCATCGATTGCATCCAAGCCCAAGTCGCCTGCGACCCACACCTGCCCCTGCGCATCGCTGGCCAAAGCCGTCACCGTCTCCTCCGGCTCCTGTTCGCCCGCTGCCACCGGATGCACCCCGCCGCCGCTGACCGTCGCCAATCCGCTCGCGGTCACCACCCACAGCACGCCGCGCGCATCTGCGTGCAACATTTCAATCGAGTTGTCGGGCAGGCCATCGTGCGTGGTCAGCGTCGTCCAAACTCCATCGCGCAGGCGGCTCAGCCCATCCGCCGTGCCCACCCACAGAACGCCGCTGCGGTCTTCCAGCAATGCCCGCACCGCATCACTCTGCAACGCGGGCGTCGTGCTGCGATTGAAAACCGCAAACTCCGCGCCATCCCACCGCGCCAGCCCACCTTCGGTTCCCATCCAAATGTAGCCATCGTGCGTCTGCAGAATGCAGTTCACCGTGTTCTGCGGCAGGCCCTCGTCCGTCTGCCAGACGCGGCGTCCATAGTCGCGCAGCGCGCGTCCCGGCTGCAGCGCGCAGGCCTGCCCACACGTCGCCAGTGTGAGCGCCAGCACCCAACGCCCCACCGCACGCATCCCCAGCCTCGTAAAACATTGGCGCAATTGCCGCATGGATTCTCTGCACCCATCCTACGCTGGCAGCCCAGGCAACCTCTCAGACTTTCGATGGAGGAGGAATTCAATCCTTATCCCGTAGGAAACCTCCGCCTGCACCCCGTACTCTTGTATTGCCTTTGAAATTTGACCACCTCCGAATGGCTGCCTTGTATCGATGCAACGGCAGCCATCTTCTTTTGCCCTGGAAATTCAACTCCATCCGCCCATCGCACCCCTGTTCCTCAACGAAATCAGCCCAGACGCTTGCTCCCGATTTCCCCCCGATGGGCGCTGGCACCCCGGGCAGGCCGCTTTTGACTGCGGGAAGCAAAGACAACACTCCGGAACGTTCGCGACGGAAAGCACTCGGATTGCCAGCGTTCGTTCCTGAATCCTGCCCGAGAGCCTCCGCACCTGCGGCGTTTTCACCCCACCGCCAAGCGCGTCGAATTTTCCCTCGCCACCCCGCCACAATTTCTGCGAAAATAGATTGTGCCCACCTCGCACGTCCATCCAAAACTTCAATACAGGGAGCCGCATTGATGTCGGCAAAATATGTCTTCGTTACTGGCGGAGTTGTCTCCAGTCTGGGCAAGGGCCTGGCCGCAGCCTCCATCGGCTGCCTGCTGGAAGCCCGCGGCCTGCGCGTCAACCTGATGAAGTTTGACCCCTATCTGAACGTCGATCCCGGCACCATGTCGCCCTTTCAGCATGGCGAGGTCTTCGTCACCGACGACGGCGCAGAGACCGATCTTGATCTCGGCCACTATGAGCGCTTCACCCACGCCCGCCTGTCACGCGACAACAACCTGACCACGGGCCGCGTCTACGAGCAGATCATCACCAAGGAACGCCGCGGCGATTACCTCGGCAAAACCGTTCAGGTCATCCCGCACGTCACCAATGAAATCAAAAGCGCCATGCGCAAGCTGGCCGCAGAGACCGACGTGGTCATCGTGGAGATCGGCGGCACGGTCGGCGACATCGAATCCCTGCCGTTTCTGGAAGCCATTCGCCAGATGCGTCAGGAGCTGGGCCGCGAGAACACCGCCTTCGTTCACGTCACGCTGGTGCCGTGGATCGCCGCCGCGCAGGAGCTAAAGACCAAGCCCACGCAGCACTCCGTCAAAGAACTGCTCTCCATCGGCATTCAGCCCGACATTCTGCTCTGCCGCACGGACCGTTTTTTGATGCCAGACATGAAGCAGAAGATCGCCCTCTTCTGCAACGTCGAAGAGCAGGCCGTCATCACGGCCAAAGACGTTCCTTCCATCTATGAAGTTCCACTCGTCTTCGCGCAGGAGCATGTCGACGCGCTGCTGCTGAAATATCTCCACCTCAACGCGCCAGAGCCACAGCTCGACCGCTGGCGCGATCTGGCCCACCGCAGCGCCCATCCCGTCGATGAGGTTTCCATCGCCATCGTCGGCAAATATGTTGAATACGAGGACAGCTACAAATCCCTAAAAGAGGCGCTGGTCCACGGAGCATTGGCGCATAACTTGAAACTGCGCGTCACTTGGGTGGAGGCCGAAGGTCTCGAATCGAAGACGCCCGACGACAAAGATTATGAGCAGCAACTTGCTGGCTTTGACGGCATCCTCGTGCCCGGCGGCTTTGGCAAGCGCGGCGTGGAGGGCATGTTGAACGCCATCCGCTATGCCCGCGAGCACAAGGTGCCCTACTTCGGCATCTGCCTGGGCATGCAGACGGCCTGCATTGAGTACGCGCGCAACGTCTGCGGCTTGGCTGAGGCCAACTCCAGCGAGTTCGATCCGGCCACGCCGCATCGCGTCATCTACAAGCTGCGCGAGCTGACCGGCGTCGAAGAGATGGGCGGCACCATGCGTCTGGGCGCGTGGACCTGCATGTTGCAGCCCGACTCCCTGGCCGCGCGCGCTTATGGCGCCACCGAGATCAGCGAGCGCCATCGCCATCGCTACGAGTTCAACCGCGAATATGAGGCCCTGCTGACCGGCGCAGGCCTGCGCATCACCGGCACCACCCCCGACGCAACCTATGTCGAGGTCGTCGAACTGGCCGACCACCCCTTCTTCCTTGGCTGCCAGTTTCACCCAGAGTTCAAATCCAAACCACTGGAGCCGCATCCCTTGTTCCGCGACTTCGTGCGCGCCAGCCATGCCAACCGCACGGCTCAAAGCGTTGCGAAGAAAACGCACGCCTCGCAGCAGCACGCTTAGGGCATCTTCAATTTCCTTGGGAATAAAATCTGCGATGCCCCGCTCTAGCCGCGCTCGTTTGCGGCTAGGGTGACAGAGCCTGCATCTTGCACCCAGAACATTCCTGCTCTAAGAGAAAAGGCTCCCGCCTTTGCGCAGGGCACGGGAGCAGAACCTCAGCCGAGGGAAGCCTGGCCGTGTTGCAGCCGTTGGCGCACGATCTCCTCACTGCGCGCCATCACCTCGTCAAAGCTCATGTGCGTGGAGTCGATGAGAATCGCATCCGCTGCGGCCTCCAGCGGCGATGTGGCACGCGTGCGGTCGCGGGCATCGCGTTCCCGCAAGGCTGCGATCACGCTCTCCTCGGTCACGGCGGCCTGCGCCGGGCCGGTCTGCAAGAATCGGCGCTGCCCACGCACCTCTGGCGCAGCGTCCAAAAAAATCTTTACTTCGGCGTTGGGAAAGACCTTGGTGCCAATGTCGCGGCCTTCCATCACCACGCCGCCCTTGACCCCCAACGCGCGCTGCTGCGCCACCATCCATGCACGCACCTGTGGATGCACGCTGACCTGTGAAGCGGCCTCGGCCACATCGCGGTCGCGCACGCGCCGCGTGACGTCGTGGCCATCCAACAGCACACGATTGCCCTCCGACTGCGGCTGGAGCTCGATGCTGGTGGTGGAGAACAAGGCCGCCAGCGCGGCCTCATCGGAGAAACTGACGTCACACTCAATCGCCTTCAACGCCAGCGCGCGGTACATCGCGCCACTCTCCAGATTCAGCAGCCCAAAGCGCCGCGCCAAGTGCGCAGCCAGCGTGCTTTTGCCCGCGCCCGCCGGGCCGTCAATGGCCACCACGGGCAACCGCTGGCCCGCGCCTTCCCTCTGCGGATTGATTGGCTCATTCTCCATCACTGGGTTTCTTCCTCTTCACAAACGGTGGCCGAGGCCGTTGCTGCCGAGCGGGGCCATCCGTACGGCGCGGGCCTGCACTGCGCCCACCTGCGGACGGACGGCCTGCACCGGGCTTGCGAAAGCTGGGTTTGCCAAAGCCTGGCTTTTTGAATCCACCTTTGCCCCCACCCGGCCTGCCAAAGCTGGGTTTGCCATCGCGTGGGGCACCGGTTCTGGGTTTGCCCATGCCCGGCTTACCAAAGCGTTTGGCTCCACCCTCGGGCCTGCCTTCGGGTCTGCCTTCCGATCTACGATCGGGTCTGCCTTCCGGGCTGCGAGTAGGCCTGCGCTCCCCACCGCGCTCGAAGCCGCCCTCTGGCCTCGGCCTGGGAGTGCGCGCTGCGTCGCGTGCCGGTCCCCGCGCAGGGCCGCGTGCTGGCCCCCGAGCCTCGCTGCGTCCAGTTCCACGTGCTGGTCCCCGTGCTCCCGCGTCGCGGCGTGGCCCCGATGGACGATCTCCATACGTGCGCTTCTGGCCTCGCTCCGGGCGCTCGGAGGCTCCCGCTGCGCGTTTCCACGGCGGTGCCGCACTCCGCTGCCGGAAGTCCCCGCTGCCTGGGCCGCGGGATTCGCGCCGCACAAAGCCTTCACCCTCGGCACGACGCGGAGGACGCGCATCCTGCCGGTCCCGATCCGGTCGTTCGCGCCGTTCGGGCCGTTCGCCGCCAAACTTCTTGTCGCCAAATTTCTTATCGCCGAACTTTTTATCCCCGAATTTCTTCTCCCCAAATTTCTTCGGGCCAAATCCCCCCCCGGGGCGTGACGCAGCTCCATAGGCGGGCCGCGGCGGACGCGAGCCAAACTCCTTGCGCGGCGGACGCGCCGTGCGCTCAAAACCTGCGTCGCGAGGCGCATCGGATCCTGCATTCGATCCCGCATTCGATCGTACAAAAGGCCGTGCATCTGCTGGCCGATTCTTCCGCCACTCCCCAGAACCTGCTCCAGCCCGTCCCTCGGGCCTGCGTGCGGATCCGAATCCCTCCCGGCGCTCTGGACGCTTCCAGCCGTCGGACGTCTTGCCGCCAAACGTCTTGCCGGCACGTTCCGTGCCACTGCGTTGCGGTGCATCCCGTCGCGGCGTGAACTCGCTGCGTGGTGGACGCGCCGTGCGCTCGCGGCCCTCTTCGCGGCGCGGCGCAAATTGTGGCTTCGGCCCACGCCGCACAAATCCCTCTCCGCGCGATGCGGGCGCGGAACCCTCTTGCGCCTGTGTCGCCTGAATCTGCGGCACGGAACGCTCCTGCCAGACGCGCGGCGGGGCTGGCGCAAACTGCGGACGCCCGTCCGGCCTCTGCGCACTCACCACCTGCACAGGCACGACTGGTTCCAGCTGCACCAACAACTCTTCCGGCAGACCATCCTTCAAATGCAACAATAACGCGCCTTCGCAGGGAGTGCGCGCCAGCTGCCGCATCGCGATCAGGCCATGCACCATCTCGCGCACCTTCGCATGGCTGGCCAGTGGTGCCAGGTGCGCGACAATCTCCTCATCCGAAGCTGCAAAAACTGTGCTGAGATAGAACCCCAACAGGCCCGACAGCGCCTCGGGCTGCCCCATCGCGGCCCCGATGGAAACCTGTTTGGCGTGTCTGCGCGAGAGCAACTCCCACGCGGCAGCCACCGGCTCACCCGCATCGTCCACCTGCAGCAGGGGAATCACGCGCAGCTGCCCCCACAACTCGCACAGCGCGCGCAGCAGCGCAGCAGCGGTCAGATCGCCCGTCATCGCCGATTGCAGGGCTGCCACCGTCTGCGGTCCGTCTTTTTCAATCGCCTGCCAAATATGCAGCGCGAGATTGGAGACCTTCCGCTGCCCAGTTAACACGGGCGGCATGCGCCAGTTGCGATCGCCACGCAGGGTGTAGAGCATCGGCAGCGCGTCGAGCGTCGCCACAAAATCCGGCTGCTCACTCACCGGGCCACTCAGCAGCAGCGGCACGGCGGACTTGGACTGCACCATGCGCGCCAAAAGCGCGTTCAACATCGCCCGCTCCTCCAGCGTCGTAGCCAGCATGGGCTTGCCGTGGAGCGCCTCCAGCAATGTGGGGGCGGGGTGGCTGACGGGCATCTGTGGCGCAAGCGCGCAGAATCCTGTTTCGCGCAGCCAGCCCAGCGCGTCCTCCAGCGTGAGTCGTGCGTTGTTGTTCTGGCTCCAGCGCTGGAGCCGTGCGGATTGCAGTTGCTGCTTATTCAAACGGAAACCTTTTCTATCCTGCCGCTAAATGCGCTGAAACGCGCGTTGGATGTCTTTCAAAGAATATCGCAATACGATGGGTCGGCCATGCGGGCAACTGGTGGGATGCTCCGTTTGGGCCAATTCCGCCAGCAGCCAGTCAATCTTGGCTGGCTCCAGCGGGGTGTTAATCTTGATCGCCGCATGGCAGGCAATTGAGGCCGCAATGCGCGTGCGCACCGTCTCTAAATTCTCCGCCTGCTGCTCACTGCCGGCCTGCTCCAGCACCTCGTGGATCATGCGCTCCAGTTCGCGGCCCTCCAAACCTGTGGGCGCAGCCTTCACGGCCAGTGTGCGCGGGCCAAACGGTTCGGCCTCCAGCCCATTGCGCTCCAACTCAGCAGCAATGCTGGCAAACAGCGGCATCTGCTCCGGCTTCAAATCAATCAGCACGGGCATCAACAGCCGCTGGCGCTGCACCTGCTCCACTTGACGCTCGCGCAGAATTTTCTCAAACAGCACGCGCTCATGCGCCACGTGCTGGTCAATGATCCACAGACCCTCCGCATTGACCGCGAGGATAAAGGATTCCCGCAATTGCCCCAACGCGCGCAAGCTGGCCAGCCCATGCAGGGACGGACCGTCAGTAGCAACATCCCCATTTGCATGCACAGCGGCTGCCAGACTCTCCGCGCCAAGCGTGGCGCTGGCTGCGGCCAGAGACTCCGTTGCTGCCAGCGGCAATCGCTGCGCCAACGGCTCCGGCACAGGCGCGACCAGCATAAATGGCTCCGCATCCTGTTGCGCGTGGATCGGCTCCGACTCTTGCCAGCGCTGCGGCTGCGCGGCATTGTCCGCATCGGCAGGCCCAGGCAGCGGAGAGACCGCAGGCACCAACGCGGGCGATTCCACCGGGTTTGTGGTGAGCGCCGTCAAAAAGCTGGCCGCAGGCCGCGTCCGCACCAGAGCGTTGCGAATCGAGTCGCGCACAAAGTCATGCAGAAAACTCTGCTGGCGGAAACGCACTTCCGTTTTGGCTGGATGCACATTCACATCCACCTCCTCCGGCGGCATCTCCAAAAACAACAACACCACGGGGAAGGAGGTTGGCGGCAAAATGTTGCGATAGGCCTCCGTGATCGCATGCTGCACCAGCCGGTCGCGGATCAGCCTGCGATTGACAAAGATGTACATCGAGTTGCGATTCAGCTTTTGCAACTCAGGCCGTGACACAAATCCATGTAGACGCAATGCCCCGGGTGCGGGCGGCTGCCAATCTGGCTCGCGCTTCCACGGCGGCGGCTCGGGCAATCCGGCGCGCGCAAAGTTTGTCTCTGCCGCCACCGGCAACAATTGCTCCAGCACCTCGCGCCCAAAGATTTGATAGATCCTCTCGGAGAGCTTCGTCGCAGGCGGCGCATCCAACAGCGCATTCGTGGTGCTATGCAGGGCAAAGTGCTTCTCTGGATAGGCCAGCGCGTAGTGCGTCACCAGCGCGGCGATGTGGGACAGCTCCGTCGGCTCCGACTTCAAAAATTTACGTCGCGCCGGAGTATTGAAGAAGACATCCCGAATGGAAAAGGTCGTGCCCGCTGGCAGCGCCGCATCGGCCTTGCGCAGAATCTTTCCGCCGGCAATCTCCAGCTCCGTACCCACCGATTCTTCCGCCGAGCGCGTCAACAAATGCACGCGCGCCACCGAGGCAATCGAGGGCAACGCTTCGCCGCGAAAGCCCAGCGTGCCCAGGCTCAGCAGGTCGTCACTGGAGCGAATCTTGGACGTGGCGTGGCGCTCAAATGCCAGCAGCGCGTCGTCGCGCAACATGCCACAGCCATCATCTTCAATGCGAATCAATTTGCGCCCGCCCGCTTCCACATCCACACGGATGCGAGTGGCACCAGCGTCCAAGGAGTTTTCCAGGAGTTCTTTGACGATGGAAGCAGGTCGCTCCACCACTTCGCCAGCGGCGATCTGGTTGGCGACCTGATCCGAGAGAATGCGAATGCGGCCCATCTTCCTTCATTGTAGGCCGCACCGCAGGGTTGCAGCGTTTGCCCAACAGGCGAATCTACGCGCTGTCGCGGTCGCCCACCAGATGCAGACGCATAAAGTTGGTGGAGCCGGTGCGTGTGCGCGTGCCAGCCACGATGCCCAAAATCTCGCGCTGCTTCACCAGTCCCGCCTCTTCCAGAATCTGCTCCGCAGTATCAACCATCTGGTCAGTGTTTTTCATCTTGGGGCAATGCAGTGGATAGACGCCCCAGAGCAGCATCATGCGGCGAATCACAATCTCAGAATTGCTGAGCGCAAAGATGCGCGGCCCCGGGCGATATTTGGACAAATACCGCGCCGTAGTGCCCGTCTCCGTGAATACGGCAATCGCGCTCACGTCCAGATCTTCCGCAGCGTGCGCCATCGATTCGCAGATCGTCTCCGTTACCGACAAGCGCCCGTGTTCCGGGTGCTGCGCCGCCACACGCGGTGGGTCGTTGCGCATCTGCATCTCAGTCTCCAAGACAATTTTGGACATCATGGCCACGGCCTGCACGGGATATTTGCCCGCTGCACTTTCGGCGGAAAGCATTACGGCGTCCGTACCGTCATACACCGCGTTGGCCACGTCACTGGCCTCGGCGCGTGTGGGCCGGGGATTTTCAATCATCGACTCCAGCATCTGCGTGGCCGTGATCACCGGCTTGCGATGCGCTGCTGCGCGGCGAATGATGTGCTTCTGAATCGCCGGAACCTTTTCCGGTGGCACCTCAACGCCCAAGTCCCCGCGCGCCACCATCACGCCATCGGCCACAGCCAAAATCTCTTCCAGGTGCTCAATGGCCTGTGGCTTTTCCAGCTTGGCGATGATCCACGTCTCCGCTCCCAGCGCCTGCACGCGCTCCTTCACCAGCCGCACATCTTCCGCCGTGCGCACAAAGGAGACGGCCACCATATCCACACCCTGACCGATAACAAACTCTAAATCCTCTTCGTCTTTTTCCGTTAGCGACGGCACGCGCACTGGAATGCCCGGCAGATTGATGCCCTTGTTTTCACCCAGCATGCCGCCATTGACGATGTCACACTCCACATCCGTGCCATGAATGGCGTGTACCTTTAACTCAATCAATCCGTCCGAGAGCAGAATGCGCGAACCCGGCTCCAAATTCTCCGCCAGCGTCTTAAACGTGGTGCCCACCAGCGTGGCCGTGCCTTCCACTTCCCGCGGCGTGATGGTCAGTCGCTTGCCCTCTTCCAGCAGCACCGGCTTGCGATCCACCAGCTTGCCCGTGCGAATCTTTGGCCCTTGCAGATCGGCCAGGATGCAGATGGGCTTGCCTGTCTCCGCAGCCACGCCACGCACCATTTCGATCAGCTTCGCCTTTTCCGGATGCGTTCCATGCGAAAAATTCAGGCGAGCCACATCCAACCCCGCCTGTACCAATTCACGAAATGTCGTGGGATTATTGCTAACCGGTCCGAGTGTGGCCACAATCTTGGCCCTGCGGGCGTCCGCCGTTGCGCAGGCATCAGAAAAAGCAGAGTTCATTCTGTCTCCAGGGAATTGAAATCTTTGCAATCGTGTCCCTAATGGTCATTGTACTGGGTTGCGGGCTGGCGCAGCGTCGGCGGAATCTCCGCAGCAACCCGCTGCTGAGCTGCGGCGGCCTTGGGACGGCAGGCTTCTAAAGGCTTGGGATACAGTTCCGCGTTGAACTCCGCTCCAATCATCACGCTGATCATCACAATATACAGCCAAATGAGCATCGCAATGCCCGCGCCCAGCGAGCCATAATACTGCGCATAATTGGCGTGTCGCGTCACATACCAGCCAAAAATCAACGTGGAGGGAAACCAAGCCACCGTGGCCAGCACTGCGCCCGGCAGCACGCGCTGCCAGGACTGTGTGCGCGGCATGCCCGTGTGATAGATCGTCGCAATCACGGCCACGCTCGTCAGCATCGCCAGCAGCCAACGCGCCACGCGCCAGAGCATCAGCACATATGCGCGCAGATCGTGCCCGGAGAAATGCACCATCCACACTTCAATTTGATGGCCAAAGACGACAAACAGCGATGCCAGCATCAGCGGGAAGAGCGAGAGCGGCACCAAAAGAAATGCAATGGCGCGCTGATGCCAAAAGCTCCACAGGCCCACGGGCAGGTTATAGGCGCGCCGCGAGCACTCCATCAACGTCACCATCACGCTGCTGGCAGCGGCCACGCTAACGATGGATGCAGAAATCAGCAGATGCAGTGAGTGTCCGCGGGAGCCTTGAAAATAGGCCATGACCACCGGCGGCACCTGTGGCGGGAACATTTGGCAGAGCAGCTCGCGCAGCTCTGCGCGCAAAAACTGTGCTCCAGGCAGATTCGCCGCCAGCGCAGCGCTGACGAGAATCGCAGGAAACAGCATCAAAATGGCAGAGTAGGCCGCAGCCTTCGACATCATGACGATGTCGTCCGCAAGGCTCTTAAACAGTGCCCGCCGTAAATGTGCCAGCCATCGCATGCTACAAACAAAAGACTATCGGAATCGAGGTTTTCGCGCCATGGCTGCGCAGAGAATCTACCCGCCCGTTCAGTGCTCTAGTAGCATGGTGGGGTTATGATTTTCTTCTCAATCCGTCGTAAATTTTTCGCTTCCATTGCCGCAATTCTCTGCTGGCTTTCCCTGGCCGCCGGCACAAATGCGCGGGCCGAACACGCCAACAACCCACTGGCCGACAAAAAGCTCAACGAGCGCGTTAACGCTCTGCTGTCCAAGATGACGCTCGACGAAAAGATCGGCCAACTCGTACAGTACAGCGCGGGCCTGCCGACGGGGCCGTCCACGCATCCGCAGGATTACAAAACCATGATCGCCGCCGGTCAGGTGGGCAGTCTTTTCAATGTCACCGATGCGCAAACCATGGACGAATACCAGCGCATCGCCGTGGAAAAAAGTCGCCTGCACATACCGCTGCTCTTTGGGCAGGATGTGATCCACGGCTACAACACCACCTTCCCCGTGCCGCTGGGCATGGCCGCCACCTTTGATCCGGCACTGGTGGAGTCCGCAGCGCGCATGGCCGCCGTTGAGGCCAGCAATGATGGCGTCCGCTGGGCCTTTTCGCCCATGGTCGATATTGCCCGCGATGGCCGCTGGGGACGCATCATTGAAGGTGCGGGTGAAGAACCGTATCTTGGCGCAGCTCTGGCGCGCGCCTACGTGCATGGCTACCAAGGCGAGCGGCTCAGTGACCCCACCTCCATCGCCGCCTGCGTAAAACACTTTGCCGCCTATGGCGGCGTGATCGCCGGGCGCGAATACAACGCCGTCGATATGTCCGACGTTACACTGCGCCAAATCTACCTGCCCACCTATCAGGCCGCGATCGATGCCGGCGCGCTCACCGTGATGTCTTCGCTGAGTTCGCTCAATGGCGTTCCCGCCACGGCCAATCCCTACACACTCACGCAAATTCTTCGCAAGGAGTGGAACTTTCAAGGCTTCGTTGCCAGCGATTACGGTGCTGTGCATGAGTTGATCGCGCATGGCATTGCGCTCGACAGCGCCACGGCTGCGCAAAAGGCCCTCACCGCTGGGCTGGACATGGATATGCAGGGCAACGTCTACCACACACGCCTGGCCGCGCTGGTACACAGCGGACAAATTCCAGAGTCCACCATTGATGAGGCCACGCGCCGCGTGCTGCGCGTCAAATTTGCACTCGGCCTCTTCGAACATCCCTACGCCAACCTGAACACATCCTCCTACACGGCCACGCCAGAAAAGCGCGCACTCGCCCGCAAGGCTGCGGAAGAGTCCATCGTGCTGCTGCAAAACCGCGCCAGCCTGGGCCAGCCGCCGCTATTGCCCATCAATCCGCGCGTCCATACCCTGGCTCTGATTGGCCCCTTGGCTGATGCGCAAAGTGAGATGCTCGGCTCCTGGAGTTGCAAGGGCAATGCTGCTGATGTCGTCACACTGCGCACGGCATTGGCCGACCGCATGAAGACCACCGGCGGCAAGCTGCTCTACGCGCAAGGCACAGAGATTCTTACGCAATCGCAGACTGGTTTCGCTGCGGCCATCGCTGCGGCGAAGCAGGCGGACTTGGTGCTCTTGACCGCAGGCGAGGATGCGCAGACCATGACGGGCGAGGCATCCTCACGCGCGCATCTGGGCCTGCCCGGCAATCAAGAGCAGCTTCTGGAAGCCATCGTCGCCACCGGAAAACCAGTCGTGCTGCTGGTCTTCAGCGGCCATCCTCTGGTGCTCGATTGGGCCGCGCAGCACGTACCAGCCATCGTGCAGGCGTGGTTTCCCGGCATTGAGGCTGGCCCCGCGCTCGCCAACATTTTGTACGGCAATGCCAACCCCAGCGGCAAGCTGCCGGTCAGCCTGCCTTATGCCGTTGGGCAGGAGCCGCTCTATCTGGCCCAGCTGCCCACGGGGCGCCCCGCCACCGGCGTAAATTTGATGCACCCGCCGCAAACCGGCGATGAGAAATATGTCTCGCGCTACATCGACGCGCCCAATGCGCCGCTCTTCCCCTACGGCTTTGGCCTCAGCTATACCAACTTCAACTATGGCCCGGTCACGCTGAGCGCACAGCAAATCTCCGCCCAAACCGTTCAACACGCCACCGCACCCGCGCTCACCGCCAGCGTCACTGTGCGCAACGCCGGTAGCGTCCCCGGCACAGAGGTGGTGCAGCTCTATCTGCGCATTCGCGGTGCCAGCATGGAAGAACCCGTGCGGCAATTAGAAGGCTTTCAGCGCGTCACGCTCGCTCCGGGCCAGTCGCAGCGCGTCTCGTTCCCGCTGGGTTTTGCTGAGATGTCCTTCATCAACGCGCAGAGCCAGCGCGTGGTCGAACCGGGCACGGAGTACACCGTCTACGTTGGCGGCGACTCCATGGCAACGCAGTCGGCGCAATTTTTGATGTTGCCCTAGCGGGCGCGGCGCACTCTGTTTTTGCTTGGCGAAGCGAAGAATCCAGCGAACGCGAACAGTGGTTTTGCCGCCGTCATCGCCTGGATTCTTTGCTCTCTGGCTTCCACGTTTTTAGAAATTTCGTCACTGCGGCAGAGTCCAGCGTGCGCATCTTTTCAAACTCACCGTTGCGCTGGGCGTAGAGCACGCGACCGTGGCCATCCAAGACCACCAGCGCGGGAACTCCTTTGTTCAGTGGCACTCCATAGCGCTGCGCCAGATCCAGATTGCGGTCATATTCGCCTACGCTCACATCGACCAAAATATAGTTGTGCTGCAACAGGCTGGCATTGCCCGGGTCGTGGAAGTACAGGTTCAACACCTGGCAATCTCCACACCAGTTGCCGCCAAAGTCCAGCAGCACACGCTTATGCTCGCGCGCAGCCTGCGCGATGGCCGCGCGAATCTCCGCAGGTGCGTCAGCGGTATCAGAGTAGATCATCGTCGGGCGCATTTGCGCCTGCATGAGCGGCACCGCAGCCAGTACGCCGCACACCAGAAAAATCCCCAACACCGCCCGCAAGCGATTTTTGCCTCGCATTTGCATCCCTCCACAACGTACAAGGGCGAACCCGAAGGCCCGCCCCTGTTGGTTGCCTGACAGTCCGCACGGCTTACTCTGCGGCCATTTCCTCGGCTTCGCCCTCTTGACGCATCAACTCCAACTCGCGCTCAGCGGCTTCAATGGCCTCCGTCACTTCCTGTTGCACGCGCGTGGCCGCATCTTCCAGATCTTGCGAGAGCTGTACGTTGCGGTAGTAATCCATGCCCGTGCCCGCGGGGATCAAGCGACCCACGATAACGTTTTCCTTGAGTCCGCGCAGGTGATCCACCGCTCCGTTGATGGAGGCCTCGGTGAGCACGCGCGTCGTCTCTTGGAACGAAGCGGCAGAGATGAAGGAGTCTGTGGACAGCGACGCCTTGGTGATGCCCAGCAGCAACGGACGCGCCGTTGCCGGACGACCCCCATTGGCGATGGCACGATCGTTTTCCTCGCGGAAGCGGAACTTGTCCACCTGCTGCTCCAACAGGAAGCTGGTGTCGCCAGCCTCTTCGATCTTGACCCAGCGCAGCATCTGGCGCACGATCACCTCAATGTGTTTGTCCGAGATGGCCACGCCCTGCAACCGGTAGACTTCCTGAATCTCATTGACCATGTAGGCTTGCAATTCCTTTTCGCCCAACACGGCCAGGATGTCATGCGGATTCAGTGGACCATCCATCAGCGGCTCGCCGGCGCGCAGACGCTCGCCCTCTTGCACGTTGATGTGTACGCCGCGCGGAACGGAGTATTCCTTCTCCTCACCATTGTCGGCGGTCACATAAATTTTGCGCTGCCCCTTGGAGACTTCGCCAAAGCGAATAACGCCGTCGATTTCGCTGATGATGGCCGTCTCGTGCGGCTTGCGCGCCTCGAACAGCTCCACCACACGCGGCAAACCGCCGGTGATGTCCTTGGTGCGTGTCGTCTCGCGCGGAATCTTGGCCAGAATGTCGCCGGGGAAGACCTCGTCGCCATCTTGAATCATCAAGTGGGCGCGGCTGGGCATCAAATACCGCTTGTTGCCCTTGGCTCCCTTGATGATGATCGTCGGCTGCCGCTTTTCATCGGACGAGTCCGCAACCACCAAACGGGACAGGCCGGTGACTTCATCCACCTCTTCCTGCAGTGTGGTGCCTTCATGCAGATCCTTAAACTGCACCGTGCCGCCAATTTCCGTGAGAATAGCGAAGGTGTACGGGTCCCACTCGCCGAGCACTTGGCCCTGTTCAACCTGCTGGCCCTCTTCGACCTTCAGCTTGGCGCCATAAACAATCGCGTAGCGTTCCTTTTCGCGTCCGCGATCATCCAGGATGACCACAGCGCCGGAGCGGTTCATCGCCACCAGATCGCCCTGCTTGGAGCGCACGCTGGCCAGATTAATGAAGCGCACCGTACCCGCATTTTTGGCCTCCAACCGCGACTGGTCAGAAACACGCGATGCCGTTCCACCAATGTGGAAGGTGCGCATGGTCAACTGCGTTCCCGGCTCACCGATGGACTGCGCCGCAATTACACCAACGGCCTCGCCCATCTCCACCAAGCGGCCAGAGCCGAGGTTGCGTCCGTAGCAGAGCATGCAAACGCCGCGCCGGGATTCGCAGGTGAGCACCGAGCGAATCTTGACGCGCTCAACGCCCGCAGCCTGAATTGCGCTTGCGGCGTCTTCGCTGATCTCCTGATTGACGTCGACGATGATGTTGCCTTCGAAGTCCTTGATCTTTTCCAGCGATACGCGGCCCACGATGCGGTCGCGCAACGGCTCAATGATCTCGCCAGACTCGATGATCGGCGTCACGTAAATGCCTTCCACCGTGCCGCAATTGTGCTCGCCTACGATTACGTCCTGCGCCACGTCCACCAAACGGCGGGTCAGGTAGCCGGAGTCGGCGGTCTTCAATGCCGTATCTGCCAAACCCTTGCGCGCGCCGTGCGTGGAAATGAAGTACTGCAACACCGTCAAGCCTTCACGGAAGTTGGCCGTGATGGGGGTTTCGATGATTTCGCCCGAAGGCTTGGCCATCAAGCCGCGCATGCCAGAGAGCTGACGAATCTGTTGCTTCGATCCACGCGCGCCAGAGTCGGCCATGATGTAGATCGGATTCATCGCGCCCGCCTTGTCGGCAGACTTCATGTTGTTGAACATTTCATCCGCAACGCGCTCGGTGACCGACGACCAGATTTGAATCACCTTGTTGTTGCGCTCGCCGTTGGTGATTGCGCCGTCCAAATATTGCTGCTGCACAGCGATCACCTGCTTTTCGGCTTCGCTGACCACGCCGTACTTGGTCTCCGGGATCACCATGTCATCCAAGCCAACGGATAGACCGCTGCGCGTGGCGAACTGGAAGCCCAACTCCTTGATGTGGTCCAGCATCTGCACCGTGGTCTCCAGACCCAGATTCAGATAGCAATAGTTGACCAGCTGACCCATGCCCTTTTTCTTCAACAGACCGTTGACGTAGGGCATCTGCTCGGGCAGCGCGTCGTTCAAAATTGCGCGGCCCACCGTCGTGTTGATGAACTGCTTGTCGTACTGCACGACCTCGGTATGCGTCAGATCCTGATCGTCGTAGGCCGCAGTCATGTCCAACACCGGACCGCTGTAGCGCAAGCGGATCGGCGTCTGCGTCTCCACCTCTTTGGCCTCCAGCGCCATCAACACTTCTTCCGTGTTGGCAAAGACGCGGCCCTCACCTTTGCCATTTACCTTGGCCTTGGTCAGGTAGTAGAGGCCGAGCACCATATCCTGTGTGGGCACGGTGATCGGGTGGCCCGATGCGGGCGACAAAATGTTGTGTGATGCCAGCATCAACACACTGGCTTCCACCTGTGCCTCGGGCGAGAGCGGAATATGCACGGCCATCTGATCGCCGTCAAAGTCGGCGTTGAAGGCGGTGCAGACCAGTGGGTGAATCTGAATCGCCTTGCCTTCCACCAACACCGGCTCAAAGGCCTGAATGCCCAAGCGGTGCAGCGTAGGTGCGCGATTCAGCAGCACCGGATGATCCTTGATGACTTCTTCGAGAATGTCCCAAACGATCGGCTCCTGCAGCTCCACCATCTCCTTGGCTTGCTTGATGGTAGTGCAGTGGCCGGTCTGTTCCAGCCGGTGATAGATAAATGGCTTGAAGAGCTCCAGCGCCATCTTCTTCGGCAGACCACACTGGTGCAATTTCAAATCCGGGCCGACCACGATGACCGAACGCCCAGAGTAATCCACGCGCTTGCCCAGCAGGTTCTGGCGGAAACGGCCCTGCTTGCCCTTCAGCGTGTCGGAGAGCGACTTGAGCGGACGGTTGTTGGCTCCGCGCAGCACGCGGCCACGGCGTCCGTTGTCAAAGAGCGCATCCACAGACTCCTGCAACATGCGCTTTTCGTTGCGCACAATCACATCCGGCGCGTGCAGGTCCATCAGCTTCTTCAAACGGCTGTTGCGATTGATAACGCGACGGTACAGGTCGTTCAAATCTGATGTGGCAAAGCGTCCACCATCCAGCGGCACCAACGGACGCAGCTCGGGCGGAATCACCGGAATCACGTCGAGAATCATCCAATAGGGTTTGTTGCCCGACTTGCGGAATGCCTCCACCACCTTCAGGCGCTTGGCAAACTTCAAGCGCTTCTGCAGGCTGGTCTCCAGGTTCATGCGCTCACGCAGCTCCACGGAGAGTTCGTCCACATTGATGTGCTTGAGCAATTCCTTGATCGCTTCGGCACCCATCATGGCCTTGAAGCCCGTGGGCCGGTACTGCTGATCGAGTTCGCGGAAGCGCACCTCGTCCTTGATGATCTCGCGCTCACGCACACCCGGCGCATCGCCCGGATCAACGACCACATAGCTCTCGAAGTAGAGCACGCTTTCCAAATCGCGCAGCGAAATATCCAACAAGTGACCAATGCGCGACGGCAGGCCCTTGAAGAACCAAACGTGCGAGCAGGGTGAGGCCAACTCGATGTGGCCCATGCGCTCACGGCGCACGCGCGACAACGTGACTTCCACGCCGCACTTGTCGCAGATGACGCCGCGGTGCTTCATGCGCTTGTACTTGCCGCAGAGGCACTCCCAGTCCGTGACCGGGCCAAAGATGCGCGCGCAGAACAATCCGTCGCGCTCTGGCTTGAAGGTGCGGTAATTGATCGTCTCCGGCTTGGTGACCTCGCCGTGCGACCAACTGCGAATCTTCTCCGGCGATGCCAGGCAAATACGGATCGCGTCGAAGTCTGTAATCGGATTGCTCAGTTCAAACGGATTGGAGCGGAACAAGACTACCTCCATTGGACTGCGCTTCCAACCGTTTTTCTCTTGCGGTGGAAGCGGCAATCGCGTTCCCGGGGCGGTGGCTCTTCGGCTGCCTGCCCGTCCCGGGAGCGCGTTGGCTCATGTGGGCGGGCAGCCGCAATTTCCATCAGTGCGCGGCGTTAATCCGCGGCTGCAATCGTGGGCGCGGGCAGTTTGGTCTCTGTGCCGAGCTTGACCAGCTCCACATCCAGACACAAGGCCTGCAACTCGCGCACCAGCACGTTAAAGGACTCCGGCACGCCGGGTTCTATGGCCGCCTCACCCTTCACAATGGCTTCGTAAATGCGCGTGCGTCCGTAAACATCATCCGACTTGGCCGTCAGCAGTTCCTGCAAAATGTAGGCTGCGCCGTAGGCTTCCAGCGCCCAGACTTCCATTTCACCGAAGCGCTGGCCGCCGAATTGCGCCTTGCCGCCCAGCGGCTGCTGCGTAATCAGCGAGTACGGGCCAATCGAGCGGGCGTGAATCTTGTCATCCACCAAGTGCGAGAGTTTGAGCATGTAAATGTAGCCCACCGTCGCCGGCTGTTCGAATGCCTCGCCCGTCATGCCGTCGTAGAGCAGCGTCTTGCCCGAAGTCGGCAGACCCGCCGCCGCCAACAGCGCCTTGATCTCATCTTCTTTGGCTCCGTCAAAAACCGCCGTGCCAAACCAGATGCCGCGCTCCATGCCTGCAGCAACACGCAGCAATTGCGCATCGTCCAGGTCGAGCAGTTGCCGCAGCAGTGCCGTCTTACCAAAGCGCTCTTCCATCAGCTTGCGAACTTCGTTCGCCTTCTGATTGCGCTCCACCAACTCCGCCACCTGCTTGCCCAGCTCGTGAGCAGCCCAGCCCAAGTGCGTCTCCAGAATCTGGCCGACGTTCATACGTGAAGGCACGCCCAGCGGATTCAGCACAATCTCCACCGGCGTTCCATCCGGCAGATAGGGCATGTCTTCCTCGGGCAGAATGCGCGAGATGACACCCTTGTTGCCGTGGCGTCCGGCCATTTTGTCGCCCACGGAGAGCTTGCGCTTCATGGCGATGTAGACCTTCACCTGCTTAATGACGCCTGGAACCAGTTCATCGCCCTTTTGCAGCTTGCTGATCTTGTCGTTGGTGATCTTGCGCAGCACATCAATCTGGCGCGAGGTCATCTCTTCAATCTCGTCAATTTGCTCGTTGACGCGCGGATCCTTGTCCGCATAGCGAATGCGTTTCAGATTGCGCGTGGAGATCAGCTCAATCGTCTCGCGATCCAAAATTGCACCCTTGACCAGCAAGCGCTTGTTGGTGCGCTCGTCGTGCAGATCCGCCTGCACTTCCTTGCCGCCCAGAATGCTCTCCAAACGCTTCAGGCGCTCGTCGGTCAGAATGCGAATCTCGTCTTCCAGATTCTTTTCCAGCTTGGCGACCTGCTCGGCTTCAATCTGTTGCGCGCGCGCGTCCTTCTCTTGCCCCTTGCGGGAGAAGATGCGCACATCGACCACTGTGCCCTCAATGCCCGGAGGGCAGGTAAGGGATGCGTCGCGCACGTCCCCGGCCTTTTCGCCAAAGATGGCGCGCAGCAACTTCTCTTCCGGCGTCAACTGGGTCTCGCCCTTCGGCGTCACCTTGCCCACCAGAATGTCGTTGTGCTTCACCTTGGCGCCAATGCGGATGATGCCACTCTCGTCCAAGTCGCGCAGTGCCGACTCGGAAACGTTGGGGATGTCGCGCGTGATCTCCTCAGGCCCCAGCTTGGTGTCGCGGGCCTCGATCTCGAACTCCTCAATGTGCACCGAGGTGTAGTAATCCTCGCGCACCAGCTTTTCGCTGATGAGAATCGCGTCCTCAAAGTTGTAACCGCGCCAGGGAATGAACGAGACCAGCACGTTGCGTCCCAGGCCCAACTCGCCCTGCTCCGTGCAGGGGCCGTCGGCAATGACCTGCCCCTTGACCACACGCTCGCCTTGACGCACGATCGGCTTTTGGTTGATGCAGGTGTTCTGGTTGGAACGCTTGAACTTGATGAGCTGATAAATGTCGGAACCCACCTCACGCGACAGCTGCGTGGGATGATGCTCACCCTCGACGCGCACAATAATGCGCCCGGAGTCCACCGAGTCCACGATGCCGTTGCGCCGGGCCAAAATCACTGCGCCGGAGTCGCGGGCCGTTACGCCCTCCATGCCCGTGCCCACCAGCGGAGCTTCGGAAACCAACAGCGGCACCGACTGGCGCTGCATGTTGGCGCCCATCAGCGCGCGGTTGGCGTCGTCATGCTCCAAGAACGGAACCAGCGAGGCCGCCACCGAAACCAACTGCTTCGGGCTGACGTCGACGTAGTCCACTTCATTGCGATTGATTAAGACAAAGTTGCCCTGGCGACGCGCATTCACCAGATCGTGGACGATGTTCAAATTCTCATCCAACTCCACATTGGCCTGCGCGATGGTGTACTTGTCCTCTTCCCAAGCCGACAGATAGAAGCTGAACGGAATCAACTCCATCGGACGCTTCTTGTCCTTCACCAGTTGCGCGTTGCGCTTGCGGGCCTCTTCTTTTTCCAAGTGATCGCCCACGCGCAAACCGCTGTCGCCGGCGTTGGTCACCTGGACATAATCCAGCACGCGCGCATCACGCACACGCCGGTAGGGCGACTCGATAAAGCCATACTCATTAATCCGCGCAAAGCAAGAGAGCGAAGAGATCAGACCAATATTCGGACCTTCCGGCGTCTCAATCGGACAGATGCGGCCATAGTGGGTTGGATGTACGTCGCGAACTTCAAACCCGGCGCGCTCGCGGCTCAAACCGCCCGGCCCCAGTGCGGATAGACGCCGCTTATGCGTCACCTCTGAGAGCGGATTCGTCTGATCCATGAACTGCGAAAGCTGACTGCTGCCAAAGAATTCGCGGATGGCGGCCATTACCGGCTTGGCGTTGATCAGATCGTGCGGCATGGCCGTCGACATGTCCGGATACACGCTCATCTTTTCCTTTATGGCGCGTTCCATGCGCACCAAACCGATGCGGAACTGATTCTCCATCAGCTCGCCGACGGCGCGCACACGACGGTTGCCCAAGTGATCAATGTCGTCCACCACGCCAATGTTCTTGCGCAGCTTGAGCAGGTAGCGGATCGTCGCGTAGAAATCCTCGGGCGTCAGCGTGCGCTTGTCGAGCGAGGTGTGATCCTGCTGGTCGTACAGCTTGATGTTGAACTTCAAACGACCCACGCGCGAAAAATCATACTTGCGCGGATCAAAGAACATGCCCTCAAACAACGAGGTCGCCGTGTCCAGCGTCGGCGGATCGCCCGGACGCAGCTTGCGATAGATTTCGATCAGCGCCTCTTCCGGCTTGTGTACCGTGTCGCGGCGCAGCGTGTTGGCGATGATGCCACCCACGTCGTCGCGCTCCGGGAAGAAGACTTCGATGGAGGCAACATTGCTCTCCAGAATCTGCGAGAGCTTTTCCTTGGTCAGCTCTTGATTGGCCTCCAGCAACAACTCGCCCGTGGTCGTATCCACCACGTCGGTAGCCGTCACCGCGCCGTCCAACTCGCTGGCTTCCACTTCCACTTCGCTGATCTTGGCTGCGCGCAGCGCCTTCAAAATGCTCGGCGTCACCTTGCGGCCCGAATGCGCAATCTCCTCGCCCTTCACCGTAACGGCGTGTGCAGGCTTGGCCCCCAACAGATGCGTCGACTTGTCGGCATTGGCATCGAGCGTCCACAACAGCTTGCCGCCCTTGAGCGCAATCGTATCGACCGTGTAGAAGGTCTTCAAAATCTCTTCGTCGGAGTTCAACCCCAAAGCGCGCAAAAACACCGTGCCCAAAAACTTGCGCTTACGGTCAATGCGCACGTAAAGCGTATTTTTCTGGTCGTACTCAAACTCCACCCACGAACC
>DAHWKP010000064.1:0-2240 GCA_027343585.1 Acidobacteriaceae bacterium
GGCGTCTACCTGGGCAAGGCTGGCGATCTGCAATTTCTCAGCTACGCCCGCTACAACCTTTCGGCAGACTCCATCCACGAGTTCTACAACAACCTGGGTGAGTTTGGCCCCGGCTTCGCCATCCGCTCCGCCAAGGAGCGCGTGGACGTGACGCTGGAAACCGAATACATGCACGGCGTTTACTTTGGCGTGGCTGCCGCAAGCCAACCCAATCTGTATGGCCCCACGTACAATGACTTCCGCGTGAACCTGGTCTTTGGCCACCGGTTTTAGAAGGCGCGTATGGCTCTGTTGTTTTATTTTTTGCGCAAGCTCTTCGCCGTCACTGCGGTCGCCTTCATCCTGAGCGGGCTGGATGATCTCTTCCTCGACCTGTACTACTACGTCAAATTCTCCTTTCGCCTGATGCGCCGCTGGCCCAAAATGACGCGCGCGGATCTGGAGCTGGTGCCGGAGCAACACATTGCCATGATCGTTCCCGCCTGGCAGGAATATGAGGTGATCGGCCAGATGCTCCGGCGCACGCTGCGCACATCGCAGTACAAAAACTACGCCATCTTTGTTGGAACCTATCCCAATGATCCGGCCACGCAGGCTGCCGTCGATGCCGTCGCGCAGCAGGACGCGCGCGTACACAAAGTGGTGCTCGACCACGACGGGCCGACGACAAAATCCGATTGCCTCAATGGAATCATGGCCGCCATCGCAACCTTTGAAGCCGCAGGCGGGCCGCGTTCAGAGGTCATCCTGTTGCAAGACTCCGAGGATGTCGTCGATCCGTTGGCCCTAAAATTTATGAACTATCTGGTGCCGCGCTTTTATCTGGTGCAACTGCCGGTGGTGCCTCTGCCCGTGCCGTGGTATCAGTTCACAGCGGGCACCTATCTCGACGAGTTCGCCGAGTACCACACCAAAGACATCTGGGTGCGCGAGCGCTTGACCAAGATGGTGCCCTCCGCCGGAGTGGGCACAGGATTCAGCCGCGAGGCACTGGATCGCCAGGCTCGCTACGGGCCTGTCTTCAACATCCTCAGCCTCACCGAGGACTACGAGATCAGCTTTCGGCTCGGCCTGCCGGGTAAACGCTCCATTCTGCTGCGCTACCTGCACGCAGATCTGCGTGGACAAAACCGCTCCAGCCGCCTGATCGCCACACGCGAATATTTCCCCTCAAGTTTTCGCGCCGCCGTGCGGCAAAAGGCACGCTGGACGATTGGCATTGTCTTTCAGGGCTGGCGACACATCGGCTGGCGCAGCGGAGCCGGAATGCGCTACATGCTCTGGCGCGACCGCAAAGCCATGCTCACCTACATCTTCAACCTGCTTGGCTATGCAATGTTCGCCGTGGTTGCGGCTCTGTATCTGCTCGGCCTGCACTCTGCGCAATTGCACGGCGACCTGGAAATGCTCTTGCCTCCCGGCGGCAAGCTGCGCATTGCGCTGGCCATCAACATATTTTTTATCGCGTGGCGCATTGTGCAGCGAGCCATTGCCGTCTGCCGCGTCAGTGGATGCCAGCAGGTTTTTCTCTCCATTGCGCGCACGCCGTGGGGGCATGTCATCAACTTTTTCGCGCTGCTACGCGCCTTTCGCCTGGTCGGACAATCGCTGCTCACCGGTAACCACATTCGCTGGGATAAAACCCAACACCACTATCCAGAAACGCAGCAAGACACCTTCTCCTGAATATGCGTTGTCGCGCGCTTTGCCGGCTGCGCAGAGGGTGAGGGATCTTGGCGTCCTGAACGCAAACACCTTAAGGAGACTCTGAACCAGTGCAGGCTGGTTCCGAGATTCCTTAACTCAAAAACATCGTCCGATACAGTGTGTCGCGCTGCACAGGTTTGAAGCCAGCGTCACGGATGATGCGGCGCAGTTCTTCCTCGGTGGTGCAATTGGAGGTGCCCGCAGCCTTGACCACGTTCTCCTCCAGCATCACGCTGCCCACATCATTGCCGCCGAAGCGCAGCCCCAGTTGCAGCACCTTCAAACCCTGCGTCACCCAACTGGCCTGCACGTTTTCAATGTTGTCCAGGTAGAGCCGCGCAATGGCCAACACTTTTAGATATTCGACCGAGGTGGCCTCTTCCCAACCGCGTCCGCCGAGCGCCGTGTTCTTCGGCTGAAAACTCCACGGGATAAAGGCTGTAAATCCGCCGGTCTCCTCTTGCAGTTGCCGCACCTGTTCGAAGTGGTTGATGCGCTGCTCAAAACTCTCGCCGACGCCAAACATCATCGTC
>DAHWKP010000010.1:0-2382 GCA_027343585.1 Acidobacteriaceae bacterium
GCCTGGAGTGGCTGGGGCGTAAGCAGGGACGCCTGAAAACGCTGAGCGAAACTTGGCTGAAGACTGCGCCCGCGGATGCCAAGAAGGCCATCGGGCAACGATTCAATCAACTCAAAGAACAGATTGAGCAGGCGCTGGAGATGGGTTCTGGCACCGCGCCCGCTGCGTCGCCGTCCGACTCCATTGACATCACGCTGCCCGGCACGCGCCCCAGCACTGGCGCGGAGCATCCGCTGGTCAAGACGCTCCACGAAGTTGTTGGCATCTTCGAGCGCATGGGCTACTCGGTGGGCGTTGGCCCGGAGGTGGAGACCGATTACTACAACTTTGAGAGCCTGAATTTCCCGCCGAATCATCCGGCGCGCGACACGCAAGACACGCTCGTCGTTGCGGCTCAGAACAAGAAGCCGCTGCGGGAGCGCTTGTTGCTGCGCACGCACACCTCGCCCGTGCAGATTCGCACCATGGAGCAGCAACCGCCGCCGCTGCGCATCGTGATTCCCGGCAAGGTGCATCGCAATGATGCCGCCGACGCGACCCACTCGCCCATCTTTCATCAGGTGGAGGGACTGTGCGTGGATGCGAACATCACCTTCAGCGATTTGAAGGGCACGTTGGACCACGCGATGAAGGAACTCTTTGGCTCCAGCGTGAAGACGCGCTTTTTCCCCTCATTTTTTCCCTTCACCGAACCCAGCGCCGACGTGCAGATTAGCTGCATCTTCTGCGGGGGCAAAGGCTGCCGCAAGTGCAAGCACTCCGGCTGGATTGAGCTGTTGGGTTGCGGCATGGTGGATCCGGCGGTCTTTGGTTTCGTGCGGGAAAAGCAACCGGCCTACGATCCGAAGAAAATCTCTGGCTTCGCCTTTGGCATGGGCATCGACCGCATCGCCATGATGCGCTACGGCATCGGCGACATCAGCCTTTTGTACTCCGGCGATGTGCGCTTTTTGGAGCAATTCGCGTGAAGATTCTTTCGCAATGGCTGCGTGCGTATCTGCCCGCGCTCAACGTCAGTGACCGGCAGCTCGCCGATGATTTGACGCTGCGCGGCATCGCCGTCGAAGGTGTCTTTGATCTGGGAGCGGGCAATGGCTCGCTCTTCGACATGGACATCACCACCAACCGCGTGGATGCGATGAATCACTACGGCATCGCGCGCGAGGCTGCGGCGATTTACAACCTGCCGCTGACGCCGCTCGATGTAGCGCTGCCGCAGGCCCAGCCTGCGCAGCAGTCAATTCCCATTGGAATTGACGCGCCCGATCTTTGTGGACGCTTTGTTGCCCGCGTGCTGCGCGGGGTGACCATCGCTCCGGCTACGGCGGAGGTGGCGCAGCGCTTTGCGCTGCTCGAACAGAAGCCGATCAGCAACGCTGTGGACGCGACCAACTACACACTGCTGGCTATGGGCCATCCCACACACGCATTTGATCTGGACAAGATTGAAGGCGGCATCGTGGTGCGCCGCGCGCGCGATGGCGAGCGGCTGCGGCTGCTGGATGGCACCGAGCGCACGCTGGTGGCTGACGACTTGGTGGTGGCCGATGAGCGCAAGGCGCTGGCCCTGGCGGGCGTCATGGGCGGCTGGGAGACGATGATTACGCCGGAGACGAAGAACATTCTCGTCGAAGCGGCGTGGTTTGATCCAGCTAGCGTGCGCCGTTCGTCACGGCGGCACGGTTTGCACACGGACGCTTCACATCGTTTTGAGCGTGGTGCAGATTTTGCTGCGCCTCCTGTGGCTGCGGCCATGGTCTGCCGGTTGATTCTGGCCGCAGGCGGGCATTTGGAAGGCGATCTGGTCGACGTGATTGTGCCGGCGCAGGCAGCGCGCACCACGCTGCGCCCGGCAGTCACGCTGGCGCTGGCCGACGTGACGCGCATTTTGGGCCGCACGGTAGAAGAGCATCCGCTCGACGCGGCGACGGTCACACGCTACCTGACGGCGCTGGGCTGCCGCGTGGAACCTGCGCAGAATGGCAGCACGCAGCAAGTGCATCTGCCCAGTTGGCGGCTGGATGTGGAGCGCGACATTGATTTGATCGAAGAGATTGCGCGGCTGCACGGCTACAACCGATTTGCGAATACGCTGCCTGCCTTTGCGGGTTCCGTGGTGGAGCTGCCAACAGCGGCGCACGAACGAACTGTTCGCGGCAGGCTGCTCGCTGCTGGATACACGGAGGCGATTGCCAGCACATTTTGTTCGGCGGCGGATGCAGAGCGCTTCGCCGCAGCAGGCGCAGGTTCGATCCCGCTGGAAAATCCGCTGAGCGAAGAGGCTGGGCATCTGCGTCCATCGCTGCTGCCGGGCATGCTGGCCATGCTGGCGCACAACTTGAATCATGGCGTGGAGAGCGTGCGCCTTTTTGAGATGGGCAC
>DAHWKP010000114.1:0-5413 GCA_027343585.1 Acidobacteriaceae bacterium
CCTTGGCTTGTTCGAGCAGCTCGCGCAGGCGCACTTCATCGAGCGGCTCGCCTTGCAAGGTCTGTCGCAAATCTTCATTCAGCACAAACTCCGCGGCCAGCATCAAGGCTTGCGGACGCGGCATTCCGCTCTGGCTCAAGAAGTGCAGCAACGAGGTGTGATCTTCGTAGACGGAACGTAGGTGGCCTTCCATCTCGCCGAGCGTGGAGTCCAAGATGCGTTGCAGAATGTTGCGCTGCTCATCGCGGAAGAGCGAAGTGAGCGAGTAGGCTGTGGAGCCGAAATAGCGATCAAAAAGGCGGATCACCTCCGGCAGTTGTGCGCGGCCCACCGCGGCGCGCACCTCATCCACAAAGGCTGGGAAGGGTAGGCTCTTCGCGCGCTCCTTGCCATTGGAACCATTGGAGCGGCGCACAGCGGCAGATAGATTGTGGTCGCCCAGGTGGAGCACGGCAAAGTCCACTGGCTCGCATTCCTCTGTAATGCGCGAGCGAATCTCCGCTTGGCCGAGCACGATGCGCCCGCGCCCGGTGCTGAAGACCTCCAGCGCTGTGCGGCGCACGTCAAAGCAGAAGAGGTGACCCTCGTCGGGATAGGCCTCAAAGCTGGAGCGGATGGCGTAGTGCGCGCCGACTTGCTCCAGGCCCAGACGTTGGCCGCGCACATGGCGTTGATAGAGCGCAGCGCCGTTTTTCTGTTCAGGCACATTGCTTTTGGCAGCGGCGATGCGCTGCACAAACTCCGGCTCCAACGCAGCGCCCGCATCCCCAAAGATTTCGGCAGCCAGTTGCAGCACGCGCCCGGCATAGGCCAGCACCTGTACGGTTTCAATGCCGGAGATGTCGTCAAAGAACCAGCCGCAACTGGTGTACATCAGCAGGGCGTGGCGCTGCATCTCCAGCAGCTTGATGGCGCGTGTGCGTTCCGTCGCGTTGAGCGGGTGCGTGGCGTGCTGAGCGAAAAAACGCTCCATGTTTTGCGGGGAACGATCCAGCAACACGGCGATGTAACCATCACGCGCGGCCCAAAGGTGATGCAGCAGCGGCGCAGCGGCTTCCTCAGCCAGCGGTGCGATGGCGTCGCGCAGCCAGTCCAGCGTCGCGCGCAAAGGCGCTCGCCATTTTTGATTCCAGCCCGGGTGGCCGCCATTGCAGCCGCAGTCGGAGCGCCAACGTTCAATGCCATGTGCGCAACTCCACGAGGTGTTCTCGTGAATTTCGGCCTCCCATGCAGGCGGAAATTTTTCGAGGAACTCCCCGTAGTTGGTGAGGCGCACCTTCTTGTTTTGCTCCAGGTAATCCAGCGCGTAAGCCAGCGCCATCTCGCCATACTTATGGTGGTGGCCATAGCTTTCGCCATCGGTGGCAATGTGTACGATCTGCGCTTCCGTGTCCTGCTCGTTGGCTCCGGCGAGCAGGCGCTCCGCAAAATCTTTGCCGTTGTTCAGAATGCCTTCAAAGGCCACGGCGCGTGCAATGAAGCCATCGTAGAAAAAGACGGCGATGCTGCGGCCCTCGCGCAGGCGCACAAGATATGGCTGCGTGGGGGGCACGGAGGCGTTTGCGGTTTCCATCCACTTGGATTCGGCAGCGGTTTCGCTTGCGGCTGCCCCGGATTTTTCTTGCGCAGGTGGGATTTGTCCGGGCGTGCTCTCTGTGGCGAGACGAATGCGCGCGCACTGGTTGGGCGCCAGAATCGTGAAGCGAATCCCGTGCTGGGCCAGCAGGTCCAGGCTTTCCAGGTCGACGGCGGTTTCGGCCAGCCACATGCCTTCCGGCTTGCGGCCAAAGCGGTGCTCAAAGTCCGCGATGCCCCAGCGGATTTGCGTGATGCGGTCGCGCGTGGTGGCCAGCGGCAGAATCATGTGGTTGTAGACCTGCGCCAACGCCGAGCCATGGCCGCCATATCGCACGCGGCTGGCGGCGTCGGCGTCCAAAATCCTCTGATAGGTGCGGCCAGCATTTTCTTGCAGCCAACTGAGCAGCGTGGGGCCAAAGTTGAAACTGATGCGCGCATAGTTGTTGACGATGCGGATGATTTTGTTTTCGTCATTCAAAATGCGGGCTGCGCCATTGGGCGCGTAGCACTCGGCGGTGATGCGGTCGTTCCAGTCGTGATAGGGGGCGGCAGAGTCCTGCACCTCGATCGCCTCCAGCCAGGGATTCTCCCGGGGCGGCTGGTAAAAGTGGCCGTGGATGCAGATGTAGAGCGGCTTGTGTGGCATGGTCAACTCTTCCGTTTTTTGGTGCGCTGGGCCGCGGTCGCGGCTTGTTTTTTCGCGGGCTTTGTCGGCGGAGCCGCAGCTTGAGCGGCCAAATCGCAGGCCCGCCACAGATACCAACTGGCCACGCTGCACCAGGGTTGCCAGCGCGCGGCCCGCTTGCGAATCACCTCGGCTGCGGGCAGATCGGCAGGCTGCATGCGCGCGCCCGGATCCAGGCCAAGAAAGGTGAGCGCAAAGCCTTTGCGTATGCCGTAGTCGCCCACGGGTAAAACATTGGGCCGGCCCAGGCGAAAGAGCAGCAGCATCTCCACCGTCCAAACGCCGATGCCGCGCACGCGCGTCAGCTGCTCCACAATCGCTGTATCGTCCAATTTGCGCAAGTGCGCGAGTGTGGGCACCACGCCGCTTTGAGCCTTTTCTCCCAAATCGCGCAGCGCAGCCAGCTTGTTGGCCGAGAGTCCGGCGGCGCGCAGGGGCGCATCGGGCAGGCGCAGCAGCGCCTCGGACGTGGGATGCGCATCGCCAAAAAGCGCCAGCACGCGCCCGTGGATGGTCTGCGCAGCCCGGCCATTGAGTTGTTGATGCACGATTGCTTCCAGCAGCGCTTCCAAGGGCGAGGCCGTGGGCTTCAGCCGTAGCGTGAACGGCCCGGCGCGTTCCATCAAGCGCGCCAGCTTGGCGTCTTGCGCAGCCAGCGTGCGGCAGGCCAGCGCGGCATCATACGGCACGGAGCGGGAGCGGGCAGCCATTGTGCTCCCAGTCTATACACGGCGCGGAAATGCGCAAAGATGGCTGCGGCAAGTGTTCTTGTTTTTAGATGGTCGGTGTCTGCGTGGAGTGTGTGCGCACACAAATAAAAAAATTCCCGAAACGATTGCGCGCGATGTGATTTCCATCACCCTTGTTGCGGCGCAGGCTTTACGCGTGTGTGATGCGTGCTGTATTTTGTTTATGCAATCGAATTTCGTGCAGACAGTTGCGCGAAATATGCTGCAAGGGTTTGCAGGCTGCGCGTCTGCTGCTATACTTAGATGTTCGACAGCGAAAAAAGTTGCACAGGGTGTTTGGAGTCGCTCGCGTGGCCTACAACACACCTTTTGTGTGAGTGAAACGAACAAAGCCATGGCCACGATGCCATGCGAATGAAGCAGGACTTCACTTTCATGGCGCAGATTTTTGACCGCAGCTCCAACTCCCTGGCCAGAATCAGTCTGGTTCTTTCCGGCATCATTGTTATTTCCTTGGGCGTGGCCCTGAACTACCTGCAGCGCTCCCCCTGGGTGACGCGCCAAGGGCAGCGCGCAGACCAGCCGGTTCCCTTTAGCCACAAGCACCACGTGCAAGGCCTCGGCTTGCAGTGCCAGTATTGCCACACTTCTGTTGAGAAGTCGGGCTACGCAGGCATTCCGCCGACCAAGACCTGCATCAATTGCCACGCGCAGATTTGGACAAACGCCGATCTGCTGGCCCCGATCCGCAATAGCTGGGCGACCGGCCAGTCGGTGGTTTGGACCAAGGTGCATGACTTGCCGGACTTTGTGTACTTTGATCACTCCATCCACGTCAACAAGGGCATTGGCTGTTCCAGCTGCCATGGCCGCGTGGATGAGATGCCGCTGATGTACCAGGAAAACACGCTACAGATGGAGTGGTGCCTGAACTGTCATCGCAATCCAGCAAAAAATCTGCGGCCCACCTCACAGATTTATCAAATGGCTTGGCAGGGGCCGAGCAGCCTGAATCCCGTTTGGTGCGCAGCCCAGGATCAGCCGGGCGTGCCGACGGCGCAGACCGTGGATTGTACGCTGCGCGATCCAGAATCGGCGGGCGCGCAAGTGGCTGCCTTGGAGATTCCCTCGTTGGCCGGTCACGCGCAAACGGCGGCCTCCACAGGTGCTGCCATTCCCGCAGCGCTGCATTACACCAAATTTACAGACCAAGAGGCTCTCGGCAAGTACTTGGTCATGCAGTATCACATTCGCACTCCGCGAGAGTTGACCAGTTGCGACACCTGCCACCGATAGGCGGCAGTACGCGGACAGAGACAGAGACGGAGGGCGAACAGAACACCATGTTTGAGGCGCAGGATTCTACGATGGCCAAGGAAACCGGAAGCACAGCGGTTGCGGCGGAGCAGGCGGGAGCCGTGCAGAGTTTGCAGGACGCGCGGGAGCGCTTGACGGGCTTGCGCGGCAAGCAGTATTGGCGCACGGTCGATGAGCTGGCCGACACGCCGGAGTTTGAGCAGGCCCTGCAGCGGGAGTTTCCGCAGCACGCCTCTGAATGGATTGATCCCGTCAGCCGCCGCGGCTTTATGAAGCTGATGGGCGCGTCGATGGCCTTGGCTGGTTTGACTGGTTGCGCCAAGCAGCCCGAGGAGCCGATCTATCCCTACGTGAAACAGCCTGAGGATTTGGTGCTGGGCCGTCCGGTTTACTTTGCCACGGCGCATCCCTTTCCCATGGGCGCGGTGCCGCTGCTGGTTAAAAGCGAGGCCTATCGCCCGATCAAGGTGGATGGCAATCCAGAGCATCCGATGAACCATGGCACGACGGATGCCTACACGCAGGGCACGCTGCTCGGCCTGTATGATCCGGACCGCTCGCAGCGCGTGTTGTATCGCGGCGAGACCCGCCAGTATGCCAATTTCCAAGCGGATTTTCGCGCCATGCTGGAGGCCAAACGCGCCACCGGTGGCGAAGGTCTCTACTTCCTGAGCGGCACCGTGGTTTCTCCCACGCTGGCTGCGCAGTGGAAGCAGGCGCAGGCGGATTTCCCCAAGGCCAAGTGGGTGCAGTATGAGTCGGTCAATCGCGACTCGGCCCGTGCTGCCTCGAAGGCTGCCTTTGGTGAATATCTGGATGCGCAGTACAAGCTCGACGCCGCCGATGTGATTCTCTCCCTCGATGCGGACTTCCTCTCGGGTCTGGCCCAGCCGGGCTTTTTGAAGCTGGCCGCCGATTACGCCAAGCGCCGCAAGTTGGAGCCGGGCGTGGAGATGAACCGTCTGTACGTGGTCGAAAGCGTGCCGACGACGACCGGCTTTAAGGCGGAGCATCGCCTCGCGCTGCGCGCTTCGCAGGTGGAAGGCTTTGCCGCCGCTCTGGCCGCTGCGCTGGGCACAGGCTCGGCTCCGGCAGGCTTTGCGTGGACTCCGGCGCAGGCTGCGTATCTGGCCGCTGTGGCCAA
>DAHWKP010000143.1:0-2990 GCA_027343585.1 Acidobacteriaceae bacterium
TAAGTCGCCAGTAACTCGCTGCCCGCGTAGACGTTGGTGTGCTGCCAGTTGCCGTTGCCATCGGTCTCCGTACGCACTCGCTCACCGCGGAGCGCGGCGTCTCCATCCCCACTCAAGCCAAGTGCGGCTTGAATGGGGCACCCGGCCAGTAAGTCGTTGGTCGACAGGTTGCAGGAAAGTAGTTGTCCCGGAGCTACTGGTGGAATGGTTCCCTGAGCCACGCGATGGCCCTCCGCGTCATAAATATACTCCACCATCGCCACGCCGCCGGAGATGGACTTACTCTGCGCCGCGCACATGCGCCCCTCAGCATCATAGAGATACGTGTTCACGCCATCGTTGGTGACGTTGCCCGCAGTGTCGTATTGGTAGCCATTTGGCATGAAATTGGTGCCCGTGATTTGGTTTTTATTGCTGCGAGAGAATGCGACGATCAGTTTGGATAAGCTGGAGGTGAAGGACATCGCCTCGGCAAGCGAATAGGAATCTGTTGCAGTATCCCGTGAATTTTGCAGCGAATGAATGACTCCTAGTGGAATGGTGGGATGGAGCCTATCGTGGGAATGGGATGAATTGTATGCCCCTATAGAACGAAGGAAAATTTCTGAACGGGTTTACGTGCGCGGTTCGATCGTGCGTGGCTGCAAGGTGTTGACCGCACCGCAGTGCACGCATTTGCCCGCGAGATGCTCGCGCAGCCAGACTCCCGTTTCTTGGTGATAGCCCGTGCCACAGCGGCAGACGAGTACCGTCTCGCCTGCAAGGAAGGCAGCGCCGTCGATGGGATCGGCCACGATGCCGTCCAAGGTTTCCGTTTCCATAAACTGTACCGGGGAAGCGAACTCCATTCGTGGAGGCTGGATGGGTTCGAGCGGTGCTGCTGGCAACGGCATGGGCGGTGGTTCTGTCTCCTGCACGTGCGGTTGTGCAGGTGTCGAGGGAATCAGCGTGAAGCTGGGGCGCGTGTACGGCTCGTATTCCTCGTCGGAATCTTCTTCTGTCTTGGGCACGATGCGCACGCGCGACAGCAGGCGCAACGCGACGGCCACAGTGACCACCAGCAGGGCCAAGTCCATGGCCAACAGCGCATGCAAAATGGGCAGTGCAAATGCGAATTGGGCAAACAAGGACGTCGACATGGAGGCCAACATGGGGGATGGTTTCCGTTTGCCCTCATCCTACGCCCGGTAGGGAATCCGCGAAAGCGGCGCTGCGGAAAGGCTGAATTTTGCACAGGCAGGCGGTATTGAGAGAGTACTGGAGCTTGCACGGTGTAAGCCATAGAAAAAATTGACAAAACAATCCGGCAACGGTAATCTTCACGCTGCGGCATCTTCGTATCTATGTTGTACACCCGCAGAATTCGCGTCCTGCTCGCGACGGTTTTGGCGGGCGCGCTGTGTGGCGTGCCGACCGGCTGTGGGGCACTGCGTTCGGTGCGCTCGGTGCTGCACATGAAGGGCAGCCTCACGATGATGGTGCAGGTGGCACCCATGGCCAACAACAATTGGCCCATTGATGTGGATGTGGTGATGGTGCATGACGCCAAGCTGCTGAAGCAGCTGACGGGCATGTCGGCCAAGGATTGGTTTGCCAAGCGCACGGATATGGAGCGCACGGCTCCCGGCAAGCTGCAAACGGTGTCGTGGCAGTGGGTGCCGGGCCAGAAGGTTGGCTCCGTCGTGGTGCGGGGCACGGCTGTTGCCGATGGCGTGGTGCTCTTTGCCAACTACGCGACCAAGGGCGACCATCGCGCGCTGCTGCCGCATGGAGGCAAGCTGGTCATTCAATTTGCGGCCAAGGATTTTGAGCTTGGCCCAGCGAAGTAACCGCGCCGCAGGGCGCCAGCCACGGGAGAGGGTTCCGAGTGCGTCCCCATTTGCATGATGTTCCAGACCGGATCGAGTGGTATGAGGGCATGCTGCTGCAGCCGCAGCACTTTGAGCAGCTCACGCTGCGCCAAGAGAGCCTGACGCAATACCACACGCTGGCCGCTGTGCCGTTTAGCTGGGGCCTGCGCTCGCTCAAGGTGGATGAGGTGCAGCTGCTGCGCGGCATCTTCCGCGTGCTGGAAGTGGAAGTGGTTTTCCCCGACGGATTGGCTGTGCATTACGACGCGGGTTCCGGCACTCCGTTGGAGTTGGATCTAGGCACATTGCCCGATGAGGCCAAGCGCCAGGAGACGCCGGTTTACCTGACCGTGCCTGCGCTGCAAAGCGGGCAGGCCAGCGGGGAGGCTTCGCGCTATGTTTCCAGCGGCGAGCTGCCCGCTGCCGATGCAGACGAGACCGACACCAGCGTGATTCCGCGCCTGCTGCCGCGCTTGGGTCTGCACGCTGGGCCGGAGCCGGTCGCCACACGCTTTGCCAGTGTTCCCTTGGCGCGGGTGGTCTACCGCCGCGAGGTCTGGGCGCAGGACGATTATGTTCCTCCCACCGGCGAAGTGGCGTTGGACTCGCCATTGACGCGCCTCTGCGCCACCACCGTGCGCCGCATGAGAGAGCGCGCCATTTATTTGAACGAACAGATTCGAACGCTCACCGCCAGCGGACGCAGGCAGATGGAGGCGCAGCAGGTGATGCGCATCCGCAGCCTGACCGCAGGTCTGCCCGCATTTGAAGCGTTGCTGGCCACCGGACGCACCAATCCCTACGTGCTCTTCGTGGAGTATTGCGCGCTGGCCGGTCACGTTGCCGGCCTAGGCGCGTCGATGATCCCGCCGGTCTTTCCACCTTACGACCACAAGCATTTGCTGGAGAGCTTCGCTGCAGTCGATCAGTACATCAACGCCATTTTGCGCGAGGGCATTCCTGAAAATTACGTGGGCATTCCCTTCAGCTTTGCTGATGGCATCTTCTCGCTGACCTTTGAGCCTGAGTGGGCGACGCGCCGCCTGATTCTTGCCGTGCGCTGCCAGGCGGGCATTCCCGATGCGGAAACCGTCGCCTGGTCGGAGCGGTGCCTGATCGGCTCGGCCAACCGCCAGCGCT
>DAHWKP010000119.1:0-9226 GCA_027343585.1 Acidobacteriaceae bacterium
CGGCTCGCTTACGCTTAACCTTGCTGACAAGAATAACTAGCCGGCTCATTATGCAATAGGCACGCGGTCAGACATTCCCTTGCGGGCATAGTCCTCCCACTGCTTGTAGGCACACGGTTTCAGGTACTTTTCACTCCCCTCGCAGGGGTACTTTTCACCTTTCCCTCACGGTACTGGTTCACTATCGGTCAGAAACGAGTATTTAGCCTTGCGGAATGGTCTCCGCGGATTCAAGCAGGGTTTCACGTGCCCCGCCCTACTCAGGTATCTGCTTCGAGTCCGGATAGCTTTCGCCTACGCGCCTGTCACGCTCTATGGACCCACTTTCCAGAGGGTTCGACTAACTACCGGATTGGTAACTCTACTGTTGCAGACCCTACAACCCCCGCGATACCGAAATATCACGGGTTTGGGCTCTTCCGATTTCGCTCGCCACTACTTTCGGAATCGAGGTTTCTTTCTTTTCCTTCAGGTACTGAGATGGTTCACTTCCCTGAGTTCGCTCGTGCCCGCCTATGGATTCAGCGGGCCGTACATGAGGTTTGCTCATGTGGGTTTCCCCATTCGGAAATCTCCGGATATAACGCCTGTGTGCGGCTCCCCGAAGCTTATCGCAGCTTGCCACGTCCTTCATCGCCTGTTTCTGCCAAGGCATCCACCGTGCGCCCTTAGTAGCTTGACCATAGAATTAACTCCACGCAGGAATTAACTCATAGTTATTCGCCTGGTGTACGTCTTGCCGCCCCATACTTGCTGGAACAGCAGTCACGTCACTCCTAAAGACACTCAACACGAACAACCACTTGACTTGTACGAATACAAATTTCAGTGGCCGCTCGGCCTTGTAATGTATTTACCCAATCGATTTCGTTGTCAAACATCCTTCACATCGGCACTGCCGCCGATGCGCGCCCTCGGGCGCTATGAACTTCGTGTCCACCCGGCTGAAGCCAGACACACACTCTGCTCAAAGCTCGAATCCCATCTTCAAGGATTCCAGCTTTGAGCAGCCTCGCATCACAGAATTTGGTGGAGCTGAGGAGGATCGAACTCCTGACCCCCTGCTTGCAAAGCAGGTGCTCTCCCAGCTGAGCTACAGCCCCATTGCGGTTCAACTGCATGGTGGGCCTGGGTAGATTCGAACTACCGACCTCACCCTTATCAGGGGTGCGCTCTAACCAACTGAGCTACAGGCCCGGCATTGCTCGCAATTCCTGCCCAGAGGCATCGCCTGCTGAGCCCGACTGCTCGTCGTTGTGACTCGAGAAGTTTCGAGGACCAGGTTGAACATGCGGCGAGGCTACGCCACGCCTGACGATCGTAATCTTTATCAGAAAGCAGAGACGGTTTGATTCAGGCTCCCTCACCTCGTGTCAGGACACTCAGTAAGGGGTACATGGCAACATCCCTCATACGCTGCACCGGATTTGACTCCGGACAGTCCGCCATCGCGGAAGTATGAGAGTGCCATGACGTTCTCTCTTAGAAAGGAGGTGATCCAGCCGCAGGTTCTCCTACGGCTACCTTGTTACGACTTCACCCCAATCATGAATCACACCTTGGAAGGCTGCTCCCTTGCGGTTAGCTCACCTGCTTCTAGTACGACCCACTTTCGTGATGTGACGGGCGGTGTGTACAAGGCCCGGGAACGTATTCACCGCGGCATGCTGATCCGCGATTACTAGCGATTCCAGCTTCATGTAGTCGAGTTGCAGACTACAATCCGAACTGAGGCCGGCTTTTTCCGATTAGCTCCCCCTCACGGGTTTGCAGCGGTTTGTACCGGCCATTGTAGCACGTGTGTAGCCCTGGACATAAAGGCCATGAGGACTTGACGTCATCCCCACCTTCCTCCCCGTTATCCGAGGCGGTCTCACCAGAGTGCTCAACTGAATGTTAGCAACTGGCAATAAGGGTTGCGCTCGTTGCGGGACTTAACCCAACATCTCACGACACGAGCTGACGACAGCCATGCAGCACCTATATAGCAGCCCCTTGCGGGGAAGGAATATTTCTACTCCGGTCCACTACATTTCGAGCCCAGGTAAGGTTCTTCGCGTTGCGTCGAATTAAACCACATGCTCCACCGCTTGTGCGGGCCCCCGTCAATTCCTTTGAGTTTCAGCCTTGCGGCCGTACTCCCCAGTCGGACTGCTTAACGCGTTAGCTACGGCACGGCGGGATTGGGTACCCGTCACACCAAGCAGTCATGGTTTAGGGCTAGGACTACCAGGGTATCTAATCCTGTTTGCTCCCCTAGCTTTCGTGCATCAGCGTCAGTTATGGTCCAGTGAGCCGCTTTCGCCACAGGTGTTCCTCCTGATATCTACGCATTTCACCGCTACACCAGGAATTCCACTCACCTCTCCCATACTCGAGCCCTGCAGTTTCTCATGCAGTCTATGAGTTGAGCCCATAGATTTCACATAAGACTTACAAAACCGCCTACGCACCCTTTACGCCCAATAATTCCGAACAACGCTCGCCCCCCTCGTATTACCGCGGCTGCTGGCACGAAGTTAGCCGGGGCTTCTTCTTCCGGTACCGTCATAATCGTCCCGATCGAAAGGAGTTTACGTCCCAAGAGACTTCATCCTCCACGCGGCGTTGCTGCGTCAGGGTTTCCCCCATTGCGCAAAATTCCCCACTGCTGCCTCCCGTAGGAGTCTGGACCGTGTTTCAGTTCCAGTGTGTCCGTGCGCCCTCTCAGGCCGGATACCGATCAAAGCCTTGGTGGGCCATTACCCCGCCAACTAGCTAATCGGCCGCGACCCCCTCTTCAAGCACATTGCTGCTTTGACTCGTAAGTGTTATGCGGTATTAGCCCGGGTTTCCCCAGGTTATTCCCCACTCGAAGGTAGGTTAGTCACGTGTTACTCACCCGTGCGCCACTGTACTCAGGGATTGCTCCCCTTTCTCGTGCGACTTGCATGTGTTAGGCACGCCGCCAGCGTTGATTCTGAGCCAGGATCAAACTCTCGTTTGAAACCTGTTGCCACTGGCCACCCGACGGAGGTCGGGAGCCTCGTAGCTCCTGCGAAGCTCGAAACCTCGCAGGCTTTACCTTGTGAGAATGACCAAACCAATTCTTTTTGGCCTCTCACGACTGGCACGTTCAATCTAAGTTTTCAAAGATCCTGAAATCAGAGCCTGAGCTTTGATTTTTGGATCGGGACGCCGGTCTGAGACCAGCGCGTCCTCGAACTTGTTTCTGAATCCGTTGCTGATTCCCAGCGCATTTCCTTGCTAGGCGCAACGTTTTTCAGATTATCAATCCGTGAGCCTTGCTGTCAAGCAACTTCGGCTCTTTTTTTGTTTTTCTTTTTCACCCGCATATTTGCTGAGCGAAACCAGAAGAACCGGCGCACGACTTCTCAGTCGTCTCTCGCACCCCGTGCGAAAATTTCCTCAACCCTGTCAGGCTGGATTCACTGCCGAGTGAATCGGAAGGTCGCTTTCCACACTACCCAAGCGCCCCTTTTCGGACTGGCCGGAAGCGCAAGCACTTCAACGACCAAAGTCAGATTACAGGATTGTTGCTCCCTGTGCAAGATTGTTCTTGTTGAAAAGTGTCTTCATCTCTGGAAAACGTGGGATTGTGCACGCCTGGCGTGCTGTAAGCGTGCATCCGATTTGCGAAAATACTCCATTTTCTTTCGATTCGCTTGGTGGTTTTCTGGAATTCTTTGCCGATCGTCTCCGACTCTGCGTTGCTTCCGTCTTGATTTCCATTGTCAAAATAAAAATTTCATTGCAACTCACGAGCCTGCCGACGCAATTTCGCCACGCTGCGCCGATTCCACAAGGACACCGCCGCTGCCCCCAACAGCACCGATCCGCCCAAAAGTAGTGCGGTCTTCCATCCCCGCCCCCGCGTGCCCGGCCCTTTTCCAGCTTGGGCAACCCGCTGGATTGCTTCCGTGTTCACAGTCGCAGAACCTCTTTCATCGCCAGCCCCGCCGGGGACTGCATCTGCCTGCATTGGGTCTTCTTCCTCCATCTGTAGCCTACCCTCCGAGTGCACCAGCTGTGGATTTCTAGCGCCAGTATGCCATATTTGTGCCGACGTCTTGAGGAACGCGCTCCCCATTGCCCCGGATAAACATTCAATCAAATTGTTGATAAAAAACAATTTACAGCATTTAACGTTTTGGCGTATCTTCTCAGCCCGGCCCAAATATAAAAAATATATTATTTATTTGATTTTATCTACCAAAAATGGAATACCTGTGGCATACTAAAAAAGTCAGGGATTCACGGTGCACTGGACCTGCGCCGCTCCCGATGGAATTGCGTCACTGGCCTCCCGGCACGAACTCACGTTCGTGCCGTTTTTTTGTGCTTGTTGATTTTCCGTAGATTGCGATTCCGTGCGTGCCCTACGTTTGGAGCAGCGGCAATCAGTTTGCGGGCTGCGCAATTTTTCTGCGGCGCTTGGCTGCATACATGCCCGCATCGGCCAGGGCGCACAGTGCGTCGGCGCTCTGCGCATCGTTGGGAAAGACGGCCACGCCAATGCTGCCAGAGGCGCGCAGCGTCAATCCCTCCACGGTCACCGGCTGCTGCAGGGATTCTGCAATGGTGCGCGCAAGATGGGCCGCATGTTGCGGCTCGGTCAACTCGGAGAGCAAAATCGTGAATTCATCGCCGCCCGTGCGAGCCACGGTGTCGGCCTTGCGCAACCGGAGCCGCATGCGTTCCGACGCAGCGCAGAGCACCGCATCGCCCACTGCGTGTCCATAGGTATCGTTAATTTTTTTGAATTCGTCCATGTCGACGATCAAAACGGCGGCCAGCGTCTGGTTGCGCTCGGCGCGCTGCAAGGTTTTCTCAATCCGATCCTCAAACAGCCTGCGATTCGGCAGCCCGGTCAGCGGATCGTGCAAGGCCAGGTGCTCGGCGCGATCGATTTGTTGCTCCAAAAATGTCAGCAGAATTCCCAGCGCCGCGATGAACTTGGGGATATTCCAGACCTCATGTCCGATACGGAAGCCGGGGATCAGGGATCCCAGCAGCCAGGCAGCGGGGTGCAGCAACGCCATAGCCAAGAAGCCCGAAACCGTTACCAACACGCCTGCCGTTTTGCGGGGCCAGTGCTGGGCAAAGCGAATGGCTGACATCAGATACAGCCAGACCATAATGGCTTCCGCGCCATAGTGGGGCTGACGCAGCCAGAGGAGCACAACCAGCGCCGCAACCAGAATGTAGGAGGCAGCCAAGCTGAAGACGCGCTGGCCGAGGGTGCGATGCCCGTGCGTGCGACCGTGCAGCAGGGTTGCGCCCAATGCGATCAGGATGACTGCCACTGCATACACCTGCCAGATCGCAATAGCAAAATCCGCGCATGCCGTATAGGCCAGTAAGCCCGCGACCCAAATCCAGGCAGGAATGGGTTGTTCACTGAGTACATCAAAGCGGGAGCAGGCGCGAAGAAAAGTAATGCCGGCCAGCTCCATCAGCAGCATGGCCAGTGTATGAATGGCGCGCTCGCGCACGCCGGTCCCCACGTCGAAAAGCAATACGCAGAAGTAGGCCAGTGCCAAGATCCAGCCAATCAGCCAGCGATCGAGTTGCTCGCCCGCATGGCGCCGCAACATGGAGCGAAAGACGGCTACCAGAGCAGCGAGCGCAACCAAGTCCGGCAGAACGGAGTAGTTCAGCATGGGGCCTCTACCGTGTACGGCGAAGCGAAGAGCGTCGTGTGCGCAGCGGTACGCGTTCCGGAGTTGCCCGTCCCATCCTTCCAAGAACCGAGGGCAGCAACAAAAGCGTCAAAAGCATCAGGTGTACTTTGTCCATATCGCCAGTATGCGCGGAACTTCTCGGACTACAAGCGATATTTTCGATTTTTTCTGTAGTTTTTAGCACACAAGTTATCCATATTGGTTACTTTGGTAGAGCACCGTGGGAACCCCAGCCCAGCCATCTCCTTGCTGCGCCAGCAGTTGACGTTTTGTCTATCGGCGCGCTTACAATACGCAGCAGAGGAGAATTGGCCATGCGGCGACAGATATGGATCCCTTTGGGATTGGCTTTGGTTACCTTGGGAGCTTCAGCACAATGGACAAACCCGGCGGAAGACCTGCCCGCGTACCATGAAGCCGCTCCGCAGCCAGCCAAGAAGCTGCCGCACATCCTCGCAGGCAAACAACTGACCGGCCCCTCCTTTGTGTATCCGTGGCAGGTACAGGTTTACAAAGACGCAGCCAAAATTCCCAACGTACTCTACCAACTCCCCTGCTACTGCCGCTGTGACCGCGCTCTGGGCCACACCAGCCTGCGCAGTTGTTTTGAAGGTCTCCACGGTGCCGAATGCTCCACCTGCGCCAAGGAGGGTCTCTACGCCTATCGCATGACGCAGAAAGGCTGGACGCCCCAGCAGATTCGTGACGGCATCGAGCGCGGGGAGTGGAAGAGCATCGACCTGCAACACCCCGGCGCATAAATCCAGCCCGGACGCGCTGCAGCGAACCTATCTGGGCACTCCCCCATTGCGTAAAGCAATTCCCGTGCGCGCCGATAGCGTAAACGGATGGGTGGAGATCCCTGTCCAGACGGTTGGCTGCACATGCAAATTCTGCTCGCCCGCATTCCGCACCTGCACCAACCACTTTGGATGCTGCCCGCACTCCTGTTGCTGACCGCAGGCGGCACCTATGCGTACTGGCTACTGCGGCGCGCAGCGCAATCGAACCAACTCGAACGCCGCACTTGGCACTGGGCCGCAGTTTTGATGCTGGCCGCCACGCTGGCCTGCACAGGACTCATCACACTGCTGGCTTTGGATCCAGCCCCTTCCGGCGCGCATTCAGCACGGCAAATCCTACCCATCGCACTCAGTCTGCTGTTGGGCCTGGCGGGCAGCGTTGCGCTATTTTTGCATCATCACATTAACATTCAACCCATTCGTGAGTTGGAGCGGATGCGTCAGCTGGCGGACGGAGCCTTTGAAGGCATCGTGCTCTGCCGCGATGGGCAGATCCTCGACGTGAATCTTCCCTTCTGCGTCCTGCTGGGACTCTCGGCGCAGACCCTGCGCGAATGTACCATCACACAATTGGCCGCACCCTCCTCCAAAGAAGCGCTGGAAGAGCTGCTACGCTCCGCGCCGCACAGTCCCCTGGAGATCGAACTGCGCAATGGCGACGGAACTTTTTGTCCCGTGGAGGTACACAGCCGCTCCATGGAATATGCGGGCCAGCCAGCCACGGTGCTGGCCGTGCGCGACCTGTCGGAGCGCAAGCAGGCGCAGCTGCGCATTGACCACCTCATCCACCACGACGCGCTCACGAATCTGGCCAACCGCCTGCTCTTCCACGACCGCCTGCAACGCGCCATGGCAGAGAGCGATCGCACCGGCCAATCGATGGCGCTGCTCTACGTCGATCTGGATCGCTTCAAATCCATCAACGATATGCTCGGCCATGCCAATGGCGACGATGTGCTGGTGCAGGTCGCCTCCCGCATGCAAGATGCCACGCGCCGTATTGACACCGTTGCCCGCCTGGGCGGCGATGAGTTTGCCGTGGTGCAACCGCGTTGCCTTTCCCCGCAAGGCGCGGCTACGCTCTCGACGCGCCTGCTGCACATTCTGCAGCAGCCGATCCTGATCGGCGCGCATCCGGTCGCCGTCAGCGCCAGCATTGGCATCGCCCTCTATCCCCAAGACGGCGTCACCGTGGAAGAACTCCTGCAAAAAGCGGACCTGGCACTCTATCGCGCCAAACAATGCCGTGGCAGCAGCTTCTGCTTCTTTGAGCCGGAGATGGATCTGCGACTGCAAGAGCGTCGCGCCCTGGAGATTGATCTGCAGGATACGCTCAAAAACAATCAGCTCTATTTGCATTACCAACCCCAGTTCGCCACCAACTCCTTGGAGCTGGCAGGCTTCGAGGCGCTCGTCCGCTGGCAACATCCGGAGCAGGGCAATATTCCACCGTCGGACTTCATCCCGCTGGCGGAGGAAACCGGCTTGATCCTCTCCATTGGCCGCTGGGTGATGATGGCCGCCTGCATGGAAGCCGCCCACTGGCCGCACCCCTATCGCATCGCCGTGAATGTCTCTGCCGTGCAGGTGCAGCACGGCTCCCTGGCCGATACCGTCGCCGAGGTGCTGCGCGCAACCGGACTGCCCCCCGAGCAATTGGAATTGGAGGTCACCGAAAGCCTCTTCCTCGGCAATCTTGACGCCATCGCCGCCACGCTGCGTGACCTCAAACGCCTCGGCGTACACATCACGCTCGACGACTTCGGCACTGGCTACTCCAGCCTGGGGTATCTGCGCCGCTTTCCTTTTGACACCATCAAAATCGACCGCTCCTTCATCGCCCCGCTCGGCCAAGACCCGCAGGCCGACGCCATTGTGCAGTCGATCGTCGCCCTCAGCCACAGTTTAAAGATGAATGTGATCGCCGAAGGCATTGAGACGGACACGCAGCTCTCCGCGCTGCAATCCACCGGCTGCGACCAAGTGCAAGGCTATCTGCTGGGCCGCCCCGTTATGGCCGACTCGCTCACATCCCTGCGCGAAGCGGGCGTCTTCGCGCCGCAGCCGGCAACTGCTACCCCCACCAATCCCGCTACGGCCAAAGCCCCAAGCTCCGTGCCCAGCCCCGCGCGACCGGTGCTGGTCCGCACCGCCATCAGCGCTGATTAGGAGCCGATGCCAATCCCGCGAGAACACCCCTTGCTGGTGCCCCATTCAAGCCGTCTTTTGGCTTGAGTGGGAGAGTGTATCGCTTCCCAGAACATTGCTGCTCTCGACGCATAGGCAAATGGTTCGTACCAGCGCCATCCCACCCCGCGCCGTACAATAAAGAGGAGAGATTTTTTGCCCATGCGCCGCATTTACATGGACGCCAACGCCACCACGCCGCTGCTGCCAGAGGTGCTGGAGGTCATGCGTCCCTACTTCACGGATCGCTTCGGCAACGCATCCTCGGTACATTCCTTTGGCCAGCAGGCGCGCAGCTCCGTCGAGCAGGCCCGCCTCCGCGTGGCCGAGCTGCTCCACTGTCGCCCGGCGGAGATCGTCTTCACCAGCGGCGGCACCGAGAGCGACAATCTTGCCCTCTTCGGCGCAACCCGCCCCGGCGACCATATCATTACCACCGCGATTGAGCACCACGCCGTGCTCCACGCCGCAGAGCATCTGGCCCAATGCGGGCGCGAAGTCACCGTGCTGCCCTGCGACGCCGACGGCGTTATTGATGTAGAAGCCGTCCGC
>DAHWKP010000123.1:0-4658 GCA_027343585.1 Acidobacteriaceae bacterium
AAAACCCCACAGATCGGGGCACATTATTTTCCACCCGCGCGTATACGGATCGCGGCTGGCTGCAGAACATCAGCTATGGAACCAGTTCCGCCGTGCAGCCTGTTGGAGGTAGCCCCACCCAGCCGCCAGCTACGGCAAGCACCGGAACCATTTCGATCAGTGGCGCAGAGAACCCAGCAAATCCGTGTGCGGGGATGTCGTTTACCTGTACAAGCGAACCCATCTACCAGGCGGGAACCATCACGCTCACGGTGCAGGGTCAAATTGCTGGCACTGCGTATTGGGATGAAGTCAACAACACGCCAGACTTGGTGGCTGCGGCACTGGCGGCATCGATCAATGCCAATTCCGGCTCTTTGGTTCAGGCAACGGTGACAGGCTTTGGGCAGATCACTTTAAAGAGCACGACGACCGGAGATACGACAAACTATGCGTACTCGGTGACGGCAGTTTGCGACAACTGCAACTCGATGAATGCCAACAACACGGCGCTTGTATTTCCGTCCGGAGCCAGTTTTTCCGCCAGCATGGCAGGAGCCAGCATGACTGGCGGCAGCGGCACCAACACGCCGTCGCAGCAGCAGTTGGCCCAGCCCTTGTATGCTGCGACGATGGCCTACGCGGCCAATGGCAACCTGACTGGCCTGCAAGATAGCGTAAATGGTAACTGGGCCTATACGTATGATCACCTGAACCGGCTCAGCACAGCCGTGGAGGGCTTTGGTAATGCGCTGACCTGGTGCTATGACGCATTTGGCAATCGTGAGGATCAGTTACAGATCACAGTGACGAGCGCCTTTCTATGGCCGGCGGGCGTCGCGCCGCCAACGCTAACGCCTGCGGCCTGTCCCGCGCGTCCCAACGAAGCTGCTACGGTGCCGCCGAGCAGTCCTGGCCTGCCAACGGAGCTGCTGCAGCAATGGGCGCGCTACAATGTCCGCAACCAGGTCAGCAGCACCAACACAGCACCGGGCGGTTATAGCTATGACGCGGCGGGCAACGTGCTCAGCGATGGAGCCAACAACTATCTGTACGATGGCGAGGGTCGCATCTGCGCGGAGCAGAGCCTGACCACGGGTGCGATGACGGGCTACATCTACGATGCGGAGGGCAATCGCGTGGCCAAGGGTAGCTTGACGAGCTTCTCCTGCGCGGTAACTCCCGGCGCGGATGGGATCGCGCCGAATGGCTTCGCGCTGCAGACGGAGTACATTGTGGGCGCGGGCGGCGAGCAGATCACGGCCATCGATGGCCAGGGGAACTGGCTGCGCAGCAACGTAGCTGCGGGCCCGGCGCTGGCGAGTTATGATGGGCAGGGGCGGTTGCACTACGCACTCTCCGACGGGCAAGGAACGAAGCGCATGCTCTGCCAGCGAGGAGAATGTAGTTACACTCGTGCCGTCGCTGCAATTCCAATCACATTCAGCATGCGTCCAGTAAAGCCGTGGCTTTCGCGGTGCGAAAAAAACTGCGCTGGATGGCAGGCCGTACACAAATGGAGCGAGTGAATCTGCGGTGCGGCCACGCCCGCATCGAGCAACTGCCGCCGGTTGGCCTCGACCAAATCCAAATGCAGGTTCGGCCCCAGATTGCTGTGGCCCGGTGCGCGCGCCGTTAAGAAGAGCAGCGGATATTTTTCCTTGATGGGGTCGGAGTCATAGACCTCATGAAAGAGCGTGGTGCTATAGGTAAATTGCGCGTCGAAGGCGGCGCGCACCTCATCGCCCACGGTGTAACAACAGCCGCCGATGCCGGGGCCAAGGACGGCAGTCAGGTCGGCGGGGCGGCTGCCGAACTCGGCACGCATGCGGCCCACGCCGCGCTCCACGATGCGCGCCACGGTGCCACGCCAGCCCGCATGAAAAGCGGCGACGATGCGCTGGCGGGTGTCGGCCACCAGCACGGGCAGACAGTCGGCGGTGAGAATGCCGAGCAGCGCGCCGGGCTGCGCACAGAGCAGGCCATCGCCCGTGGCAAAAAGAGCGTCTTTGCCGAGTGAGGCTGCTTGTGCGGCATCGACGCGATGCACCAGGCCTGAGTGAATCTGGCGTAGCAGCACGAGCGGAGATGGGTTGCCAGGCCCAACAGGGGTACGGAGCAGGGCGCGCAAAAATAGCTCGCGATTGCGATCCACATGGGCGCGTGTATCGCTGGGGGTGAAGCCCAGGTTCAGCTCACCCGCAGGCTTGCCACGACCCGGTTGCTGCGCATAGACGGTGGAGACGCCGCCGGGGCGGGTGCTGAAGCCGTGTACCAGCCAGGCATGCCGCTCCCACGCGGGTACGCGCAAAATCACTGGTTGCGATGGGGGCTGCACCGTGGGCACGGGCGCGGGCTTTTTTGCCGAAGCTGAGGAGGGTTTCTTCCCAGCCAAGGGTCGCGTGCGGCGCGTGCCATGCGTTAGGCCAACAGAGGCCAGCAGCAGATCTACGCTGCTCAGGGCAGCGTCCAAGGAGATGGCGGACGGGGGGATGCAGGATTGCTTCGAGGGACTCACTACTAATTATTGTAGCGGCAGGATGGGAGGTCGCCGCGAAAACGGCAGCATGCAAAAGGCCCGCTTGCGCGGGCCCTGCATTCGAGGCATATTGGCGGGATGTGCAGATGGGAAAAAATTGAGGGAAGTGAAGCAGCTTGGCTGACTCACTCGAATTGCGAGGAACATCCTGTGTGTGGTTTCTGCATTTGATGCCTCATGTGCTTATTTGATTAGCACGTTGTGTGCCAAGTTTCCTGGAATTCTGAAAAAAATCCGGGGACGTGTTCCTCTTGCGGAGAGAAATCCATAAATTCTATATTTTTCAATAAGATATGCGAATGGATGTGTGGGGCTTCGTTTGGGACTTCCCCAGAGACGACGAATAGGATGGGTGCTGATTCGTGTGGACAGGCCCAGCGCATCGTGGGACAGGGAAAAGATTAGAGAATTCTTATTCCAAGAAGGGGAATTTAGATTCCACTATTGGGAAATCTTCGCCTCGAGGTTGTCTGGCGTGGGGAGGCCTTCCAACTCCATGATTTTGAGCTTATTGAGCAGGGTTTTATAGCTGACCTGCAAGCGGCGCGCGGCCTCTTTGCGATTCCAGCGCGTGCGCTCGAGCATTTCCAGGATCGCTTTTCGTTCGGCTTGCCAAGCGGCGCGGCTGCCAATTTCCAATAAGGATGGTTCGGATGTCGGGGAGGAATGTGCTGCAGCGTCTGCGTCGGTGCCCGACCCCGTAGGGGCTGGAGGCTGTGGCCGGAGTGTGTGCCGATCCGCAGCGGGGACATGTTGGGAGAGTTCGCGCAAAATTTGTGTTTCGCCACCGACGATGACAAAGCGCTTGCAGAGATTTTCCAACTCGCGGACGTTGCCGGGCCAGTGATACAGCAGCATCTGGCGTTCGACTGCCGGGCTGAAGTAGCGCAGGGGCCGACGATACTCGGCGGCGTATTTATCCAAGAAGAAATGGGCAAGGTGAAGAATTTCGTCCAAGCGCTCGCGCAGCGGGGGCACGGTAACGGTGACGACGTTGATGCGGTAGTAGAGATCTTCGCGGAAGAGGCCTTCGGCCACGCGCTGCTCGAGGGGTTTGTTGGTGGCGCAGATGAGGCGAACATCGACGGAGATGTCTTGCTTGGCTCCGAGACGAGCGAATTGGCCATCTTGCAACACGTGGAGGAGTTTGGCTTGGAGCATGGGGTGCATCTCGCCAATCTCGTCGAGGAAGAGTGTGCCCTGGTGCGCCAGTTCAAATTTTCCTGGCTTGGGGCGCGTAGCACCGGTGAAGGCACCGGCCTCGTAGCCGAAGAGTTCACTCTCCAGTAGATCGTTGGGGATGGCGGCGCAATTGACTTTGATAAATGGCTTCTGCACGCGCTGGGAGGATTCAAAGACCATGCGCGCGACAATCTCTTTGCCCACGCCGCTCTCGCCGCGGATGAGCACGGTGGCATCGGTGGCGGCGACCTTGGATACGATGCCGCGAATCTCGGCCATGCGCGGATTGGATCCGGTGAGCGGCGCGATGCTGCGAGGGAAGACTGGGCCGGAGTTGGCAACCGGCTGCGCCGTCGCCGCATGCACCGCTGTGTGCGGCGTGTGGGGCGCGGTTGGTTCCTGCATCCGTTGTGTGGAGGCGGCGCGATGGGTGGATTGTTCCGGCGGCGCGGCAGGTTCCGCGCGTGCATGCGGCTGGCGCGGTTGGGTGGGTTGGAGCGGAATGGCTTGTCGTATATGGGCGAGCACAGGGAGCAAGCGCTCATCCAAATCCTCCGGTTGCAACGGCGGCACCAGAATATCCTCCGCGCCCAAGCGTGAGGCGGCGTAGGCCAAAGCTCCGTCGAGCTTCGCCAAAAATAGAATGACGGGCAACTGTGGATATGCGGCTCGGATTTGTTCGAGCGGTAGGGTGTTGTGTTCCAGCTCCAAGATCAGCAGCGCGGGCGGCTGGTTGCGCAGTTGTGCCAACAGTGCGGTGGTGTTTTGCGACGCTAGTGTAACGGTCGCCTGCTGTCGCAGCAGTGCCTGCACGATGGGGGCTGCGGCCTCAGAGTCACGCAGCGCGAGTACAACCGGAATCGAATGCGGCGGCATGGAATGGGTGACTCGATTTTAGACCAGATTGTGACGACGGTACCGGAAAAGAAGAAGCGGAGGAAAATTCATCGGCTCGATC
>DAHWKP010000142.1:0-4508 GCA_027343585.1 Acidobacteriaceae bacterium
TCCACGGCAGGGTTGCGCATCGTGCTGGTCAAAAAATCTGCCAGCACCTGTGCGTCCTGCTGCGGCATGTTGAACTCTGGCATGCGCGCGGTCAGCGTAGGCCGCAAAGTTTGCGGCTTCTGCAAAAATGCGGCGATCCAATCATGCTGGGAGCGGCTGCCTTCATACGACAGATTTGGAGCCAGCGTGCCACCGTAGCCGTTAAAGGTGTGGCAAACGTAGCAACGATAGCGCTGGTACAGTTCACCCGCCGCGCCACTCGGCTGAAACGCCGGATGCGGCTTGGGCAGCATGGGATACTGCTCCTCCGCTGTGGATGCGCCGCCGGTCATGCTCAACACGGCTGTGGTCAAATCATCCAAGTCGCTTTGGCTCATCGCAAACTGAGGCATGTGCGTTTCAGGCGTCACCGACACGGGGTTGGTGATCTTGGCTTGAATGTAGGCGATCATGAAGCGAGGAATTTTCCCCACGCTGATGTCGAGCACCGTATCTCTCTTGGCTGGGAAGTGTGTCGGAATCGCCTGCCCAAAGTGCGAGCTGACCTGCAACAGATATGGTCCCGGCGCCATGCCCAGTCCTGAAAGATCCGGCGCAAAGTTTTTGCGCGGCGTCATGCCCTCCATCGCATGGCACTGGATGCAGCCCTTGTCCTGGAAGAGCTGGCGTCCCTCTTGCACTTCCTCGGGCGTCGGCGCGCCCAGCTTGGGCACATCGCTCAACAGGTCGGGATCCGTCAGCCGCGTTTCCACATATTGCGACACCTCATACAAATCCTGATCTGACCATTGATAGCGTGGCATCTTCGTGTGCTGCAAATATCCCTGAGGGTCGCGCAGCCACGCCACCAGCCATTGCGGATTCACCTTGCTGCCCACCTTGGTCAGCTCTGGCCCAATGTCGCCGCCAATCAACTGCGTCACACCGCCGCGATCCACGGACAGCGAATGGCAGGTGACGCAGAACATTTGATTGAAGCGCACCTCGCCCGCATCCGCAGGGTCGCCGTTCTTGCGCGCTGCAGCCATCGCACTGGCGCTAAAGTGATAGGCCGCAACCGGCTGCGCCTTCTGCACGCTCAAGAATGCAGAGAGCGCGCGCAACTCTTCGTCGCTCAAGCGAAACTGCGGCATCCTCGGCTGCGTGGCCACGCCATCGACGACGACGTTACCATCCGCATCCAGAATCGTACGCGGTTCTTTGAGCCACTTGTAGATCCACTCCCGGCTCACCTTGGTGCCAACGCTGCTCAGGTCTGGTGCCAGCATGGCCGGGCGCTCCACGCCTTGCAGCGTGTGGCAGCCGATGCAGTTGTAGCGCACCAGCAGCGCGCGCCCGTGATTCAGACGCGGCGTCTGCGGCAGGTCTTCATGGTGACAGGCTCCGCAGCTGGCCTGCTCATATTGCTGCGGCAACACCGGCTGCCGCCACGCCAATGCACCGGCATGTGCGTGGCGCACCATCTCGGCGTGCGTGTGCCGCCACGCATCCCTGCTGCCAGACCCCTGCCAGTAAATCGCCACCAGCGCTGCCGCAATCGCTACGGCAAAGGCATGGGGCAGCCATGGCACTGCTTTTTGTATGGATTGTTTCAACATCGCTGCTCCATGCCGATCCGAATTTCGTTACCGTTTCACCGTTACACTGACCGCCGTCACGCCTGCGCCCACCTTCACCGGCTGCGTGGAGGACTTGGCCTCTTCGCTCCATGCCGTCAGCGTGTACGCACCTGCAGGAACATTCTTGATGACGAAGTTGCCCTGCTTGTCCGTCACGGCAAAGTACGGCGTGGGTGCAACGATGATGTAGCCCGACATCTCCGGGTGCACATTGCAGAGCAACGGCACCGTGCCCAGAACATCAAAGGTGAAAGACTTCTTCTGCCCTTGCGGCCATGTTCCCATGTTGTGCGCCAGCTTGCGGTTTTTGTTGATCGCCGGCCAGTACACGTTGTGGCCCACCGGGTCTTCATTCGTAAAGTCCACCGTTGTGCCCTTCAACACCACCAACACGTGCGGAGCAAACGCCAGATGCGCCTGATCCATGGCCGCGTGTTGCGCCGGGGGAGTAAAGTTTTTGCCGGGAATTGCATCAATGTAAACTGCGATATTCTCCGGCGAGCGCAGCCCCTGCGCCGTCACCTTGCCTTTGATGTCGCCCGCGTGCGCCACGCCTGCCAACAACAAGGCCGCCGCTGCCATGGTCCATCCTGCGATGTATTGTTTCGTCTTCATAAAATCTCCATTCCTTTCGGGTTGATTGTGGCCACAGTGGCCCTTGCTGCTTGCGCCGTTAGTACACAAAGTCGATGCCAGCCATCATCTGGTTCTGCCGGTAATACTGCGTGGAGTTCGGCACCGGCTGCTGGTAGCTGTACGTGTATTGCGTCTCGATTTTGATATTGGGGCGCACCAGAATCTGCACGCCGGGTTCAAACTGGTTGCGCGTGTCATAGCGCGAAACCCCATTGATGCGATCGGTCGGCGAGTTCACACCGTCATAGCGCATCAAGCCAATCAGCCACGGATAGAACCAGTACTCCGCCTCCAGAAATCCTCCAGAGTAGGTCACCGGCGTCGCCGTCACAAACGCCGTGTTCGCTGCGTTGATGGTCTTGTTGGCGTCGTGCGCATGCTCATACAAACCCCACAGCGAAAAGTCACTGCGGAATTTGTAGAGAAACGCTCCGCCCGCACGATAGAACGGCTCGCTCAACACCGGCAGCCCTGGATAGAGCTTTCCATCCTGATTTGTCTGGTTGTCGCCGATAAAGGCAAACCCATTGAAGCGAATCTGCGTGTGGTCATGAATACCTGTCGCTCCCGAGGCCTGGACCTGCTTGCGAATCGCCGGGTCGCGCTCCAGATTGAAGCGTTGCCAAAAATTGATGTACACATCCTTGGCATTCTGCGAGGCTACAGGCACGGTGCCATACTGCGAATTTTCTCCATCCACCAGGGACACCGACCACCACGTGTTGCCGCGGTAGGGATAGCCCCCCAACTCAATGCCCGTCTGCGGACTGGCAAAGGTGAATGGATTGTTGGTCGTTCCCGGCAGCGGCCCATTGCCCGACGGATTCACATTCGCCGTCTCGCTATAGATTGCATAGTTGGTCAGGTTGATCGTGCGCGCCTGCGTAAACGGCAGGTCCAGCTCGAACTGCCCGTAGCGCACATTCAGATCATTGCGCGGCACATGCAGGTAATAGCCGACGAAGTTATTTGCCTTGATATAGGCATCGCCCAATCCGCCGCCCTGGCCCGTTCCGCCTGTCGAGATGTCATCGTCAATCCAAAACTCCAACGACGGCCCCAGACTGCTGGCAGAGATGATCGTAAACGTGTTCGGGCTGAACATTTCCGCCTGCGGGATAAATCCACTCTCGGCGGCGATGGCCTGTGGCTGCGGGCTGGTATAGGTCGTATAGCCGGAGTAGCGGAAGGCGATCGGCAAAATCGGCAGCTCGCCCGGCCAGATCGAATTGGGGAAGGCCTCTTTTTGCGCGCGCGAGCCAAGCTCCAGCGGCGGTTCCTTCACAAAATCTTCGTTGTCTTGTGGAAACTTGAAGCCGTTCATCTTGAAAGCCAGACCAAAATCATTCAACTCCGGCCAATTGCTGTGGCAGGTTTGGCACGCTGTGTGATATTTTCTGGCGAAAGCTGGGATCGCCTCTGCTTTGGGCGCCGTGGCCTGCACTGCCAGCAAAGCCGCCGTCACAAGTAGTGTGAACCCAAAGGCTATTTTCATCTCCCGGTTCATTCCGTTTTCTTCCTTCTGTGCCGTTCTGCAACGCCACGTGCAATCGTGCGCGCATTGTGATCGAGCACTCTGCAGACTACTTTCTGCATCACCCAGCAACCATGACTCGCATCACGCCGCAGGGTGACGCGCGTCACATGTGCGTGGAATCCTTTTTTTTGCAGTGTTTGCGAGCACATCCGAGCCGCAGACGCGGTAGTACAAAAAATATCCCCGCTTTGTGGCGGGGATATTTGCGTCCGACGGCAGCAACTATCTCTGTACCGTTTGTGCCATTTCCGTACACAGTTCGCGATAAAGCAGCGGGATGCTCATCAACACCTGAGCGCCAATCCAGAACGCAAAGCATGCCGCTGCGGTCAATGCAGTAATGCGGCTTAAATCGGTTTGCATCGCCAGCACAACGCCCAAGGTCGCCGTCACTCCAGCAGCTATGGCCAGAAGGCGCGCTTTTCCCCTTTGCCGTTGCTCCGGCATCGCCAGCCGCAGCAACCACAGACTCCACAGAATCCCCATGCTGCCTGCAGGCATCGTGATCCAGAGCACGACGGGATTGGCAACGCCCAACCCGCCCGTAGGCATAGTGATCCACGTTGTAACCGGAGCCGCTTTGTAGGCCAGAAAGAATACTCCCGCAGCCAGCAGCAAACCCAATACGCTCCAGGGTGCGATCGGCCATCTCCCCCTGCTCAGCTGCAGCAGCGGCCACGCCATGCCCACGCATAGCAGCACACTGGCCACGGCCA
>DAHWKP010000145.1:0-1460 GCA_027343585.1 Acidobacteriaceae bacterium
ATCACTCATTGCTGTCCAAAATAGCAGGTAGCTCATCACGCCTGCGTGACGCGCATAGCGACTGATCCCCCGTTACTCTGGAGTAGGTTCCTGAGCGGGGCCACATGCAGAGGAGAGAGGATCAGCCATGACTCCAGTATGCAGTGTCTACTCGCAGCTTTTGCAACTTTTTCCACGCGGCCAGTTCGCACAGATCGTCAAGCAGCATGATGCCGAATTCGGCGCCAAGGGGTTCACCTGCTGGGAGCAGTTTGTGGCCATGCTGTTTTGCCAGGTGGCGCATTTGAACTCGCTGCGCGAAGTATGCCTGGGGCTGGCCGGTTGCGAATCGCCGCTCAAGCATCTGGGCATCAACACCGCGCCGAAGAGATCGAGCCTGGCTTATGCCAACGCCCATCGCCCGTGGGAACTCTACGAGTCGGTTTTCATGCAGTTGCTGGGCAAGTGTCAGGCCGAGACGGCTACGCGCAGTGGCCGCAAGTTCCGCTTCAAGAACAAGCCGATGAGCCTGGATGGCAGCATCATCGAGTTGTCGGCCACCAGGTTCGACTGGGCCAAGTACCGCCAGCGGAAGGGCGCCATCAAGCTACACCTGTTGTTGGATCACGACGGCTATCTGCCCTTGTTCGCTGTGGCGACCGACGGCAAGCACAGCGAGTTGAAGGTGGCGCGGAGCTTGCATCTGGAAGCCGGAACCATCTTGGCCATCGATCGCGGCTACAACGATTCTAAGTGGTTCGCTGAACTAACTCGCGATGGGGTTTTCTTTGTAACGCGCATGAAGACCAACACGGTCTACACGACGGTCGAGGTGTGCGCGGTTCCAGAAAAGGGCAACGCGCTCAGCGACCGGATTGTCTCTCTGCCCGCTCTGGACAAGGACGGTGAAGAGCCGATCCTGTTCCGGCGGATCGAATACTGGAACGCGGACAAGCAGGAGGTTCTGGTGTTCTTCACCAATCTTCTGCATCTGGCAGCCTCGACGGTGGCCGCGATCTACAAGGAACGTTGGCAAATAGAGCTGTTTTTCAAGGCGCTGAAACAAACCGCCAAGCTGAAGTCGTTCCTGGGCGCCAGCGCCAATGCGGTCAAGACGCAGATCTGGACAGCTTTGATCGCCATGCCGATCTTGAAGTACCTGCAGATGAAGTCCAGCTTTGGAGGGTCGCTTTCCAATCTGGCCGCGCTCGTGCGCCAGCAACTGTTCATCTTCAGGAACTTGTGGGCGTGGCTCAACAATCCGCTGGAGGGACCGCCTGCTGCAAGGCAACTGGCCGAACAGTTACCCATGCCGCTGATGTGGTAGTTATGAGTTTGGACAGCAGAAGAAATCCAAGCATCCACTTGAGCCTGAAGCACAGCACTTACACAATTACAACTTGGACAGCAGGATGTCGGACACATAGAAATCCATACAGAGCGGCAAGCCGAACGAACCTGCCACTATCGGCGGAAAAAAT
>DAHWKP010000146.1:0-13096 GCA_027343585.1 Acidobacteriaceae bacterium
CGCGCTCTTTTTTGATGGATATTCTTCGGGCTGCTCTCTGTAAGGTTCGCTCCGAGAATTCGCTTCGCGTCACCAGTTCCTTTTGCATCCGTGGGCCGGATGCAAGCTCATGTTTCAAATAATCTACGGCCCGCTCGATTTCCTTTCGCTTATCAGTCTGACAATCGGGAGCAAACAGATCACTCGAAGTTAATTCGCTCTTGCCAGTCCAGGCGAAGCCGCTTTCCCCGATGGTGAAGCCCAGAGAATCCCCAAAGGGGCCAAGATTGTTCTTCACCTGTACCAATGCCCGGTTGTTGGGATCGTTCGGCGCGGTTCCTGCCATCAGCTCTGTGCGGGCCGCTCCCGTTATGTCGATACTGCCCAGCCCGCGATGAATCGCACGGCTTCCAGAACTTTTTGAAAGATGCCGCACCAGCAAAACGCAACAGTTGTGATTACTGGCAAGCTGCCCCAGCCCGTCCAACACGGGCCGCGTCTCATTACTGCGATGCGCGTCAACGTCCGCGCCTAAATAGCTTTGGATCGGGTCCACAATCAGCAAGCCCGCCTCAGCCTCAACAATCGCCTGCTCAAGCAGGTCCGTATCGGATAGCGCAATTGTGCCTGTTGACTGGTTCTCCCCGCTGATACTGCCCTGCAAGAGCTGAAAGCGGCTGCAATCACCTTTCAGTGAATCGAAGCGGGGCCGGACAACGTGTTCCGCTGAATTCTCAAGAGAGAGATATAGCGTGTTCACCGGCTCACAGGCTTGGAGCGTGTGCGGAATTTGCCCATTCGACAAAGCGGCGGCAACGGCAAGCGAGAGAAACGTCTTTCCGCTGCCCGGATCGCCAGAGAGCAGTGCAAGCATCCCCTTTGGCAAGTATGGCTCCCAGAGCCAATCCACGGGCTTTGCTTCAACATCTGACAGGCAAACCAGCTTGGGACGGCGGGCCTGCACTGTTGCAGACGGGGCCGGAGCATACCGCGCCACACTCGCCACAATTCCGCGCACCTCAGCGTCCGGCAATGGCGGCTGGCAACTCTGGTGGTTTTCTTCAAGCAAGCCCGCTTCAATCGCTGCCGGAGACATTCCCCGGCGGCGCATTGTCCCGGCAAGACTGGTGAGGGAATCATTGCGCTTGCCATCAGCGATTGCCGCTTCCGGCTGGGTTGATACCAGCCGTGGCCCTTGCTTTGGTTCCTCCAGCAAGTTGAGCAGCCATTCAGGAGCCTCAGCTATAGCAGTAGCCGGGTTTGCAAACACATACTCACTGCCGTTCGAATGGATGGAAGGGGGAATAACCACGTATCCGCCTTCTCCGCGAATATCCAGGCCATTTGCAAGTTTTCCGGCGGAATTGCGGACGGACAGTCCTGGCGGCCACTGGAAATATAGGTGCCTACCCCGACCGGTATTCACAATCAACGTCTCAGGCAGTTTCCAGTCTTGCTGCTGATATGTTTTCAAGGCAGCTTTACCCGGATTGCCGTCCACGTCCAAGACGAATATGCCGGAAATCGGCCCGGTCACGGCTCCCCAATTACACGCGGGGAATTGATCTGCCCATGCTCCAAGCTGGTCTATATCGCTGGTGGCCGCTTGCGGCCATGCCTTCACCAGTGGAGTCTTGTCACGCGCACGAACAGGCAACAATCGCCAACCACGGGCGGCGGCAGCGCGTATCTCTGGCGGGAGCCTGTCTGGAAATTGGGCGTGCGGAGATGCCATTACTTCGCACCCTGTAGCCGGGGCCGAGTATTTTCCGCAATCACGCGGCGCACCTCAGCGATAGGAACGAACAGCCGCCGCCCGATTTTCACGGAAGCAACCGCACCCGCATAACAGTCGCGTCGCCAGCTCCACCGGCTGCGCCCCGTCATCTCTTCCGCTTCAGCCATCCCTAAAAGCTCAGGCTGGATTTTCCTGTCTACTTTGCTCTTCATTGCCATTCCATCCGAGTCCCGAAGTGTCGGGGTATTCTCAGTAGAATCCCGCTCAGGATTTCCATTTTGCACAATCTGTTGCGAGTTGATATTCTTACATGCAACAGGTTAGCCTTATGCCCGCGTTGAAGCAAAGAAGGGTCCGAAGCCAAAGTCCAGTGGTCCCTCGAATACCGTTTGCGGGACCTCCCGTATCCAGCAAATTACCAGGACATGACGGGCCGCGCCCCCAACTTTCATTTGTGCTCAAGACTCTGGCAGGCGATGACAGCGGGATGACGGAAATGCACTTGTCAATCCCGCGTGCTTTCCAAACGGTTGAAGAGGGCAAAACCCTCAAGAAGATTTTCGATGACCCGCTATCGACCCAACTCGCAAGGGACAGCATGATCGCAACGATGCGCTATCTTGCCGATCTTTGGATTGATTCCGGCAAGAGCGGTGAGGGTGAGAACAGGGTGGACAATCCTTCGCGCCGCAATGTCGAATATCAGCCGCCGTCTGGGGCGACTCGAATCGTCGTGAAGTGCGACTATTTCCCGAAGAAGAAAGCCCCTTCCACGCTGTCTATGGCTCAGTTTATTGGCTGGGCGGGTTCTCCAATTTCAGAAGGCTTATCAATCTCAGCCCTGTTTTACCGGCTCATCGGGAACGATGCGCGCTGGCCTGAAATTCACAAAGATGGCACTCAAACTTTGAAGACATTAATTTTCGGCTTAACGGTCGAGGATGCAAACCCCAATTATCGTGACCTGCTCCGTCAATTCGGAATGAAGGTGGCGATGTACTGGTTTGCCAGGCTGCTAGATTCTCCATTTTCGCGCCTGTTAGCTCGTTGCGATGATTGCGGAACCTATTTCGCTTACGAACGCGCCCCAAGGATAGATATAAAGGGCGGTACTCACTGCGCAAAATGCAAAAGCCATGGGTCAGCCAGACGCATGAGGTCCACGCGCGAAAGGCGAACAAATGAACTCGTTGGCTTTGCAGCCAACGTTTGGGAGCAATGGAAGCCAGACTCCCGGCACGGTCCCCGTTCAGGGTGGATTGTAGTGCAGATAAACGAGAGAACAGAAAAGATCAAAGCGAAGTCAGGCAAGGATTCGAAGAGCCTGTTTCCTCTCATTACGAGCCGATGGGTGACACAACACCATACGGAAATCGAAGCGGAAGTCGAGCGGAGGAAAAATGCCACGCGGAAAAACTAAAGATCGGGATGGAATCTATCAGCGGAAAGATAGGCTGGGCTGGTGGGCGTCTTGGGTCGATGCCAGCGGCAAGCGTAGGCAGCGGAAGTTACAGGCTCACACGCTGCAACAGGCGCGGACGTTGCTCTCTGCGGAAAAGGCCCGCGTTGAAAAGACAGTGACGCTCGGATATGCGCCACCCTCTGCGGAGACGTTTGAAGCCGTTGCTACACGATTCCTGAAACACCAGAGGGCCAGACTGACACCAGCGGCCTACACACGCGAACAGGGCATCCTAGAAGCGCACATAAAGCCATTCTTCGGGGCTGTCAAGCTGGCGGAAGTCCGCCGCACCGATGTGCAAGGGTATATGACGCAGCGCAGCGGCGAAGTCTCTCCCGCTTCCGTCACTAAAGAATTGAACGTCCTGAAACACCTGTTAGGGCTTGCGGTCGAATGGGAGTTGATTCCCGCCAATCCCGCGCATGGCGTCAAGCCTCCGCGCGTTCCAGCGGGCCGGGTGCGCTATCTCCAGCCCACAGAGTTGCGGGCCGTTCTGGAGGCTTGCCCGGAATGGCTTCGCCCGATTGCGGGCCTTGCCGTTGCAACCGGGATGCGGCGCGGCGAAATCTTGGGGCTGCGCTGGCTGGATATTGACTTCAAGGGCGGGCGAATCATGCTTCCACAGACGAAGAACGGTGACGGGCGGATTGTCTACCTGAATACGCTGGCGCAACAGGCTCTTGCAGTCCTGCCCCAGGGGAAAGCCAAGCCAACAGACCTTGTTTTCAACGGTGAGTCAATGACGCCGGAAAATGTATCGCTGGCGTTTCTGCGGGCTTGCCGGTCTGTAAACGTCTCAGACTTTCGCTTCCACGATCTGCGGCACACGGCGGCCAGTTGGATGCGGATGAAGGGCGCGGATATTCACACCGTTGCGCTCATCTTGGGTCACAAAGACTTGCGAATGGCGGCACGGTATCAGCACCTAAGCCCAGCCTTCCTTTCGGACGCTGTGAAGCTACTGGACGGGGCTTATGCGGAGTCCCCGGACAAGTCGGAAGTGGGGTCACCAGAAAAGCCAGAAAATGGGGCAAGTTCGCGTTCTATCGTTACCGTAGCGTTACCACAGGGAAATTCGAAGGCTACTTGATAGAGGTTAAACATTTGATTCTATTTGGCGTCCCCGACGGGATTTGAACCCGTGTTATCGCCGTGAAAGGGCGGTGTCCTGGGCCGGGCTAGACGACGGGGACGAGCAGGAAGGGAGCGGCCTAGAACTTAAAAACTGCAGTCCGATCCGATGTATCTAGAGTATCAAGCGAAGAGAATCGCTGTCAAAAAAGCCTTTGGCGCCTCCGCAGTCGTGCAGTCTCTCGCTTCCATGCACTGGAAGCCAATTCTGGCTTCCCCATCTCGCGCCAGCGATCCGCTCCCCGACAGGTGGATCGGCATCCGATTCGATTAGCCCACGGGAATCTTCTGTTCCAGCAAGTGCAGAACCATCGGCGCGGCTTGGTGGATATTGCCTGCGCCGAGCGTCAGAATCAGATCGCCCGCCTGCGCGCTGGCCGTGACCTGTTCCACCGCTTCTTGAAAGGAGGCCGCGTAACGCACTGGCTCGCGTCCAATCGCCTGCACCAGCGCTGGGGCGTTCACGCCCACAATGGGATCTTCGCTGGCTGCGTAGATGTCGAGCACCCAGACCGCATCCGCTGCATCAAAGCAGCCGTGAAACTCGGCCAGCAAATCGCGCGTGCGCGTATACCGATGTGGCTGGAAGAGTACGTGGATTTTTTTGTAGCCACAATCGCGTGCCGCAGCCAGCGTGGCGCGAATCTCCGTGGGATGATGACCATAATCATCGACCACCGTAATGCCGCCTGTTTCGCCTTTGCGTTGAAAGCGCCGCTCCACGCCACGAAAATCTTCCAACCCAGCGGCAATCTTCTCCACAGGAATGCCCAACTGCAACCCAATGGCAACTGCGGCTGTGGCATTGCGCAGATTGTGCGCTCCCGGAACGCGCAGTGCAAACGGCCCCAACTCTACGCCTTGATGCACCACGGAAAACCGCCCCTGCGCGGGCGAATTTTTCTCTGCCGTCGAGCGCGGCAACGGCAGCAGTCGATACTCCGCTTCTGATGCCATCCCATAGGTATGGATGCGCCGACGGACGCGCGGCAGAATCGCCGCCAGCATGGGGTCATCCACGCAGACAGTGTTGGCTCCGTAGAACGGCACCGTGTCCATAAATTCAACAAAGGCATCTTCGACATCGTGCAGATCGCGGTAGCAATCCATATGCTCGCGGTCGAGGTTGGTCACCACAGCCAGGATCGGCGGCAACATTAAAAAGCTGCGATCGCTCTCATCGGCTTCGGCCACCATGTACTCAGATTTGCCCAGCCGCGCATTCGACCCCAAAGCATCCACACGTCCGCCCACGACCACCGTCGGATCCAGTCCGCCAGCGGCCAGCACGGCAGCAATCATTGATGTTGTCGTCGTCTTGCCGTGCATGCCGGCGACGGCGATGCCATACTTCAAGCGCATCAGCTCCGCCAGCATCTCTGCGCGTTGAATGATGGGAATGTGCCGGGCGCGTGCGGCCAGAACCTCGGGGTTCTGCTGGCTCAGCGCAGAGGTGGTCACCACGACGTCTGCCCCGGCTACGTGCGCGGCGGCGTGGCCTTCGTGGATGGTTGCGCCCAGGGCTGCCAGCCGGTCGGTCAGCGCCGAGCGGCGCAGGTCACTGCCAGAGACGGCAAAGCCCATGTTCAGCAGGATTTCAGCAATCCCGCTCATGCCAATGCCGCCAATGCCAATAAAATGAACGTTCTGCGATCGAAGAAACATGCGCTGCCTCCCTAACTGTAGCAGCCACAGTGCCAAATGCGGTAGCGAACCCCGTGGAAAAATCGGGAGAAAGTGCCAGTTCTCCGGCAACAGGTACCCGTGCGGCACAACCTTTGTGCCGTACTAGCGTCTATAGGAATGGTAGAGTAGGACGGTAGGCAGCAAGCAAGACCCGCCGCCAAACTCCGCCGGGAGTTTCGCCCCGGAAGCCGCAGGCCAGTCGCGGATACCCAGAGGCGAAATGCACAGGAGGCGCGCGATGCGTACCCTTCGTTTCCCAATCCTCAGTCTCATCCTGATCTTGGCCGTGACCGTGTTTTTGATTCCGCCAGCCGCGCATGCAGGCGTGTTTTTCTCCGTCGGCTTTGCGCCACCCGTCTTTCCCATATACGCCTACTACCAACCTCCCTGCCCCGGCGATGGGTATATTTGGACTCCCGGCTACTGGGGCTGGCAGGATGAGGCCTACGTCTGGATGCCTGGCGCATGGATCATGCCACCCTTTGTTGGTGCGCTCTGGACGCCTGGCTATTGGGGCTGGGGCGGCGGCTTTTACAACTGGCATGAAGGCTATTGGGGCAGAAATGTTGGCTACTACGGCGGCATCAACTATGGCGGCGGCTACTACGGCCGTGGCTATGAAGGTGGCTACTGGCACAATGGCGACTTCATGCTCAATCGCAACATCAACAACGTGGGCAATCGCGTGCACAACGTGTACAACGGGCCGGCGGGTGCGGGCGGATTCAATCGTGGTGCCAACGGCTTCAATAATGGTGGCTTCCACAATGGCATACAAGACCCAGTGCACGGAACCATGCAGAATCGCAGCATGCAGAATCGCGGACTGATCCAGAATCGAGGCACGATGCACTCCTTGGGCACGGCTCAGCATCGCGGCTTCGGCGGCAGCGGCTTCCAAGGCGGAATGCACGGCACGTCCCGCTCCCTGATTACGGCCAACCACAGCTTTGCTGGCCGGGGCGGACAAACCATGATGGCCTCCAATCGTATGCCGCAAAGCTTTGGCCAACGCGGCTTCAACAACGGAGGCTTTCGCGGTGGCAACTTCGCGCAGCATAGCTTCGCACAACAGCGCAGCTTTGGCGGCAACGGATTTGGAAACAATTTCCGTGGCAATGGCGGCTTTGCACAACAGCGCAACTTTGGCGGCAATAGTTTTGCCCGCTCCGGCAACTTCAATAACGGAGGCTTCCGTGGTGGCAACTTCGCACAGCAACGCGGCTTTGGCGGAGGCGGGTTCGGCGGTGGTTTTAACCGGGGAGGTGGCGGATTCAACCGTGGAGGTGGATTTAGCGGCGGAGGATTCCACGGCGGTGGAGGCAGCTTTGGCCACGGCGGTGGTTTCGGCGGTGGACGCCGCTAACGTTCGCCCCTGCACACAAGCAAAGAGCAGGTTGGCTAAGCCAACCTGCTCTTTGCTTGTGTGCTTACTGAATCCAATCCGCGAGAAACGGCAACGGCTGAATCCTATGCCTTTGCGACCTTGCCGGACTTGATGCATCCCGTGCAAACGCGCACGCGCTTGTTGCCGCCGTCTACCTTTGCCTTCACGGTGTGCAAATTGATATTCCAGCGTCTACGGCTCACGTTGTGTGCGTGAGAAATGTTATTGCCAAACTGCGGCTTCTTGCCGCAAACATCACAAATCTGTGCCATGGCGTCGAATCCTGTCTGTTGGTTGAGGATGCGCCAGCACAGAAACCCGTGCCAGCACCAATTTCTAAGTATATGCCAGTTTTTGCATGGGTGCAATGCGCATGCTCTGGCAAGCGTTGGAACGGGCAAGGATCTTTTTCCCTCAGCCGTCTCTCCCGCCGTAGTTTCTCTCCATTTTTTTCAGTCATCGCACTGCACAGCATGGTAGTCTTGGTGCGCTTGCAGGTTGCCCCATGCAGGCCAGCGGAACCGTAGAGCGCGTGCAGGTTCCGCGCAAAATCCCTCAGGCGGATCCTCGATGAAAATGAATCGTTGCAGCTTTCTGTTCAGCACTCTGATTCTGGCGGCGCTTCCAACGCTGGCGGCCACTGCGCCGAAGTACCCGTTCAACGATCCCAAGCTGCCCGCTGATGAGCGCATTCACAATCTGTTGTCGCTGATGACGGTGCAGGAGAAGATCGACTGCCTGGGCACCAAGACCGGCGTGCCACGGCTGGGCGTGCCGAACATTGGCAGCTCCGAGGGCATCCACGGCGTGGTGCAGCGGCAGCCGCGCGGCAAGCTGCAACCGATCCCGACCACGCAATTTCCGCAACCAGTGGGCATGGGCGAATCCTGGGACCCGGCGCTGGTGCAGAAGGCTGCCGACGTTGAGGGCTACGAAGCGCGCTACATTACGCAAACGCCCAAGTATGACCGCCAGATTTTGATGCTGTGGGGGCCGCAATCCGACTTGGCGCGCGATCCGCGCTGGGGACGCAGCGAGGAAGTTTACGGCGAAGACCCTTTCTTCAATGGCACGATGGCCGTCGCCTTCATCCATGGCTTGCAGGGCGACGACCCCAACTACTGGCAAGCGGCGGCGCTGCTGAAACATTTTCTCGCCAATGAAAATGAGGATCACCGCAACATCTCCTCTTCCAATTTTGATCAGCGTCTGTTTTGGGAATACTACTCGGTTCCCTTCCGCATGGGATTTGAGCAGGGCGGAGCCAAGGCCGTGATGGCCTCCTACAACGCTTGGAATGGCACGGCGATGGCCGTCAATCCGATTCTGCGCAGCTTGGTGATTCCCAAGTGGGGCGTGGATGTGGTCTCCAGCGATGGCGGCGCAGTATCGCTGCTGGTCAATCCGCGCCATCTCTTTCCCAATCAAGAGGCGGCGGTGGTGGCCTGCATCCACGCGGGCATCAATCAATTTCTGGACAAGTACGCCGATGGAGCGCAGGCGGCGTTGAAGGATGGCTCACTGAAGGAATCGGACCTGGATGAAGCGCTGGCGCGCAAATTCCGCATCGCTCTGAAGCTGGGCCTGCTGGACCCGCCGGAGATGGTGCCATACACAAAAATTCACGATGGCACGGAGCCATGGAACACGGAGCGCGACCGCAGCGTCTCCCGGCAAATGGCGCTGGAGTCGGTGGTGCTGTTGAAGAATGACAAAAATTTTCTGCCGCTCGACAAACATGCGATTCACTCGATCGCGGTGATTGGTGCGCTGGCCAATTCCGTGCACTGGGATTGGTATGGCGGCACGCCGCCGTATGCGGTGACGCCGCTGCAAGGCATTCAGAAAGAAGTGGGCGCGGGCGTCACCGTCAACTACGCGCAGAGTGAACTGGGCAATGCGGCGGTCAACGCAGCGCGCAAGTCGGACGTGGCCGTGGTTTTTGTCGGCAACGATCCCACCTGCGGGCCGGATATGCAGCACGATTGGTACAGCGACAAAGATGGAACCGGCGTCACACTTCCCTGCACCGTGGCCAGCGACGGACGCGAGGGCCGCGACAGAGAAAGCATTCATCTGGAGCAGGAGCAACTGATCAAGCAGGTGTTCGCGGTCAATCCAAAAACCGTCGTGGTGTTGATCTCCAGCTTTCCGTATGCGATCCGCTGGACGCAGGCCAACGTGCCCGCGATTCTGCACATGGCCCATGCTTCCCAAGACGAAGGAACCGCCTTGGCGCAGGTGCTTTTTGGCGAGTACAACCCGGGCGGACACTTGGTGACAACCTGGCCAGCGTCTTTGGATCAGGAGCCGCCAATGATGGACTACAACATCCGCGACGGCCACACGTATATGTACTTCAAGGGCGCGCCGCTGTATCCCTTTGGCTACGGACTGAGCTATACGACCTTTCAATACTCCCACCTGAAGACCAGCGCGAAGCGGCTGGCCAAAAACGGCACCGTGACGGTGAGTGTGGACGTGGCCAACACCGGCAGCCGCGACGGCGATGCGGTGGTGCAGTTGTATGTGGCCTATCCGCACTCGACCGTGCAGCGTCCGCGCGAAGAGCTGGAAGGCTTCGAGCGCGTGCATGTGGCTGCGGGCCAAACAACGACCGTGACGATTTCGTTGCCAGCCTCGCGGTTGGCCTACTGGGATACGAAGAGCCAAAGCCTGCGCGTGGAGCCGGGGCCGGTGCGTCTGATGGCGGGCGACTCGTCCGCGCATCTGCCGCTAACCGCGACGGTGCAGGTGGAATAGTGGCTGAAAAAATCTGAGAAATCCAGATTAACGTGCATGGTCGGGGCGGAGGGATTCGAACCCCCGACCCTCTGCTCCCAAAGAATAGCCCGGCGATTAGTGTCGGTTTGTACTCAATTTGCTGCCCTCATATTTCAAAGGTTTAAGCCTCGTCGCTTCCAACCCATACACGCCTATCTACACCGATAACTGCGCTAGACTAACGATCCCACGGGTACAAAACATCGGGCAGGCCAATGAACCTTTCTGCCGAGATCATGTGCTATCCGAAAGCAAAACTTTGCGGAAATATCTTCAAATTCGCGAAATTTGTACACCTTAGGATCAACGACGCAAAAACGCTGCTGATCCCGAAGCAATAGTGGATGAAGATTGCTAGTATGAAATATGGCTATATTGAGCGAACTTCCCCGCGATCTTCCCGTGCCGCAAGACGACGGAGCGGCTGACCATCTTGTAGGTACGACTCTTCCAGCGATTTCGCTTGCTACTACTCTGGGTGGGCAGATTCGACTCGACGAACTAGGTTCTAGACGAACTGTGCTCTATGGCTATCCAATGACCGGCGTTCCCGGCGTTGCGCTTCCGGAGGGGTGGGACGCAATTCCTGGGGCACGCGGTTGTACGCCGCAGGCCTGTGCCTTTCGCGACCACTATGAGGAACTGTCTTCGCTGGGCGTGCAAGTTTACGGATTGAGTACTCAGAGCACGGCCTATCAGAAGGAAATGGCAGAGAGACTGCACTTGCCTTTTCCGGTTTTGAGCGACGAAAAATTTGAACTGTGTAATCGACTACGCCTACCCACCATGGAGGTACAGGGCGTTCGCTTGCTCAAGCGAATCACTCTTTTCCTCCGCGATGGAAAAATTGAGCATTGCATTTATCCAGTTTTCCCATCCGACAAAAGTGCAGAGCAAGCGATTACATGGCTCCGCAGCCAAAAGTAAATAAGGCCGTCTGCACCAGCCACGGATGCACAGGCGCAAGGATTTCAATCTGCGCGAACCAGATATGCCTGGCCTTCATCCGGGTGCAGCGTCTGCACAATGTGCAATGCGATGCGATAGAGGTGAAGCAGCGTGAGCGCCGAAATCGCATTCTCACTGCGGCGATTGGCGTTACATTCCTGACAGCGTAGCGTTTACGCTATTTCGCTTCCGAAAAAAATTGATTAGCAATAGTAAAAAGCTCATTCCTCGAACGACACTCGCAAAGCAGCTTTCCATTCTCTTGCCGGTCGTCTCATGGTGCAGCGCTGCTGTCTCTATCAGGCTCTTGACCCAAGGTTAATGCACCATCCAATCAATGCTGCCGTGACTGGCGTGCCCGGTACGTTCACCCCAGCGAAGATGCGGTGATGAATGTTTTCTCGCGAATGTTACCGCCGAAAGAACTCCCAGCCAGTACGGAGCCAACACGACACTGAGAGGCAGCGCAACAAGCAAAAGACACGCACCCGCTACAGTATTCGCTACAGTGCATTTTCGAGAGGATGCGCGAACGCGCTTAGTAATTGATTCAATGGTCGGGGCGGAGGGATTCGAACCCCCGACCCTCTGCTCCCAAAGCAGATGCGCTACCAGACTGCGCTACGCCCCGACATTCTCTGTGCGAGCTATCCATAAAACCACAACTCTAGCTCTTCTTAATTGTACCGTGCCTGCACGAGTACCCACCGTCTGAATTCGATGATGGAAATTGCTTCGAATCCGTCGCGGTTAAATGCTCCAGCGCAGCAGGCACGCACCGATAGTGAAACCTGCGCCCACCGATGCGAGCAGGACTTTGTCGCCCTTCTTCAGGCGATGCTCTTCGCGCGCCGTCTGCATGGCCAGCGGAATGGTGGCCGCCGTAGTGTTGCCATAACGCTCAATGTTGATGACCACCTGCTCTGGGCGCAGGCCGAGCCGCTCGGAAACGGCATCAATGATGCGTTTGTTGGCCTGATGCGGAATCAGCAGGCTGATCTCGGCAGCGGTCAGTCCGTTGCGCTGCAAAACTTTTTCCGCAGCCTCGGCCATTTTGCGCACGGCGAATTTGTAGACCGACTGGCCCTCCTGATGGATATAGTGCATATTCTTATCCACCGTCTCGTGGCTGGCCGGGTGCAGGCTGCCGCCGCCGGGCATATATAGCGAGCAACTTCCGGAACCATCCACCTCATGCACGTAATCGATGATGCCTTCGTCACCTTCTGCGGCTGGCTCCAGCAACACCGCGCCCGCGCCGTCGCCGAAGAGCACGCAAGTGGTGCGGTCCTTGTAATTGATGATGGCCGACATCACATCCGCGCCGATGACGAGCACTTTTTTGTGCGCGCCGCTCTCGATAAACTTGGCTCCCGTTTGCAGCGCGAAGATGAAACCGCTGCACGCGGCAGAAAGATCAAAGCCCCAGGCTCCGGTAGCGCCCAGCTTGTGCTGCACCAGGCAGGCCGTGGCTGGGAAGAGCATGTCCGGCGTAACGGTGGCGACGATGATGGCCTCAATCTCTTCCGGGCCAATGCCGCGCTCAGCCAGGCAGCGGCGTGCCGCCTCTGTAGCCAAGTCGCTGGTGGCCACACCCTTGTCCACAATGTGGCGTTCGCGGATGCCGACACGCGTGGTGATCCACTCGTCATTGGTGTCCACCATCTTTTCCAAATCAGCGTTGGTTAGCAGACGCGGCGGAACATAGGTGCCCAAGGCGCTAATCCGCGCGCGGACAAGGCTGCGCGGACGAAGGTCATTGTTCAAGCAATCGCTCCATGTGGGTGGAACCCAACCCGTATTGTTACGCAGTGCGGCGGGGAATGTCTATGCAGGCGGGAAATATGTACCGGGGAGCCTACTGCGCACGCATTGGCCCGTTACCGTTGCTTCCTTCCGGACCTGGCGGGGTTGGCGGGCTTGCATCGCGTAGGTCCCGGCACACAGATGATGATAGCATCCGGCGCGCTGCGGAAAAAAT
>DAHWKP010000147.1:0-3008 GCA_027343585.1 Acidobacteriaceae bacterium
TGGCGCACGGGCAATCCAAATCTTCCCTGCTCGCGCACGCCCTGCGCCGCACGGCCATCCTGATTCTGCTGGGCCTGCTCGTCAACGGATTCCCAATGTTTCCCTGGGCTACGCTGCGCATCTATGGGGTTCTGCAAAGGATCGCGCTCTGCTATTGCTTCGGCAGCCTGATCTACCTCGCCAGCCGACGCGTTTCCGACAAAATCCTCTTGCTCGCTGCCGCACTGCTGGGATACTGGGTACTGATGCGCTGGGTTCCCGTGCCCGGTTTCGGCGTGCCCGGACACAATATGCCCATCCTCGATAAAGATGCCAACCTGGTTGCCTGGCTCGACCGGCATATCTTTCCCGGTCGACTCTATGAAGGAACGCGCGATCCCGAGGGCTTGCTGAGCACCCTGCCTGCGCTCGGTACAACTTTAATTGGGATCCTCACCGGGATATGGCTGCGCACCAAGAAGTACGCTCCCCCAAAAATTGCTTGGGGCCTATTGCTGGCTGCCATCGTCGGCCTGTTGAGCGGCAGTGTGTGGAACCACTGGTTCCCGATCAATAAGAAGCTGTGGACAAGCTCCTATGTGCTGTACGCAGCGGGGTGGTCGCTGCTCCTGCTCGCGGCGTTTTATTGGTGGATTGAGGTGAAGCAAAAACAGCGCGGCCTTTGGCCCTGGCTGGTCTTCGGAAAAAATTCCATCCTGTGCTACGTGTTTGCAGAACTCTTTCAGTCCGTGCTGACCAGCATCCGGATGCAAAAATACCCCACACTGCAGCGGGATATTTTCCTGCACATTCAAGCGCTTCTACCCTCGCCGCCCTTGGCATCCTTGGCCTATGCCTTGGGCATGGTCGCTTTTTGCTGGACAGTGGCCTACCCGCTCTACCGCAAAGGGATCTTCCTAAAGGTGTAGGCTCTTTGTCGGGAAAAATCTTCCGCTGGTGCGCTCTTAGCTCTGACGGCGCATGCGTCCGCCCATCTCGAGCACATACGTCTCCCCACGCCAAAGAATCGTGCGACTGCCATAGCTGGCCAGCCAAAAGAGCAGACCCATGGCATCGCGCAGCGGGTAAAGCAGGGTGCTCTGCCAAGCGCTTGGCTCCAAGAGCACCCATTGGCTGAGGGCAGCCGCCACGGCCATGCGCGAGCCAATCGCCCACGCCAGCAACCCTGCGCCCAGCATCCCGTGGTGCAACCCGCATGCAGCCAGTGCCGCCAAAATTCCAAACGGTGTGCAAAACGTCAGCACCGTGCCGAAGTGTCCCTTCGGGCGCGAGAAGCGCGTGCTTTTCATCCACCGCGCCTGGTGGCGCATCGAGGCCACAAATCCGGAATGCAGCACGATGTGGTCAATTACGTGCTCTGAAAGCACCACCGTTTCTCCCTGCTCGGCCACCCAGTTGCCCAGCAAAAAATCATCGGCGCAATAGTCGCCCATCGGCAAAAAACCGCCAATTTTTTTCAGCGACTCCCGCCGCACCGCCATCGTGGGACCCAGCGTGAACTTCATGCCTTCGAGCATCGCCGCTACCAGCACGCCCGCCGTCATCTCCACGGACATGCCCGTCGCCTCCAGGCGCGACCACAGTCCACCCTCCACAGCCACGCCGCGATACAGACACGTCGCCGCACCCACTTTCGCATCTGCAAAGGCCGCCGCCACTTCGCGCACGTAATTCCGCGTCACGCGCACATCACTATCGCTGATGATGAAAATCTCATGGCGCGCAGCCTGAGCCATGCGATCGAGCGAAAGCGTCTTCGCATTCGGTGCCGTTGGCTCCCCCGATGTTAAAAATTGCACCGGAACCTGTGGATACCGCGCCGCCACGCGCCGCGCCGCGGCCAACCCGGCATCGTGCTCCTGCCGCGCGCAAAAGAGAATCTCAAACTCGGGATAATCCTGCTCAAAGAAAGTCGCCAGGTGCGCTTCCAGTCCCGGCTCATCGCCATGCAGCGGCTTCAGTAGGCTCACCGGCGGCGTGAACGGCGATGCTGACTTCGACGCAGCCGCGCTGCGCCTGCGCGCGCGAAATCGCCACGCGGCCACCATCACCATCCCGCCAAAGACGCTGGAGGTCAACAGGCCGAAACAGCCGACGGCCAAAAGAAATTCCTTTAGGAGTATGTGCATGGGATGGGCGTGCCAACAACAGAATACTGTAAGTTTGGTTCGGGAATCTCGGATTCGTTCCCGTTTTGAAGGGGATGGGCTTCAGCCCATCCAAAAGTCCTTGCAAGGAGAGCGGTGGGCTTCAGCCCCTGAGGGGGCGTCGAGAAACTGTATCCAAGATTTCCTAGCGCTTCTTGCCCGGCTCCCGCGGACGCATCTCGCGCACGTTCACCTCGCGGGCCTCGACGGGAATAATCGCAGGCCGACGCAGCGGCACCAAGCCCGGCGTGGCCTGCTGCGCGGCCTGTTGCACCCGCGCCAGCATCTCCGAGCGCACATAGTCCACAAAGCTCTGCATCTGGCGGTTCATCTCTTCCATGCGCTCACGCATCTGCAAAATGATGCCAATGCCGGCAATGTTCACGCCCAGGTCGCGTGCCAGATTCAAAATAAACTCCAGCCGCTCCAAATCCTCATCGGTATACAGGCGCGTGTTGCCTTCGGTGCGCGACGGTTTCAGCAGCCCTTCCCGCTCATACATGCGCAGCGTCTGCGGGTGAATGCCGTACATCTCTGCCACCGACGAGATCATATATGCGCCTTTGGATTTTCGCTTGGCCGTCATTCGTTCCCCCTTACTCTGCGCTTTGTCCGGCACCCCCAACCCATGCCAGACTGTGCTAATCTGAGCGGCGACATGAAACTCTTTGCCACCGTATTACTCGCGCTACCCTTGGCGGCCTTCACCGCCGCTCAAGCTCAATCGGCCCAGCCCAACTTCAAACCCGGCCAGTGGCAAGTCACCTCCACCGTCACGCCATCCATCGGCAAGCCGGTCCACAACAGCACCACCGTCTGCGCCAAAAATCACGGCGACCTGTGGAACCAGCACCACCCCGG
>DAHWKP010000195.1:0-35928 GCA_027343585.1 Acidobacteriaceae bacterium
ACCCAGCCAAAAATCGCCGTACTCAAAAAAGAACTGCGCGCGCTCGCCTTGCTGGCCATTCCCGTCGCCATTGCCGAGCTGGGCTGGATGCTGATGACCGTCGTCGACACCGCCATGGTCGGCCATCTCAGCGCACTGGCCATCGCCGCCACCGGCCTCGGCGGAGTGCTGTACACCACCATCGTTCTCTTCGGCTTTGGCCTGCTGCTCTCCATGGATCCGCTCATCGCGCAGGCCTTCGGCGCAGGCGACATGCAGGATTGCCACCACACGCTGCATCAAGGCATCTTCCTCGCGCTGGCGCTCACGTTACCGCTGATGGTCATCACCTGGCTGCTGCCCGGCGTGCTGCTGCACTGGAACGTCAACCCTGCAGTGACGCAGGCCGCCGCGCCCTTCATCCGCATTCTCGCGCTGGGCACGCTGCCGCTGCTGCTCTACGCCTGCCTGCGCCGCTATCTGCAAGCGCTGCATCTGGTGCGTCCCATCATGGTGGCTCTGCTCACGGCCAACCTCTTCAACGCCCTCGGTGATTGGGCGCTCATCTACGGCCATCTCGGCCTGCCCGCGCTGGGTATTGTCGGTGCTGCTTGGGCCACGAATCTCTCCCGCGTCTACCTCATGCTCTATCTGGCCGTCGTCATCGTTTTGCAAGAGCGCAAACACCCCACCGGCATGTTCCACCAGCTTCCGCGTTTTGACCTGCAACGTTTGCGCCAGATGCTGCACCTCGGCCTGCCTGCCTCAGGACAAATTCTTTTGGAGATGGGAGCCTTCGCTGCCGCGACCGTTCTCATCGGCAGGCTTTCTGCTGTGGCTCTGGCCGCGCATCAGATCGTGCTCAACTGCGCCACGCTCACCTACAGCATTCCGCTAGGCATCGGCTCGGCCACCGCCGTCGGCGTTGGCCACGCCATTGGACGCAAAGATTTCCCGAGCGCCGTGCGCACCGGCTGGCTGGGCATCGCGCTCGGCGCAGCCTGCATGAGCGTCTCCGCCGCGCTCATCTTTCTGTTCCCGCATCCCATTCTGCACATCTATACCAATGACGCGCGCGTCATCGCCGTCGGCAGCGGCCTGCTTTTGATTGTTGCTTTCTTCCAGCTCTTTGACGGCATCCAGACCGTGACCACAGGAGCCTTGCGCGGCGCAGGCGACACGCACACGTCCATGCTGCTCAATCTGCTTTGCTATTGGGTCATCGGCGTGCCGCTGGGTGCGGCGCTCGGCCTGCATTGGAGCTGGGGCGTCTACGGTTTTTGGATGGGCCTGTCACTGGCCATCATTCTGTTGGCCTGCACGCTGCTCATCGCCTGGCGTCGAGTCGCGCACAAAATCAAAACGCGCCCCGTCGCCGATCCGCTTGTGGCCGAAGTCCCCATGGACTGGTAGCCGCGCACGAAAATTTTCTCTCGGGGTGAAGATGCCGGGTGCCCCATCCTTCGCACAGCGAAGGGTGGGATGAGTCAGCGGGTGCCCCATGTCTCGCCATTGAGACATGGGCTTCGCGCACAATCCACTTCACTGTGCTTCCGGCATCACCGGCAAGGCCACGGCATCCACCGTCTTCGGATCATCGCGCAACTCCATGTACAACACCGCACCCACCGGGCGCGGCACGCGCAGCTCCTGCGCATCAAAGCCAGACGGCGTCTGCACGGCCTGCGTCATCTTCGCGTCCGCGCCCACTGCTCGCAGCAAAAATAAATTCTCTCCATGCAAGGTACACATCATCGCCGCATCCATCGGACACACTACATCCTTCAACACCGGCAGTCGCACCAGATGCGCCAAGGGCTGCCAGTCTCCGGCCACGCCGTTGCCGTCCACCGGGCGAAATTGCAGCGCACCAAATGCCGAAGCGCCCAGGCTCTTCTGCGGATCGAGCACAGCCATCACCGTCTGCGGGTCTTGCAGCATCAGGCTGCCATCGGTCACGCTCAGCGTGGTGCTAAAGGAGCCATCCACGGCGGCCACTTCAATCCGTTCCGTTCGCGAAAAATACTCAGGAGCCACCGACTGCAAAAAGAAGGTCAGCTGCCCATTCTGCGGCAGATCGTCCGAGTCCGAAAAATGAATCGCTCCCTGCGCGCTGGCTTCCAACTGCACCGACTTGCTCAACAGCTGCACGCGTGGCCGCGGAGCCTGCACTACCACCGGAAAATCCAGCACGCGGCCATCCTGCAACGTCACATGCAGCGTCGCCGCCGTCTCCGGCAGCAGGGCTGCGAACTTGGCCGCATCCTGCTTCCGCGCCGCAGGCACACTCAAGGGCAATGTCTCCACCGCGCCATTCTGGAGCAGCACGCCTGGCACCAACGGAATACCCTGCAACTCCGCGCTGCGCACCTGGCCGAGCCGCGTGCCAGCCAGCTCCGCCTCTGTGTCTCCGCTGTGCAGCACAAAGCCGCTCAGCTTGGCCGCCTGCGCATAAACGTGCAGTGGAACCGCATCGGCCTTCTGCATTGCATACTGCTGCACGTGCAGCGTCAGCGTTCCGGCGGCGGCGTTTTCCAGGTCTGCCTCAACGCGCAGCACGCCCGGCTGGCTCAACTTCCACGTCACCGGCACGGGCTGCTGCTGCGCATCCTCCAACGTCATGTTCTCCACGCAAACCACTGCGGGCGAGTGCAACTCAAAGGCCGCCTTTTCCCCGGCGACAAACGCATTGCCAGCTACGGCGCTGCCTGTCTCCGTCACCGGATGCCAGGCAACGGAGTGCGCAGGCTCCAACAAAAATGCGGGGCCGCGCCAAGCATCAAATCCCCACTCGCCCTGCAAATGCCCCTGTAAGGCTGCATCCGATCCCTTGCCCGCAGCGGTTTCCAGCGCGGCCAGTGTTGTTTGGTTTGCCTGTGAATCGATCACCGCATAGCCGCCGCGCTCTGCATCCGCGCTCACGGCCAGCACTGTCGGCTTGCCGCTCCTGGCGGCAATCTCCAAATGCATATTGCGCGGATACGCAGTTGAAAAAACCAGCGGGGCACCATCGACAGCCAGCAATAGCTTGGGCGCTTGCAGGCAAAGCGCATTTTCTCCATGCACCGCATGTAACGGCGGCAGCACCGCCGCCTGCACGGCAGGCATGCCAATCACCAGCACCGACTTCGGCTTGTGAAACGATGGCGGCGTGCTCAGCTTCAATTGCATCGTGTCACCGCTGTCTATCGTCAGTGCGGGCAGGTATTGATAGTCCGCTGTGTGCATGTTGCCCATCAGATGCACCACGTCCACAATCGCGCCCACATACGGACTGTAGACTCCGCCGCCCGCGGCCTGGCTGTAGCTCAGTTGGTTAAAAAGGTCGGACGTGGTTCCCGATGTCAGCGATGCGACCATCGACTGCGTGTGTCCATCGTCCAGAATCAGGCTGCCGCTGTTCTTCGTCAGGCAGCTCGGTTGATCCTCCGCAGGTTTGTCAAAACAGTTTGCGTCGATTTTTACGCCCAGGCTCCGCGCCAACAGCTTGGAGCGCGTCTCCAGTCGGTCGGGGTCATTGGCCGCGATGGCCTGCACCGCGTTCAGGTACGTATCCACGCGCGTGCGCTCCAGGCTGGCTGCATACAAATCTCTGGAGGCCCGCACAAAAATTCCCGGATTGCCTTCCACCGCCGAGCGCACCGTGCTGAAGCCGCCGCCTGTCTCCGGCGCCAGCAGCAACAGCATGTGCAGCGCTCCGGGCGGCACGGTAATGTGCGCGCCATTCTTCTGCACAGATTTGTTCCAGCACTCGATCTTAAAAAACCAATTTTCCGGCGGAGGATTGGTGGAGTTGCGCAGAAACGCGCCAATCATCAGGTAATGCACGGCCTCGCCCGGCGGCGTATCCATGTGTAGCCAGATGTTGTCTGCGGGCAAAAGATTGGGCACCGCAGCGATGGGCAACTCCCGGCTGCCGCGCGTCACCGTGGCGTGTACAACCGGACCATCCAGATCAAAGGCTGCATCGCAGACCGCGGTTCCGGTCCCAAGCAGCACGCAGACCGCACAAAGCAGGGCGCGAAGAGAAAATCGCATGGAAGCATTGTAGAACTTTTGGCAGGCTCGCAGGCTGGCCTAGGGCGCAGGAAACCAGTACACTGGCGCACAGACACCTATGCCCACCTCGTCGCACGCCATCGCATCCAAACTCGCTATCAGCCAGATCGCGCCCACCGCCGTGCAATCAGAGATTCGCGCCATGACGGTCGAGTCTGACCGTGTGGGCGGCATCAACTTGGCTCAGGGCGTTTGCGACACCGAGATGCCCGCACCGGTTTCGGAAGCGGCCATCCGTGCCATTCGTGATGGGCACAACATTTACACGCGCATGGATGGCATCGCCACCTTGCGGCAGGCCATTGCGCTCAAGCAAGAGCGCCACTGGGGCCTGCGCTGCGATCCTGACACGGAGATTCTGGTCACCTCCGGTGCCACGGGAGGATTCTTTGCCGCCTGCATGGCCTTGTTGAATCCCGGTGATGAAGTACTGCTCTTCGAGCCGTTCTACGGCTACCATCGCAACACACTGCAATGCCTGCGCATGACGCCAGTTGTGGTGCCACTGACTGCGCCGCGCTGGGACTTGGATGTCGAGCGCATGAAGGCGGCCATCACGCCGCGCACGCGCGCGCTCATTTTGAACACGCCCGGCAACCCCAATGGCAAGGTCTTTTCACGCGCGGAGCTGGAAGCCATCGCACACCTGGCCGAACAGCAGGACCTGTTCATAATTACAGATGAGATTTACGAATATTTTGTTTACGGCGGCGCACGCCACATCAGCTTTGCCACACTGCCCGGCATGGCAGAGCGCACTATCACGCTCTCTGGTTTTTCTAAAACCTTCAGCGTCACCGGCTGGCGGCTGGGCTATTTAACCGCCAGCAGCCGCTGGCTGCCCGCCATCAGCTTCTTTCATGACATGGTCTACGTCTGCGCACCCGCGCCGCTCCAGCATGGAGCCGCCGCTGGACTGCTGCAATTGCCCGACGCGTTTTATGCGGACCTGGCCGCTGAGTACGAAAAGAAGCGCGACATCTTTTGCGCAGCGTTGCGGGATGCAGGCATGGCCTGCTCCGTGCCCGACGGCGCGTACTACGTGCTGGCCGATGTCTCCTGTGTTCCCGGCGCAACTGCGCGGGAAAAAGCGCGCACGCTGCTGGCCCGCTCCGGTGTGGCTGGCGTGGCGGGCACGGCGTTCTTCGAGCACGGCGGTGAGAATCTGCTGCGCTTCTGCTTCGCTAAAAAACAGCCAGAGCTACTCGAAGCCTGCACGCGCCTGCGCGCCTATTCCTAAGCAGCGTTGGCAGCGGACGCAGCGTTGGTCATGTGCAGGTTATTGGTCGTCGCCTCACCTATGTGGAACTGACAGGCAAAGACGAAGATTCCGTGTACTAATCGCAGGCAAGAACGGTGCTGAAGAACCGATCTAAGCCTTGTCTTTGCCAGCAGACTTGCGAACTGTGCCCTCCTTCGGAGCAGGGGCAGGTGCAGTTGTCTTTATTGGCCTGAAAAACATCCGTGGCGAACTTTACAAAGCTCTTGCCAGCCTTCGACCCTTCGTGGTATTTGTGTTTCACTGCCTCGCCCTGCTTTTCACGACGGAGTCACGCTTTGCCTCTGCCTCGATTCGATACGAGGCAATTACATAAACCACAAAGACGGCTAAAATTACGCCAATCGCCGCTATGAGGATATACCCCATGTCTCCTGCCTCGCCCATTGATTCTGCCTCCTCTTGGTTATGGTGGTCAAACTTCGTTTATGTTGGGGGCGCTGTTCTAACGTTCGTAGCCGCGATGCTTGTGTTCGTCGAAAAGCGTCTTATTGCCTCTGGAAAGCGAGCTAGGGCGATGATCATCACAGAGGTTTTCGCGATCGCCGCCGCCATCCTCAGCTTTACTGGAACCTGTGGTGCGATTTATTTCGGCACGGTCGTTAGCCACCTGAAGGACGACGACCTTGCAGCCTACAAAGCAAGTGCCAGAGTCCAAATTGCACAGGCAAATGACCATGCGGCACAAGCCAACGCTGTTGCTAGAGTCGCAAATCAGAAAGCGGCAGACGCAGACAAAAGATCAGCCGAAGCGAATGTGACCGCGAAGACAGCCGTACTCGATAAGACCAAAATCCTCCACGACAACTTGGTTCTTCAGTCTGAGTTGGATCAGGAAAGAGAAGCACGCTCTCCGCGCCATCTTGGGCTTTCTCGGCAGCAGAAAATGCTACGGTTGCTGGCTAAAGTAAAGCCCCAATCCGTGACCTTTGTTGTTTATCCAGGTGATCCAGAATCCGAGCAGCTCGCCAGGGAAATGGCCTGGGTTTTTCAGCAGATCCATTGGCCTTTTTCTTTCGTGGAACCATTGAGCGGCAGCATGCAGGGCGTCCGAATCGAATTTGACGACAAAGATCATGAAGCCGCAGAAGCCGAGGCGGTTATTTATAATGCCTTTGTTAAAGCTTCCCTTCACCCCGCAGTAATTCCCACCCTGCCGCCGATCATGACGGAGATTGGCTCTTATACCGGGAACGCACATGTCGGTGGCAACATTCGTATTTTCGTCGGGACAAAATAACGTCTGCATTGTTTTCCGATCCGGCATATGCCCATTTCTACGCTTTTACAAGAATTAACTCGCAACAGACGATGGAGCCTTTGGCAACATGTGCGTCAACGCGGTTATCCCCGTGGCCAACGCATCCTTATGCGCGTCGTAGATGGAAAGCACTTTGCCTGCGCGCTCCGGGTCCGTTGACCAGCTCTTGGAAACATCCACCACAAACTGCTCGCCGCTGGGCGCCGACAGCGCCGCCGCATAGTTGGGAATCGCGGCCTTCAACTGCTCCAACAATTGCATGCGCGCGGCAAAGCATGCGCTCCAATCAGGAAACTGCACCCAATTCGCCTGCACTGTGACCCAGTGCCCCTGCAAAAACTCCCGCGTCGGCATGGGCAGCGTGGTTGTGCCTGCCAACGGAGGATGGCTTTGCTTCTGCCCGAAGAGATTGTTGGCTTGCTCGGCCAGAGCAGAACGGCCCCAGCCGGATTCCAGTGCGACCTCACAGGCGGCAAACGCAGGAAAGATATGCCCGGCAGCCTGCGCGGCCAAAGCCGCACGCAGTAAAAACTCATTTTGTGGGGACATGGATGGCTCCTGAATATCGAAACGTTAATTTCAGTATTCAGAGCTGCGGCGGAAATTGCGCCAATGCCTGTTGTAACGGATAAAATGCTTTGAAAAATAAAGTACTTTATACAACAAAGTATTTTGCCTGTGGATGATGCACGATCAGGGCGTCCGTGCTTTGCTCCGGCTCCAGATGGAAACCTTCCGTCAGACGCACGCCGATTGTTTCTTCCGGGCGCAGCAGCGCGAAGATTTTTGTCTGGTCTTCCAGATTTGGGCAGGCAGGATAGCCAAACGAGTAGCGTGAGCCGCGATATTTCTGATGGAAGAGATCGCGCACTTCGCTGGCATCTTCCGCAGCGATGCCCAGTTCTTCTCTCATGCGTTTGTGCATCCACTCCGCCAGCGCCTCGGCGGTTTCCACGCTGAGGCCATGGACGTAGAGATATTTCGTAAAGTCGCCGCTGTCGAAAAGCTGCTTGGTCACTTCGCTGGCGCGATGGCCAATGGTGACCACGGAAAAGCCGATGACATCCAAACGGCCTGAGGTAACGGGCGAGAAAAAGTCAGCGATGCTCAGCAAGCGGCCTTCGCGTTGGCGCGGAAAGGTGATGCGCAACAGCTCTCGCTTGCTGGCTGCGTCGGTGGCGGCTTCTGGGTTGTAGATAATGACGTCGTTGCCGTCACTGTTGCAGGGGAAATATCCATAGACGGCCTTCGGTTCCAGATAGCCCTGCGACTTGGCCTCGTCCATAAGCTCGCGCAGCGTGGGCCTGTATTTTTCTTCGACCAAGCGCGCGTAGTCGGTGGCGGAGGCAGTCTTCAACTGCCATTGATTTTTGAACAACGCCGTCTCGTTGATGTAACCAAAGAGATGGTCGAGGTCAAAGTCGCGCGCCACACGCACGCCGTAAAACGGCGGCTGCGGAATCTCCGCCACATCCTGCACGATGGCTGAGCGCTGCGTGCTGACGGGCAGCTCCGCCAGGGCTGCTGCCTGCGCAGTGGCTTCATCTTTTTTCTGGAAGGTGCGCACTGTGCGGCCTTCACGCAGGCGTTCTTCGCGCACAGATGCATCTTCCGTGGTCAGATCGCTCATCACATGCAGGCCGGCAAAAGCATCCTCTGCGTAAAAGACCGCAGAGGAATACTCCTTGCGCAGATCGTCCTCAACATATTTGCGCGTGAGCGCTGCGCCGCCGCAGATGACGGGCGTGGATTTTTGCAGACGCTGCAAGTCCTGAATGACGTACTTCATCTCCAGCGTGCTTTTCACCAGCAGGCCACTGAGGCCGATGGCGTCGGCCTTGTGCTCTTCGGCAGCCTGCAGAATCGAATCCGACGGCTGCTTGATGCCGAGATTGACGACCTTGTAGCCGTTGTTGGAGAGGATGATGTCCACCAGATTTTTTCCGATGTCATGCACGTCGCCCTTCACGGTGGCCAGCACGATGGTGCCTTTTTGCGAGCCTTCGACGCGTTCCATCTTCGGCTCCAAATGGGCCACGGCGGCCTTCATGACTGAAGCGGAGTCGAGCACGGATGGCAGTTGCATTTTCCGCGCTCCAAAAAGTTCGCCGACGGTCTTCATGCCGTCCAGTAGCACGGTGTTGATCAGATCGAGCGGAGAGTAGCGCTCGAGCGCCTGCTCCAGAACATCGACCAAGGACAATTTTTCCGCGCCCGCGCCAATGGTGCGCTCGCCACGGATAATCATCTGCTTCAATTTTTCTTCCAGCGGCAGCGCCGCATCGGCATCGGCGGTGGAAGCCTCGGCATTTTTCTGGCCACCGGCAAAGTGGGCCATGTAGACCTGGAGCGGATCGCCGTTGCTCTCATCGCGGAAGATGAGCTTGCGCGCCAGATCCACCTCCACATCGGGAATTTTGTAGAGTGGATAAATTTTGGAGTAGTTGACGATGGCCGCGTCCAAGCCGCGATCGACCGCCTCCTTCAGAAAAACGCTGTTCAGCACGCGGCGCGAATAGGCCGACAAACCAAAGGAAATGTTGCTGACGCCGAGGATGGTCTTGCACTCGGGCAATTCCTGTTTGATGAGGCGCACGGCCTCCAGCGTCTCCATGCCTGCGGTGCGATAGTCCTCCTGCCCGGTGGAGATGGGCAGCGTGAGCGGATCGAAGATGAGGTCGTGCGCGCGCAGGCCATATTTTTCCGTGGCCAGCTTGTGGATGCGCTGAGCGATGGCGAGCTTTTTATTCGCTGTAAGCGCCATGCCGTCCTCGTCAATGGTGAGCGCGATGACGGCGGCTCCATAGCGCCGGGCCATGGGCAGCACGCGCGAGGTGCGTTTTTCTCCATCTTCCAAATTGATGGAGTTGATGATGGGCTTGCCGGGAATGCGCTTGAGCGCTTCTTCAATGACCTCGGCTTCCGTGGAGTCCACCAGAATGGGCGCAGGTACGCGCGTGGCGATCTTTTCCAGGATCGAGCACATGTACGCGTTTTCATCTTCGCCGACGATGGCGCAGCAGAGGTCGAGCATCTGCGAGCCTTCTGCGCTGAGTTTTTTGGCCAGCGCGAGAATGCCGTCATAATCACCGGCGCGCACCATGTTGCGGAAGTGCTCGACGCGCGTGGTGGTGTTCATCTCCTCGGCGACGATGACCGGCTGGCCGTCGACCTCCAATGGAACAACGGAGTAGGCGCTGGCAGCGACGCTTTGCGGCCTGGCGTTGGTCGGCGCAGGTTGAACGTCGCGCACAGCTTCCACCACGGCGCGCAGATGTTCAGGCGTGGTGCCGCAACAGCCGCCGACAACGCGAACGCCATATTCTTCGACAAATTGTTTGTGCGCGCGCGCCAGCTCCTGCGGCGTCAGCGTGTAATGCGCGTGGCCGCCAACGTTTTGCGGCAGGCCGGCGTTGGGCAGCACGCTGATGGGGCAAGTCGCGTTGGCGCAGAGAAAGCGGACGGCGTCGTGCATCTCTGCCGGGCCGGTGGCGCAGTTGAGTCCAATAATGTCGGGCTGGAAGCACTCCAACACGGCCAGGGCCGCGCCGATCTCGCTGCCGAGCAGCATGGTGCCGGTGGCCTCCAAGGTGACCTGCACCTGCACGGGCAGGCGCTTGCCTGCGGCGCGCATGGAGTCCTCACAGGCGGCGAGCGCGATTTTGGCCTGCAGCAAATCCTGACAGGTTTCGATGAGCAGAATATCGACGCCGCCTTCGATGAGCGCGTCGAATTGCTCGCGGTAGGTTTCGGCCATGGCGTCATAGGTGATGTGGCCGAGCGAGGGCAGCTTGGTGGTGGGGCCGACGGAACCAGCGACGAAGCGCGGATGATCCGGCGTGGAGTATTGCGCGGCCACTTCGCGGGCCAGGCGTGCGGCGGCAATGTTCAACTCGCGGACTTGATCTTGCAGGTCATACTCGGCCAGCACGATGCGCGAGGAGCCAAAGCTGTTGGTCTCCACCACGTCGCAACCGGCTTCAAAAAAACTGGCATGAATGGCGCGGATGACGTCGGGGCGGCTTTGGACGAGCAGCTCATTGCAGCCCTCTTTGCCCCAATAGTCGTCCACGGAGAGGTCGTATTTTTGGATGTTGGTGCCCATGGCACCGTCGTAGACGACCACTCTGCGCCGAATTTGTTCCAAAAAACCAATCATGCTTGCTTCAGACCGTCTTCCCTGGCATTGCACTCATATAGCAGCGGGCGATCCTGTAATAGGATCGCCGCGATGGTTGCATCCCGCCCGTACAGGTACTACTTGGAAACAGAGGATGGCTCCGGCACGGGAGCGAGCAGCTTTTCTTTGCGCATGACCAAACCGGTGGCATTCAAGGAAGCCAGTTCAAAGCCATGGCCATGTGTGATGGCATCCGTGGGACAGGCCTCAACGCAGTAGCCGCAAAAGATGCAGCGGTTGTAGTCAATGTTGTAGACCTTGGCGTAACGCTCGGCGCTGGAGATGCGCTGCTCAGCCGTGTTCTCTGCCGCTTCAATGTAAATGCAGTTGGAGGGGCAGGCCGCCGCGCACAAAAAGCAGGCAACACATTTCTCCAAACCATTTTCATCGCGCTGCAAAACATGCTGGCCGCGGTAACGTTGTTCAAACTGCGCTCCGCGCGTGGGGCCGGGGCCGTCCGGGTAATTTTCCACCTGGGTTGGCTCCAACATTTCGCGCAGGGTGATGGTCATCCCCTTGGCAACGCCAGCAATATCGCGGACAATCGACATGGTTCCAGTATACGGCATGATGCAGACGGCTCACTCCAACTCGATCGAGCGCGTGCTGATTTATCGCCTGGGCAGCCTGGGCGATACAGTGGTGGCGCTGCCGTGCCTGCACCAGATCGCGCGGGCCTTTCCCAACGCGGAGCGGCGACTGCTGACGAACCTGCCCGTACACAGCAAAGCTCCGGCAGCGTATGCGGTGCTGGCCGGGTCTGGGTTGATTGCAACGAGTGGATTGGGTGGGCAGCCTGGCGAGGCTGCGTATTTTCGCTATCCGATTGGTGCGCGCGCTGTGAGCACGCTGTGGCGGCTGCGCGCGGAGATTCGCGCCTGGCGTCCGCAGGCGCTGGTGTATCTGACGCCGCGTCGACACTGGCAACAAGTGGTGCGCGATGTGGCATTCTTCCGCGCTTGCGGCATTCAGAAGATTTACGGCGCGCCGTACACGAAGGATGGGCGCTCGAATCGTTTGGACGCGGCCACGGGCATCTATGAGCCAGAAGCGGCGCGGCTGGCGCGAACCGTACGCGCTTTGGGCGCGATGGATTGGAGCCATGCCGAGAATTGGGATCTGCGCTTGACGTCGGAAGAGCAGGCGCGCGCGGCGGATGTTCTGCGTCCGCTGGGTGAGCGGCCTGTGCTGGCGTGCAGCGTGGGTACCAAGGTGCAGGCCAAGGATTGGGGCGCGGAGAAGTGGTGCGTGGTGTTGTCTGCTCTGGCCGAGCGGCATGCGGAGATGGGCCTGGTGTTGCTGGGGGCCGAGGAAGAAAACGGCGTGAGCGAGCTGGCCGCAGAGGCGTGGCAGGGGCGCTGCGTGAATCTGTGCGGGCAGTTGACGCCGCGTGAGTCGGCGGCGGTGTTGGCGCGGGCGCGGATGTTTCTTGGCCATGACAGTGGGCCGATGCACTTGGCGACTGCGGTGCAGACGCGCTGCGTGGCCATCTTTGCGGCGCGGAATCTGCCGGAGGTTTGGTATCCGCAGGGTGTGGGGCATCGCGTGCTGTACCACGCGGTGGACTGCATGGGTTGCGGACTGGAGACGTGCATCGCGCAGAAGAAAAAATGTTTGACGGCGATTGCGCCAGCAGCGGTGCTGCAAGCGGTGGAAGCAATGCTGGCGACATAAGCTCTAGGGAGACTCTGAACAGGTGCCGCCCATCAGCCGCGCTGGGCCCCAGTTCGATGTCAACAACCTCTTGAGACACGACAGCTAAAGCCGCACTGCAACGCTAGGACTTACGGACGGGCTGAAGCCCGTCCCCTTCAAAACACAGACTTGTTCAGAGTCTCCCTAGCGCTGATCGAGCAATTGAATCGTCGTCAGGACTGTTTGGCCAGAGACCGTCAGGCTGTGCGCGCTGATCTTGTCCATGGTGTCTTCCGGAGTGTGGTGGTAGCCGTCCGGGTGGGTTGGGGTGTGCGGGCCGTAGTCGATGTCGATGATGTCCGCTGTGGGCACGCCGCGTTTGACAAAGGGAAGTTGGTCATCCTCGATGCCGTTGCTGTTCTCAAAAAAATATTGCGCGTAGCCGTCCTGTTGCGCGGCTTTGTAGATCAGGTCTTCCAGCCAGGGCGTGGAGTTGGTCTCACGGCAAATATCAAGCTGCTTGTCGCCGATCATGTCGGTGAGCAGGTAGGCTTTGATTTGTTTCAGCGTGCCATCGCGTTCCCAGCGCGCGGCCAGGTGGCGGCTGCCGTAAAGGGAATCCTCATCCGTCCAGTTGGATTGGATGGATTCTTCGCCATCAAAAAACACGAGCCAGACGCTGTATCCATTCAAGGTGCGACCACGCAGCAGGTTGCCCAACTCGACCAGCAGGCCGACGGTTGCGCCGCCGTCATTGGCTCCAACGAAGGACGTATTGCGCAGCCAATAATTCGTCTCATAGTGGCTGGCGACAACGATGACGCCGGGTTTTTTGCCGGGGAAGCGGACGATGTAGTTGTGCATCGTGAGCGGGCCGATGGGCGTGCTGGCGGTGAAGGTGTCTTCTTCCAATTTGTCTTTGGCGAAGGTCTGCTGCAAGAAATTTTCTGCGCAGATGTGGCCGGGGCTGCCGATCCAGCGCGGTCCGCAGGCGACGAATTTGTCCGCATACTCATAGGCCAGGTTGCCGTTGAAGCGCTGGGATGCGCTGCTTGTCTGGGCATGTTTGGCTGGATGCGTAGCGGCATGCAGGGGAGCGGTCACGATGGCTGCCACGGCCAGAGTGAACGCAGAAAAAATTCCAAGCGGGCGAAGCAGCATTAGGCCTCCGGTTGCATTTTGCGCTTGCGGCGTTCCGGGTGAACCATATGTGCAACGCCAATGCTGATGAAGTAGAGAACCAGCATGGGGGCAGCAAAGACGCACATGGTGAGCACATCCGGCGTGGGGGTGATGATGGCCGCAATGATGAAGATAATCAAAATTGCATAGCGAATATTCTTCAAAAGAAATTTTGAATTGACGATGCCAAAGAGCGCGAGAAAGAAGACGAGGATCGGCAACTCAAAGATTAATCCCAAGCCTAGAATGACCGTGAAAAACAGGCTCTCGTACTCTTCAATGGTCACCAGTGGTTTGAACTGCGCGCCAAAGCCGATCAAAAACTCCAAGGCGCCGGGGAAGACGAAGCGGTAGCCGAAGTAGGCTCCGCCAAGGAACAGACCGACGGTGGCGAACATGAAGGGCACCACATAGCGTCGCTCGCGTTGATAGAGGCCGGGCGCGATGAAGAGCCAGAGTTGATAGAGCACAAAGGGCGAGGCAAAGATCAATCCGCCGAAGAGTGCAATCTTCAAATAAAAATTAAATGGGTCGACGGGATTCAAATAGCCGAGGCGCGTGTCCATGTGATGTGCGGCCAGTGCGTGCGTGATGGGTTCGATCATGAAGGCGGCGATGCGCTCATGAAATCCATACGCGACAAAAAAAGCAATGACGACATACACAACCGAATGCACCAGCCGCTTGCGCAGCTCTTCCAAGTGCTCCAGCAGGCTCATGCCGGGCAATTCGGCGCGTTCAGCCACGGCGCTGCGGGCGCGTTCCAACATTTCAGGCATGGGGTTTTTCCGCCGTTTGTCCAAAGTGTGCAGGCAGTGTTTCTTCGCGCGATGCGTTGAGCGCGTTGCGCGGCTCAGCTCCGGCTGCTGGGTTTACGGTGAGTGGAGCGGGTTCCGGTGGTGCAGGCGCGTCCGTTTTCGGCGGCAGAATGGTGGGTTCCACGGGCGCAGACGCCGCTTTGCGCTCACGCTGTTCGGCCTGGCGCAGCTCTTCTTCAATTTGGAATTTGAACTCATTGCTGGCGCGGCGAAACTCGCCGACCAGTTTGCCGAGTTGGCGCGCCATCTCCGGCAACTTCTTGGGGCCAAAGATGATCAAGGCAAGCGTAAAGATGAAGATGCTGTCGGCCAAACTCATGCCTCTTCATCATACGCAGCCGCGAATCTGCAAACAAACGCAGGCTTGGTTGGGGGTGGCTACGGTGCAGTCGGGGTATTCCTGCTATCGCATGGGCGGGGAGTGCCGATGATCCCAGTGGAAGGTTTGTTGCTTCCGTATTAAAATCAAATGAAGAGTTGGAGTTCCTGGCAGACGCGAGAGTCGCCGGGAAGGAACGTTGCAACAACCCCGTGGTTTGGGCGCGTTCGGCATGAAGTAGCCGGAGGCGCAGTGAAGCCACTGCAACTGGAATTGAACCGTTGCTTTCAACATCCCCGTTTTGCGTGGACGTTTCCCCCCAAGGAGCGGCTGCGGCAAAACTGAAGGCGGAGATCATGACGACTGTTCTTGAAGCTGAGCTGCCAGCGCAGGCAGCTACGCAATGCACCCTCGACAATTATTTGGAACTGCCCGATGCCAGCATGGACGGACGCATTGCCGCGGCGCGCGCCAAGCTGGGCAAGCAGGCCATCATTCTGGGCCACCACTACCAGCGCGATGAGGTCATTCGCTTTGCCGATGCCACGGGCGATAGCTACAAACTGTCCAAAATCGCATCGCAGGCCGAAGGGAAATACATCCTGTTTTGCGGCGTGCATTTTATGGCGGAGAGCGCAGACATTCTGGCGCAGCCGCACCAACAGGTGATTCTGCCCGATCTGAATGCCGGATGCTCCATGGCCGACATGGCCGATATTTCCCAAGTGGAAGCCTGCTGGGACAGCCTGACCGCTGCCGGCCTGACCGGAACGGAAGCCGGCGGACTGATTCCGCTGACGTATATGAATTCGACCGCAGCCATCAAGGCTTTTTGTGGCGAGCGTGGTGGACTGGTCTGCACCTCGTCCAACGCCGCTGCGGCGTTTCGCTGGGCCTTTGCGCGTGGCCAGCGGATTCTTTTTCTGCCGGACCAGCACTTGGGACGCAACACGGCGCACGCCCTGGGCATTGCTCCGCAGGAGATGGTGGTCTGGGATCCGTATCAGATTCAAGGCGGGCAAACGCCGGAACGCTTGCGCGCAGCGCGCGTGATTTTGTGGAAGGGGCATTGCTCTGTGCATCAGCGTTTTTTGCCGGAGCATGTGGATCGCGTCCGCGCCAAGATTCCCGGCGTACAGGTGGTGGTGCATCCAGAGTGCCGCTTGGAGGTTTGCCAGAAGGCCGACGTGATTGGTTCGACGGAGCGGATCATTCGCACGATTGAGGAGGCTCCGACAGGAACCAGCTTTGCCGTGGGCACGGAGATTCACTTGGTGAACCGACTGGGCAAGCGTTTTGCCCCGCTGGGCAAGCACGTCATCACGCTGGATGATGCTGGCTGCCTGTGCACGACGATGTTCCGCATCTCGCCGCAGCACTTGGCCTGGGCGCTGGAGAATCTGGTCGACGGCGTTGTGGTCAATCGCATTCGCGTGGATGAGGACGTGAAGCACTGGGCGCGCGTGGCGCTGGATCGAATGCTGGAGATTCGTGGATAATGCCAGCAGGGAGTTGGAAGCAGCATTCATGAAAACTTTTTCACTCGACGAGGCGCAGACGCTGATTCCTGTTCTGGAGTCGCTGTTGAAACGGGCCATGCAGGCGCGCGAGACCGCCGAGGGTGTTGAAGAGGATTTGCAGGGTCTGACGCAGCGCATTTTTTTGCACGGCGGAATGCTGGTGCCGATTGCGCAGGTGGCTCGCCGCCGCGCAGAGCGCGAGGTGGCCGTGCAACAGGTCAAGGACACGCTGCAGGAAATTGACGCCATTGGCGTGCAGGTGAAAGACATCGAAAAGGGCCTGCTCGATTTTCCCTGCCGCCTCGGCGAGGAAACGGTTCTGCTGTGTTGGAAGATGGGTGAGTCGGAGATTCAATACTGGCACACGTTGGAGTCTGGCTTCAGTGGCCGCCAGCCCATTGATGAGCGCTTCCGTCGCGGACAAAAACAGCGCCCCAATTGAAGAACTTTTGCTGGTGTGCAAGGATCAAAGCGAGGGCAGACTCGCTGCATGCGCATTTTTTTTGTTGGTTGCTTGCCGGTGTGCGCCTTGCTGTACGCGGGCATGGCGTGTGCACAAAATAACTACGAGATTCAGGTCTATCCATCCGAGACCATCGCTCCCAAAACTCTGCTGACGGAGTTGCATAGTAATTACACCGTCGAAGGCAGCACCACGACGCAGTATGGAATGCTGCCGACGCAAGGCCAGGAGCACGAGACCATCGAGCTGACCCAGGGCGTGAACGATTGGTCGGAGGTGGGCTTTTACATCTTCACCGCAGAGCGCAACGGCAACGGTGTGCAGTGGGTGGGCGACCATATTCGTCCGCGCGTGCGCATTCCCCCCAGTTGGCATTGGCCGGTGGGGCTGAGCTTGTCGAATGAGATTGGCTATGCGCGGCCAGAGTTTGCCAATCCTACCTGGTCGTGGCAGATCATGCCGATCCTCGATCAAACCCTGGGCAAGTGGTATTGGTCGGTGAATACAACGATGGATTGGGGCATTCATCCCGTCACGCCGCCCCAGGATTACACTGCGCAGCAGCGCGACCTTTACTACCGCGATGTCTCGCCCGGCGGGTTGACCTTTGGCCCGGCAGCCACGGTGACCTTCCAGCCCAGCAAGTACTACAACGTGGGCTTGGAGTATTACGGCTACTACGGTCAGTTTGGTGAGTTCGTCTCACTGCACAATCAGCAGCAACAATTTTTTCCGGTCATCAATCTTTTTGTTTCGCCGAAGTGGGAGATCAACGTGGGCGCAGGCTGGGGCGCAACCGCAGGCACTGACCACCTGATCGTGAAAATGATTCTAGGGCACTACTTCAACTGGGGTGGCAAGAAGCCATAGCCGACGCGGAATCTTTACTGCTTCTTTTTGCTCGCGCGGAGTGCTTCATTTTTCTTGCTGAATCGTGGCCGCGCTGCGGGCAGGGATGCTTCTGCCCATACGCCTGAGGGCGCTTTGCTTTGCAGCAAGCGCGCATATTGCGCAAACTCGCGGGAACGTGGATCCCGGTTGCGCCAGATCAAGGCAATCATCCGCCCAGCTCCGGATTCGAGCAGAGGCCGCACGGCGACCATGCCGAGCGTTGCGCGCTTCACCACAGAGAGTGCTGGCAGCAAAGAGTAGCCTTCGCCCGCGGCGATCATGTGCCAGAGTGTTTCCAATCCTGTGGCGTGGCGCTGGACGGTGGAATTGTTGCCCCGGCAGAGTTGCAAGGCCTGATCGCGCAGGCAATGGCCCTCCTCCAGCAGCAGCAGTTCGCGCGTGCGAATGCTGGCCAAGGTGGGGGTTGCGTGGTGGGCTAAAGGATGCTGAACAGGCGCGACGAGAAAAAATGGCTCGAAGAATACCGTCTGCATGGCCAGGCCACTCATGGCGACTGGCAACGCGGCCAGAATGCAATCCAGTTCGCCGCGACGCAAAGACTGGATCAGCTCAGCCGTCTTGCCTTCTGTCAGGCGTAAGGCGAGCGATGGATAGGCTCTGTGGGTCGTGCGCAACAGATGCGGGAAGTAATACGGCCCGAGTGTTGCAATCGCCCCCAGACGCAGCGTGCCAGACATGGGCACCGACAGATGCTGGGCCATGTCGAGTAGGCGCTGCGCCTCTGCCAGCACCACTTCGGCCTGTTGCAGCAAGGCTTCTCCACGCGCGGAGGCGGCCACGCGGCGCGTGCTGCGCTCAAAGATCGCCATGCCCAGCTGCTCTTCCAGCTTGTGGATTTGGCTACTCAGCGTGGGCTGGCTGACGTGGCAGGCTTCGGCAGCTTTTCCAAAATGCCGCTGGCGAGCCACGGCCAGCGCATATTCCAAATCCCGCAATGAGAGTGTGCTGACCTGCATGGCGCGTGCTCCTGTCTGGATATTGATATTAATAGAAAATAACGATAAATTTTATAGAAATAATCGAATTTCTTTATTCGATCGCATCTGCTAGCTTGGCTCCCATGGCAGAAAATTCAGCCAGAGATGAGGATTGCAGATGGCAGACGAGAAAAAAGCCCCGCAACTAACCACGGAATCGGGCGCGCCCGTGGCAGACAACCAGAACTCCTTGACCGCAGGCCCGCGCGGGCCGGTGCTGATGCAGGATTACCAGTTGATCGAGAAGCTGGCGCACCAAAACCGTGAGCGCATCCCGGAGCGAACCGTGCATGCCAAAGGCTCAGGAGCGTATGGAACCTTCACGGTGACGCACGACATTACGCGCTATACCAAGGCCAGCGTCTTTGCCAAGGTGGGCAAGGCCACGCCGATGCTGGCGCGATTTTCCACCGTGGCGGGCGAGCGTGGCGCTGCCGATGCTGAGCGCGATGTGCGCGGCTTTGCTCTCAAGTTTTATACCGATGAAGGCAATTGGGACATTGTGGGCAACAACACGCCGGTCTTTTTTGTGCGGGACCCGCTGAAGTTTCCCGACTTCATCCACACGCAGAAGCGGCACCCCAAAAGCAATCTGCGCTCCAACACGGCGATGTGGGATTTCTGGTCGCTCTCGCCGGAGAGTCTGCATCAGGTCACCATTCTTTTCTCGGATCGGGGACTGCCGCAGGGCTACCGGCACATGAACGGATACGGCAGCCACACCTACAGCCTGATCAACGCCAAGAATGAGCGTTTCTGGGTAAAGTTTCACTTCAAGTGCATGCAGGGGATCAAGAACTGGACCAACCAGCAGGCGGCGGAAATCATTGCGCGCGACCGCGAGAGCAGCCAGCGCGACTTGTTTGAGGCGATTGAAAAGGGCGACTATCCGCGCTGGCGTTTCTGCATCCAAGTGATGCCGGAAAAGGATGCGGAGAAGACGCCGTACAATCCATTTGATCTGACCAAGGTTTGGTCGCACAAGGATTACCCGCTGATTGAGGTGGGCATTGTGGAACTGAACAAAAATCCTGAAAATTACTTTGCAGAGATGGAGCAGTCGGCCTTTGAGCCATCCAGCATCGTGCCGGGCGTGGGTTTTTCTCCGGACAAGATGTTGCAGGCTCGCATCTTTGCCTATGCCGATGCTCACCGCTACCGCCTGGGCACGCATTATGCGCACCTGCCGGTGAACCGCGCGCAATGCCCCGTACATACGTACAACGCAGATGGACCGATGCGTTTTGACCAGCCCAAGGGCACCGATGCGTACTACGAGCCGAACTCCTTTCACGGCCCCAAACAGGATGCGCGCTTTGCCGAGCCGCCGTTGCACATCTCCGGCGACGCAGACCGGTACAACCACCGCGAGGGCAACGATGACTACACGCAGGCGGGTCAGCTATTCCGGCTGATGTCCAAGGAGCAGCAGCAGCAGCTCTTCAGCAACGTTGCGGCGGCGATGAGTGGTGTGCCGCGTGCCATCATCGAGCGGCAACTGGCGCACTTCCACAAAGCCGACCCTGCCTACGCTGCGGGCGTGGCGGCAGCGGTGGGCATCCAGCCGGGCGCTGCGGCGGATTAACGCTGCTGGAGCACGAAAAAAGCGTGCGCAGTGGGGCCTCCTCTGCGCGCACACATTGGGGTTTCGTCACATACAGCCTCCGCAAGGAGGCTGTATACTTTCCTTAGCAGTCGGGTTCCTTCCTTCGGTCTCTGTTCGACCGAGCAACCAAATTTCCACTGCAAAAATTCTTCTGCGTGCTGCTCCGTCTCTACCGATGGAGTGGCGTTGCAGACCAACCCAGCGTTCATCGCACAAGGAGTCGAATCATGTTAGGTGTAGGAGAGCAATTCCCCAATTTTTCCGTTACTGCCACCGTCAGCCGCGACAAGAACAAGGCCTTTGAGACGATTACGGATCAAAGCTATCCCGGCAAGTGGAAGGTGTACTTCTTCTGGCCCAAGGATTTCACCTTTGTCTGCCCGACAGAAATCGCCGCCTTCGGCAAGCTGAATGGCGAATTTGCTGCGCGTGATGCCCAGGTGCTGGGCGCGAGCATTGATTCTGAATTCGTGCATCTGGCCTGGCGGAACAACCATGAAGACCTGCGCGATCTGCCCTTCCCCATGCTGGCCGACATCAAGCGCGACCTGTGCGAGCAGTTGGGAATTTTGGACCCGGCAGCCGGCGTGGCGCAGCGTGCAACGTACATCGTCGATCCGCAGGGCGTGATTCGTTTCGCCTACGTGACCGACTTGTCCGTGGGACGCAATCCACAGGAGGTTCTGCGCGTGCTGGACGCATTGCAGACCGATGAGCTGTGCCCCTGCAACTGGCACAAGGGCGAAGAGACGCTGAGCGTCTAACTTGTCTCTGGCGGGAGCGCGTGGCCATGCCAGCGCTTCCGCTTTCTGCATGACAACGCAATCAAAAAAAAGGAAAATTGTATGACGTTGGATGAGCTGATCCAGAGCCTGCCGGAGTATGCCAAGGATTTGAAGCTGAATTACTCTTCGCTGATCGGCCAGAATACGGAACTGACACCCACGCAGCTATGGGGCAGTGTGGTGGTCAGCGCTATGGCGACGCGCCAGCCAGTGTTGTTGCGCGCCGTGGTTGCAGCCGCGGCGGAAAAAACCACTGCGCAGTTGGTGGACGCGGCCAAAACCGCAGGGGCCATCATGGGCATGAACAATGTTTTTTACCGCTTTCACCATCTGACGAAGAATGAAAAATACTCCACCATGCCAGCGCGGCTGCGCATGAATGCGATTCGCACGCACGGGGCCGACCCGGTGGATTTTGAACTGTGGTGCGTGGCGGCGTCAGCGGTCAACGGCTGCGGCAAGTGTGTGGATGCGCATGAACAAGTGCTGCGGCAAAAGGGAATCAGCGAAGAGCTGATTTTGGCCGCAGTGCGCATCGCCTCGGTCATCCACGCCGTGGGCACCGTGCTGGACGCCGAAGCGGCAGCCTGAGCATCGGCACGCAACGAACGCACACGGTTTGGCTGAACCCAGAGTGACACCTGCGCCTGAAGCAGGGTCGTCGTACACTGGGAGAGCGCAAGAATGCCGATTGTAAAAGGCGGGCTGTTCCTCCAGTATGCGTATTCCGATTCCGATTCGTATCGTGTTGCTGCTCGCGGTGGTCTTGGCCCCGCAGTTGATTGGATGCAATGGCTTTTTCGTTCCGATCTGTGAAGAGACGAACACCTGCACCCCCACGCTGACTGCAATTAACCCCACCAGTGGATCCAGTGGAACCACGGTGACCCTGACCGGGTCCTTTTTGACCGGGGCCACATCGGTGAGTTTTGGGGGCACGGCGGGGACCAGCATCACGGCAGTTTCTGCCTCAGTAGTAACAGCGGTTGCGCCCAGCGGTAGCGGCACGGTCAGCGTATCGGTGACGACCCCCCAAGGCACCAGCAACGGGGAATCCTTTACCTACGGTTCTTCGGGATCCGCTTCCTCCACCACTCCCACGTTGACGGCGATTAGCCCGACCAGCGGTGCCAGCGGTACTACAGTGACTTTGACAGGCACCAATCTGACTGGGGCAACGGCGGTCACCTTTGGCAGCACGGCAGCGGCCACTTATACGGTTGTCTCGGCCACAGAGATTACAGCCGTTGCGCCTGCGGCCAGTGGTACGGTCAGCGTTACGGTGACCACGGCGAATGGCACAAGCAACGGAGAATCCTTTACCTATGGATCGTCTGCGGCTGGAAGCTCCAACGATTACATTTATGTGGCTAACAGCAACGCTGACGACATCGCCGGATTTTCTTTAAGCAGCGGCAAACTGTACGAGTTGGGCAACTCTCCCTATTCCTTGGAAACGGGCATTGCGCCCAGCGCGATGGTGACCACTCCGAATGGTTCGTTTCTCTATGTAGGTAGCGCTTCCGGAGCTGTGTACTTGTACGGGATTAATGCAAACGGTTCACTGACGTTGGGTGCCAGCGGTCAACCCGTGGCCACTCTCTCCATTGAGCCAACGTACATGGCCGTGGACAGGCAGAGCAATTTCCTCTTTATTGGATCCAACACCGCAGATCAGATGTATGAGTACGCGATTAATTCCAATACGGGGGCTTTGACTGCGCCTTCCGGCAATCCGCAAGGCTCTGTCACGCTCAAGGGCGGTCCGGAACAAATCTACGTTGCCCCCAACAATCAATATATTTATGTGGGAGAGACGCCCGCAGCAGGCGGTTCGGGAGGCATTGATATTTTCACACTCAATGCGAGCACCGGTGCGCTGAGCAACCAACTGCACACGAACTCCAACGATGCGACGTTGTATGCGGACACGGCGTTGGTCTCCGATAGCAATTCGAAGTATTTGTTTGTGGGAGAGACGGGATGCTCCTGTGTACGTTCATTTACGATTGGCAGCGGCGGCGGGTTGAGCGAGGTCACTGGCTCACAGGTCAGCACCCAGGTTGGTCCTTCGGCGATCGCCGTGGATCCGACGGATACCTATGTGTACGTGGCCAGCAAAGTATCCAATGAGATTGATGGCTACCAGATTGGGGCCTCGGGCGCGTTGACAGAACTCAGCAGTTCCCCCTACGTGGGTGGAACTGGGAAGGGTGCGGGAACGGATCCGGTGGCCATGGCGCTGGACGCAACCAACACCTACTTGGTTGTTGCTGCGGCTCAAGACTATCCGGATCTGGCGATCTTCAGCTTTGACACAAGCACAGCGGGCAAGCTGGACTACGTGGTGGATGCTGCAACCGGCACCGATCCCACAGCACCGGTAGCCATGTCGATTACGCAATAGCCATCACGCAATTGGAGAACAACCGTGCAGTCTTTGCGCAGAATCAGAGCCGACAAAATGGTGCGAAAGATGGCATCTGTCGCGCTGCTGGCCTGCGCGCTCGGCACGCTTTGGGGTTGCAAGTGGCTGCGTCCACAGGCAAGCGTGGAGTATGTCTATGTGGCCACGCGGCATCCCATTTATCTGCGTGACCGGGTTGCCCCTGTCTCCAACCACACTGCGCAAGTGGCCAACGGAGAGCGTCTACAGGTGCTGGAGCGCATTCATCGCTTTGTGAAGGTGCAGACGGAGCAGGGTGCCATAGGCTGGATTGAAGAGGCTGCGGTGCTGAATCCATCGGGCTACCAGCAGTTTCAAGCACTAGCCCAGCAGCACGCGCACGATCCCGTGCTGAGCCAAGCCATTGCCCGCGACGATGTTTACATGCACATCGCTCCCGGCACGCATGCCGAGCACTTCTATCTGATTCCGGCCAATGCCAAGGTGGAGGTTTTAGCGCGCACCTCCATTAGCAAACCCGGCGCACCTGCACAGGATGTGCAGGCTGCCGCACCCGCGCATCCTGTGTATGGGCATAAAAAGTCCAGTGCCACGGCACCGCCTGCCCCACCGATGGAAGACTGGTGGCTGGCACGGACCGCATCCGGGCACACGGGTTGGATGCTGGCGCGACGCTTGGACGTGGATGTTCCTGACGACATTGCGCAGTATGCCGAGGGCAAGCGCATGATGGGGGCTTACGTGCTGCGCAGGGTCAGTGATCCAGCCGCTGGCACCCCGGATGGTCTGGTTCCAGACTATGTAACCGTACTCACCGAGTACAAAGACGGCCTGCCTTACGACTTTGATGAGGTGCGTGTTTTTACCTGGGACGTGCGGCACCATCGGTATGGAACCGCATATGTGGAACGCAATCTGGCGGGATTTTTTCCGGTTACGGTGAGTCAGCAGGATTTTCCTGATGGTCCGGAGCCGGTCTTTACGATTCGCGTTGCGTCCAGCTCCAAGACGGGCAACGCTAGCAAGGATGCAGCGGCTGCTTCGTCTGCTGCGTCAGCAACGCCAGCGCCCACACTCGTGACGCGAACCTATCGCTTGCAAGGGGAGAGCGTGCATCGAGAGCTGCCGCAGGGAGTTGCGCAACCGGGGAAAGCCAAGCATGCCCAAATGCGGTCTGCGGCTGCAAAGGCAGCGGCTCCGAAGAAGTAGGAACCGCTGCCGGTGTCATCGGGCAGTGGTGGCAACGCGCAGTACCGATCAATTGAAAAACTTGGCAATCGCTTCGACGACGCGCGTCTGCTCTTCTTCGTGCAGCTCCGGGAAGATGGGCAGCGCGAGCACTTCGCGTGCGGCGCGTTCACTCTCTGGCAGGGAACCGGCGACGTAGCCCAGACTGCGCAGCGCGGGCTGCATGTGCAGTGGCGCGGGATAATAAATCTCAGAGCCAATGCCGCACTGGTTGAGAAAATTGCGCAGCTCGTCGCGGCGGTTGACGCGAATCACGTATTGATGAAAGACATGCGTGCCGCGCGGATCGACGCTGGGCGTGACCACGCCCTGTTGTGGATACGGGCCTGGCTCCGCCAGAATGTATTTGCGGAAGAGCGCATCGTAGCGCGCGGCGCATTGCTGGCGCTGACGGTTCCATTCGTCGATATAGCGCAGCTTCACCAGCAAAATTGCGGCTTGCAGCGTGTCCAGGCGGCTATTCCATCCCAACTCCTCATGCACATAGCGCTGGCGCATTCCATGGGAGCGCAACATGCGCATCCGCTCGGCCATGTCGCGGTGCAGCGTGGTGACCATGCCGGCATCGCCAAAGGCGCTGAGGTTTTTGGTGGGATAAAAGCTGAACGCTGCAGAATCTCCCAAGCTGCCCGCAGGCGCGCCGCGCCACGCTGCGCCAAAGGCCTGGGCCGCGTCTTCAATCAAGATGCAGCCGTGTTCTTGTTGCAGCGAACGCAACGCATCCCAGTCTGCGCACTGGCCAAAGAGATGCACGGCGAGAATGGCGCGCACGGATTGCTGGGCGAGGGCTGCGCGGCAGGCATAGGGCGACAGGTTGAATGTGCGTGGATCAATGTCGGCCAAAACCGGCTGCGCTCCGGAGCGCAGGATCGAGCTGACGGTGGCAAAAAAGCTGAAGGGCGTCGTCAACACGCGATCGCCAGAGCCGATGCCTGCGGCTTGCAGGGCCAGCCACAGCGCATCGGTTCCCGAGGCACAGCCCACGGCATATGCCGCTCGGCAATGCGCCGCAATTTGCTCCTCCAACCGCGCAACTTCTTCGCCCAAGATGAAGTGTTGGCGGGCGCATGCTGCTTCCAGTGCTGATTGAACTTCATCGCGTATCTTGTTGTATTGGCGGGAGAAGTCTGCCATGGGTACCGGCGCGGCACTGCGATTGTCGCTGGGAGAGGAAACTACCGGGGGCTTCTGTGCATCTACATCAGACATATCAGCAACGATGCTAGCATCTTCTGCTGGTGGAAGCAGTGAGTTGCGGCAGCAGCAAAAGGGAATTTTTGCCGCAAACGGCAATGGCAGTTTGCAAAGGGTTTCCTTCGGAAGTAAGGTATCCATATCCGGCGGCGGATGAGAATTTATTTTTTGTAGTTGGTACGGCTTACATCCGGGGAGTGTCGCTAATCCCCGGTGCAACAGAACTCGCTCAAGAAGAAAAAGAAAAATAGGGAGGCGAAGATGGAAGCGAAAACTGCACAAAATATTCAAGACACTTTTTTGAACACCGTGCGCAAGGACAAATCGCAGATCACGGTGTATTTGGTGAGCGGCGTCAAGCTGACGGGACGCATTCGCTCCTTTGACAAGTATTCGGTGCTGCTGGAGAACAACAACCAGGAGCAATTGATTTTCAAGCATGCCATCTCCACCGTGGTGAGCGGACGTCCTGTGATGGGCAACGAATTCCGCCACAGCAGTGTGCATACGCCCCTGCATGCGCCGGTGGCAGCGCCGGGGCAGGCCGCCCTGACGTCGAAAGACATCCCCCCGGCCTCCAACTCCTGAGTTCGGGGCGCACTGCCAATGGGGCCACAGGCGGGATCCCGCCGCAGCGAGCAACGCATACCGCAGGCAGGGGGGAAGCCAGAGCGGGCCATTTTGGTCTGCTGCGAACTGGCTCCCCTGCCGCGCACAAAAGCTGCATTTTCCGCAGCACGGCAGGCCCGTGCCGCCGCGCAGGCAGCCAGCACGCCTGCCCCGGAACCAGAGCAGGCAGTCCGTGGCGCAGGAGAGCAGCTTCCCGGCGATGACTGGGATGCGCAGGTGGATGAGTTCCGCGAACTGGCCATCAGCGCGGGTGCCGAGATCGTCGATGTGTTGGTGCAGCGTCGGGAGCGTCCGGATCCTGCCACCATGATCGGCAAAGGCAAGCTGGCGGAGGTGGCGGCTTTGGCCGCATCCAGCCAGGCGGATTTGGTGTTGGTCCAGCCCGATCTTTCCCCCTCGCAACTGCGTGAATTGGAGCGAGTGTTGCCGTGCCGCGTTTTGGATCGCACGCAGTTAATTCTGGACATCTTTGCCAGCCACGCCCGCACGCGCGAAGGCCAATTGCAGGTGGAGCTGGCGCAATTGGAGTACATGTTGCCGCGCTTGACCGGACGCGGACGTGCCATGTCGCAGTTGGGCGGTGGCATTGGCACGCGCGGACCGGGCGAAACGCAACTGGAAACCGATCGTCGCAAGATCAACCGCAGCATTGTGCAGATCCAAAAGCGGCTGGAGGCTGTGCGCCGCACGCGCCGCCAACAGCGGCAGCATCGCACGGCGGTTCCGCTGCCGACGGTGGCGCTGGTGGGCTACACCAACGCGGGCAAGAGCACACTCTTCAATGCGCTCACGCAGGCTGGCGTCTTGTCCTCCTCGCGCATGTTTGCCACGCTGGACCCGACATTGCGCCTGCTCAAATTGCCCTCGCGCCGTAGCGTGCTGCTTTCTGACACTGTGGGATTCATCCGCGCACTGCCGCCTGCGCTGGTCAAGGCCTTTCGCGCCACGCTGGAAGAGGTGCAGGAGGCCGAGCTATTGCTGCACGTGATGGACGCAACCAGTCCCACGCTGCGAATACACCGCGAAGAGGTGGACAAGGTGCTGCGTGAGCTGCAAGTGGAGCAGAAGCCCTGCATTTCCGTGTTGAATAAGACCGACCTGCTGGGCAGTGGGGAGCGGGAAAATCTGCGTGCATCGCTGAGTACTCCGGAACAGAGCCTTTCCGTTTCTGCGCGAACCCGGGAGGGACTGCAGGCGCTGCTGGAGCGGATGGATGCGCTGCTGGCCAATGAAGAGCACGCTTCCGATCCTCTGGAGGAACACCATTTGGTGGTGCCGCAGGCCGACGGTGCAGTTTTGGCCGCTCTGGATGCGCACGCTACCGTGCTTGCCAAAACGTACAAGCGCAATGCTGTGCATTTGCGTGTGCGCGGACCGGCTTCTTTGCTGCACCGGTATCGCAATTTTTGGGTGTGATGCTGCTCACAGAAAGAGCGCCCAATGTTTGACACTCTGGGATCGCTTTGTTACAAGTAAATGTAGGTTCCGATCCAAAAATATCGCCCTGCAGCTACGGGCATCAACCACTGAAATCAAGTAAATGAACGACTTATTGCTGCAACTCCGCGACCTCGCGCTAAGTTCCGCGCCAACGGTACTGCTTTTTCTGGCAACACTGATGGCCTATCGCGTGCTGGTCCATGGGCCGCTGGGCAAGGTGCTGGCAGAGCGCAGATCCCGCACGCAAGGCGCCATTGCTGCTGCGCACGCCGCCATTGCTGCTGCGGAAGAGCGCATGAGCCAGTACGAGCAGAAGTTGCAAGCCGCACGCGCCGCCATTTTTCATGCACGCGAAGAGCGTTTGCGTTGGGTGCAAACAGAGATGGAAACGGCCATCGTCGCCGCGCGGCAGGAATCCCACAAGCAGGTGCAGGCAGCGCGCATGGCTTTGGAGGCCAGCGCCGACAACGCTCGCAAGCAAATGCAAGCCTCCATTGAACCGTTGGGCGCGTTGGCCCTTGCGCGCATCCTCTCGCCAGCCAATGCGGCGGTGGAAGGCGCATGATGCAACGACATAGCAATTCCATTTCTCGAACTCTGGCTGGATTGTGTCTGGCTGCGATGCTGCTGCTGGCCGCTGGCTCACGCTTGCTGGCGCAGTCGGCAGCGCCTGCGCAGACTTCGGTGGTCGCGCAGCGTGCAGATGCGACGCAAAGCGTTACCGCGCCCGAGTCGCAGGCCGCGAACAAGACAGATGCCGACGCTGCGGAGGACGAGGTTAACGTCTATCGGCATTCGCCGATGGTGCAAACCCTGGCGCGCTTATTGGGCCAGAAGGTCGAAACCACCGCGCGTATCTTTGAGTTTCTCAATTTTCTGATTCTGGCCGTCGCCGTGCTTTGGTTTGTGGCGCGCGCCCTGCCCAAGGCATTGCGGAGCCGCGCGGAGCGCATCCAGAAAAATTTGCAGGAGGCGCGTCGCGCCACGGAAGATGCCAGTCGTCGCTTGCAGGATGTGGAGCAGCGCCTGAGCCGTCTGGATGAAGAAATTGCAGCCATGCGCGCGCAGGCAGAAAGCCAAACCGCTGCCGATGAGGCGCGCATTCACGCAGCGATGGAAGCAGAAAAGCTGCGTTTGATTCGTGCTGCCGAGCAGGAGGTGCAGTCGTCCAGCCTGAGCGAGCAGCGAAAGATCCAAGCGCTGGTCGCTGGATTGATTTGCGAGAGCGCGCAGCGTCATTTGACTCTGGACGTGGAGACAGATCGCGCCTTGGTGCGGAGCTTTGTGGCGGAACTCGATGGCAAGGGGAGCAATTAATATGAGTCTCTACGCACCCCGATACGCGCGCGCACTGGTCGATGTGGTTTTGGCAGAGAAGCTGGACCTCGAACTGGCGAATGTGCAATTGCAGGATTTGCAGGCCGACTTTGCCGCCAACGTGTCGCTGCGCTTGGCGCTGGAAGATCCCTCGATTGCGTTGGAAGAAAAATTGAAGGTGATTGATGCGCTGGCCGCGCGCACGCAATTGTTGCCAGCTCTGCGCAATTTTTTGGCCGTGTTGTTGCAGAATGGCCGCATCGCTGCGCTGCCAGAGATTGTTGCCAGCTATCGCACGGAGATGAACGCGCGCCAAAACATTGGCGAGGCGGAGATTGTCAGCGTGCGGGAGTTGGATGCAAGCGAACGCGCGGCACTGGAGGCGCGGGCGGCCACGTTGACCGGGCGCAGCATCCGCGCGGTTTACAAGCGCGATTCCGCCCTGTTGGGCGGCGTGGTACTGCGTATCGGCAGCGTGGTGTATGACGGCTCCGTGCGCGGCAGTTTGGAGCGTCTGCGGCAGCGGTTGGCAGGCGAGTAGAGAATTTTTTCCGCGGGCTGACCGGCTCGCACGAGCAGTTACTTTTGAACGTAGAGAAGCGAATAGAAAAGCATGGCTCAGATAAAGGCAGACGAAATCACACAGATTCTGCGCGAGCAGATTGAGAGCTTCGAGTCGCGCGTGCGCGTCGATGAAGTCGGCACCATCACGTCCCTTGGCGATGGCATTGCGCGCATCCACGGGCTGGAAAAGGTCATGGCGGGAGAACTTATCGAGTTCCCGCACAACGTGGCTGGCCTGGCCATGAACCTCGAAGAGGATCAGGTGGGCGCGGTGTTGCTGGGCGAATACACCGAGCTGAAGGAAGGCGATTCCGTGCGCCGCTCCGGCAAGATCATGAGCGTGCCCGTGGGAGAAGCCATGATTGGCCGCGTGGTGAATGCGCTGGGCCAGCCGATTGACGGCAAGGGACCAATTGCCACCCAGCATAGCCTGCCCATTGAGCGGTTGGCTCCGGGTGTGATTGATCGTCAGCCGGTGCGCGAGCCGATGTCGACGGGACTGAAGGCCATCGACAGCATGATTCCGATTGGCCGCGGCCAGCGCGAACTCATCATTGGTGACCGTCAGACGGGCAAGACCGCCGTTGCGATTGACACCATTCTCAACAGCGCCAAAAATAATTTGATTTGCATCTATTGCGCGATCGGCCAGAAGCGCTCCTCCGTGGCGCAGGTGGTGCAGACGCTGACCGAACGCGGCGCGATGGAGTACACCGTCGTTGTGGTGGCCTCGGCCTCAGAACCCGCGCCGATGTTGTATCTGGCGCCTTACGCAGCCACTGCCATCGGCGAGCATTTCCGCGACACAGGTCGGCACGCGCTAGTCATTTATGACGATCTGTCCAAGCACGCGACGGCATATCGTGAAATTTCGTTGCTGCTGCGTCGTCCTCCAGGCCGCGAAGCCTATCCCGGCGATGTCTTTTATCTGCACTCGCGTCTGCTGGAGCGTTCCGCGAAGCTGAGCCAGAAAAACGGCGGTGGCTCGCTGACAGCGTTGCCGATTATTGAGACGCAGGCCGGCGACGTTTCCGCATATATTCCCACCAACGTAATCTCCATTACCGATGGCCAGATTTATCTGGAGACGGATTTGTTCAACTCGGGCGTGCGTCCGGCGGTCAACGTGGGTCTTTCGGTGAGCCGCGTCGGTGGCAGTGCGCAGATCAAGGCCATGCGTCAGGTGGCGGGTACGCTGAAGCTGGATCTGGCGCAGTACCGCGAGCTGGCGGCCTTTGCGCAGTTCGGCAGTGACCTGGACAAGGTGACGCAGAACCAGTTGAACCGTGGTCAGCGTTTGACCGAGCTGTTGAAGCAGTCGCAGTTTTCTCCCTTGTCGACGGAAAAGCAGGTGGTCGCCATCTTCGCCGGAACCAATGGCTACTTGGATGACGTTCGCGTGGAAGATGTGCGTGTCTTTGAAGAGGGACTGTACAAGTATTTGGACACGGCACAGTCCGCGTTGTTGGCCGACATTGTCAGCAAGAAGACATTGGACGACGATTTGAAGTCGCGCATCCATGCCGCGCTCAAGGAGTACAAGCAGAGCTTCGCGGCTGCGCGGCAGACAGCCGCAGCGGCCAAGGCTTAGGAGCAGGCGCAGAGAGACGATGGCAAACGTTCTCGATTTACGGCGACGCATTCGCAGCGTGAAAAATACGCGGCAGATCACGCGCGCAATGAAGATGGTCTCCGCGGCCAAGCTGCGCCGCGCGCAGCAACGCGCGCTGGCGGCACGTCCCTACGCGCAGATGCTCTCGAGCGTGCTGGATTCGCTGGTGCGCCGTGCGGATGTCTATGATCCGGAGACGGGAGAAGTGCGGCATCCCCTGTTGCTGGTGCGCCCGGAAAAGCGCGTGGCCGTGGTGGTTGTTACCGGCGACAAGGGATTTGCCGGGGCCTTCAACGTGAATGTGCTCAAGGCCGCGCAACGCTTCATTGATGAAAGTGCATCGCGCGATCTCGCCATTGACTTGGAAGCCGTGGGCCGCAAGGCCAAGGATTTTTTGCGCCGCAGATTCGTTGCGGCTGTTGCGCCGGAGGCAGAGCCGTCAGCCTCGCTGCAACCCTTGCGCCAGCGTCAGGAGCGTGTGGAGATCACGGGCGAACATTCGGGTCTGCTGGAAAAGCTGAATTTTGAGGCGATCAGCCGTTTGGGGAATGATTTGGTGCGCCGTTATGTCGCACAAGAAATTGATGCGGTGTATCTGGTCTTCAACGAGTTTCAATCGGTCATCTCGCAGCGGATTGTGGTGGAACGCGTGCTGCCGATTCGTGAGTTTGGCAAGCACGATATTGCCGCAGTCACGGAGATCAGCCGCGAGGAGCGCGAGCGGATGGCCGAGGCCGCGCATAGTGCGCAGGTAAGCCTGAGCGCAGCCGACACGCGCGAATCCGATGAGGAAGCGCGCAAGTTTGGCACGGCGGAAGTGGACTACATCTATGAGCAGCCACCGCGGCAATTGCTGGGCGAATTGTTGCCGCGCTATGTTTCCACGCAGTTGTACCACGCCATGTTGGAATCAGTGGCAGCAGAGCACGCAGCGCGCATGACGGCCATGGATGCGGCCACCAGCAATGCCTCCGACATGATCGACTCGCTCACGCTCACCATGAATCGCGTGCGCCAGGCGGCCATTACCAAGGAAATTATTGAGATTGTCAGCGGCGCAGCCGCAATTTAAGATTCAACATTTTTTACGGAACAGGAAAGCAACGATGGCAGAAAACATTGGACACGTAATTCAAATCGCAGGTCCAGCGGTGGACGTGCAGTTTGAAGAGGCAAAGATGCCGCTCATCTACACCGCACTGCGCGTGGTCAGCGATGGCTTCCAGGTGCCCGCACCGCTGGATGTGGTGTTGGAAGTGCAACAGCACTTGGGCGAAGGCCGCGTGCGTTGCGTGGCCATGGAGGCGACCGAAGGCATGGTGCGTGGCATGAAGGCCATCGACACCGGCGCGCAGATCACGGTGCCCGTGGGCCGCGAGACGCTGGGCCGCGTACTCAACGTCATTGGCAAGCCCGTGGACGAGCTTGGCCCGATCAATGCCAAGCAGACGCGCCCCATCCACCGGCAGGCTCCTGCGTTTGATGAACAATCGACGAGCGAAGAAATGTTTGAAACTGGCGTCAAGGTCATTGATCTGATCCAGCCGTTTTTGAAGGGCGGTAAGATCGGCCTTTTCGGCGGTGCTGGCGTCGGCAAGACCGTCATCATTCAGGAACTCATCAACAACGTGGCCAGCAAGCATGGTGGATTCTCTGTGTTTGCCGGTGTGGGCGAACGCACCCGCGAAGGCAATGACCTTTGGCTGGAGTTTCAAGAGTCGGGCGTCATTGACCTGAAGGATCCTGCCAAGTCGAAGGCCGCACTGATTTACGGCCAGATGACCGAGCCGCCCGGAGCGCGCCTGCGCGTGGCGCTGACGGCGCTGACCGTTGCGGAGCACTTCCGCGACGAAGAGGGTGCCGATACGCTGCTCTTCATTGATAACATTTTCCGCTTCACGCAGGCCGGCTCTGAGGTTTCGACGCTCTTGGGCCGTATGCCCTCCGCCGTGGGTTACCAGCCCAACCTGGCGACAGAAATGGGCGAGTTGCAGGAGCGCATCACCTCCACCAAGAAAGGCTCTGTCACCTCAGTGCAGGCGGTGTACGTGCCTGCGGACGACTTGACCGATCCGGCACCGGCGACGACCTTTGCCCACTTGGATGCAACCACCGTGCTCTCGCGTCAGCTGTCGGAGTTGGGCATTTATCCAGCCGTCGATCCACTGGCTTCAACCTCGCGCATTCTTTCTCCGCGCATCGTGGGGCAAGAACACTACGATGTCGCGCAAGGTGTAAAGCGCATCTTGCAGCGCTACAAGGACCTGCAGGACATCATCGCCATTCTGGGCATTGATGAGCTTTCCGAAGAGGACAAGCTGACCGTTTCGCGCGCGCGCAAGGTGCAGAAGTTCCTCTCGCAGCCCTTCCACGTTGCGGAGCAGTTCACGGGCATCCCCGGCAGCTACGTGAAAATCGCTGACACGGTGCGCAGCTTCAAGGAAATTATTGAGGGCAAGCATGACAGCGTGCCCGAGCAGGCCTTCTACTTGAAGGGAACCATTGAAGACGTGCTGGAAGCGGCGAAGAAGCTGCAATCAGCCTAACGTGAGGCTCTAGACAACCATGGCGGAAACGGCACACAACGAATTGCGCGTTCGGCTGGTCACACCAGACCATGTCTTTATTGACGGCACGGCCAGCGCGGTGGAACTGCCAGCGCGCTCTGGCTCCCTGGAGGCGCTCTATGGCCACGCCCCGCTCCTGACGGAGTTAGGTGCGGGCGAAGTGCGCCTGCATGGTGGCAGTGTTGGAGAGCAGCGCTACTTTGTTGCCTGGGGCTTTGCGGAGGTGCTGCCAGAGCGCGTCACCATTCTGGCAGAGAGTGTTGTTGCTCCCAATGCCATTGACGTGGCCGCCGCACAGCAGATGTTGGAACGCGGCCAAAAGCTGTGGAGTGAGGCGGGTGCCGAATCCAAGCTCTATCGTGAAGCGAACCGCGTGCAGCAAGAGGCGGAAGCACGCTTGTCCTCCGCCTCCAGTTCGACCCCTGCGAACCAGTAAACGCTGCTTCCAATTTCTTTTCAGATGCGCTAGCGAATCTCGCTGCGTGGAACCAGCCACGGCCTGCAGCGTGCTGCGGACGTTGCGGCGAGTATCTCGACTTGCAGCGATCTCCAAAGCTGCGGTACCGTTGCTGGGGACGATGTCCAGCGCGCTATGAATCTGCCTACAAATACGCTGCAATCCTGCCTGCCGAGCCGAGAGGATCTCTTGGAGTCCAACGCCGTGGCTATGCGCACGTTGCTCGCAGCGCTGGAGCAGGAGCAGGCGGCGATCTGCCAAGGTGGCGGCACCAAAGCCATCGCCGCGCAGCACGCCAAGCAGCGGCTGACCGTGCGCGAACGGCTGGAATTGCTGCTCGACCCTGGAAGTGAGTTTTTGGAGTTGGCGCTGTACGCCGCACACGGCATGTATGCGGAGTGGGGCGGTGCGCCAGCGGCAGGCGTGGTGACGGGTGTGGGCGTGGTGGCAGGCCGCCGCGTCATGGTCATTGCCAATGACGCCACGGTGAAGGCCGGTGCGTTTTTCCCGATGACGGCCAAAAAAGTTTTGCGCGCGCAGCACATTGCGCTGGAAAATCATATTCCCGTTCTTTATTTGGTCGATTCCTCCGGCGTCTTTTTGCCGTTGCAAGAGGATGTCTTTCCCGATCAAGATGATTTTGGCCGCGTCTTTCGCAATAACGCGGTGTTGTCGGCCCGGGGTATTCCGCAGATCACGGCGATTTTGGGCATGTGCGTGGCGGGCGGAGCGTACTTGCCGGTGATGACCGACCACGTGCTGATGACCGAAGGCAGCGGACTGTTTCTCGCCGGGCCTGCGCTGGTGCAGGCGGCTATTGGACAAAAGTATTCGGCGGAGGAACTCGGCGGCGCGTCAATGCACGCAGCCATCTCGGGAACGGTGGACTTCAAAGAGCCGAATGAGCAGCTTTGCTTGGCGCGCGTGCGTTCGTTGGTCAGTCGATTGGGCGCTGCTCCGGCTTCAACCTTCGATCGCATACCATTCGACCCGCTGCGCGATGCACCGCTGTATCCGGCAGAAGATTTATTGGGGTTGCTGCATCCGGCTCCAGAAAAAATCCCCGGCAATGCGTATGACATGCACGCAGTCATTGCGCGCATTGTGGACGGTTCGCGCTTTGACGAATATCGGCCGGAGTACGGCGCGACTGTGCTCTGTGGCTACGCGCGCATTGGCGGCTGGGCCGTGGGCATTGTAGCCAATCAAAAGACGCACCAGCAGCAGATGGGGCCGGATGGACAAAGCCGGATGCAGTTTGGCGGCGTGCTCTACAGCGAGTCCGCAGACAAGGCCGCGCGCTTCATCATGGATTGCAACCAGAGCCGCGTTCCGCTGATTTTCATGCAGGATGTGAATGGCTTCATGGTGGGCCGCGACGCTGAGGCGGGCGGCATCATTCGTTCTGGCGCCAAGATGGTGGCCGCCGTGGCCAACAGCGTGGTGCCCAAAATTACCGTGATTCTTGGCGCTTCCTATGGTGCAGGCAATTACGCGATGTGCGGCAAGGCATACGA
>DAHWKP010000197.1:0-3501 GCA_027343585.1 Acidobacteriaceae bacterium
TTGCCGGGCTGAAAAAGCTTTGCGCCGCAGGCAAGGTGCATCCGCAGGAAACCGTGGTGATGGTTTTGACCGGCCACACGCTGAAAGATCCCGAGTACACGATCGACTTTCACCGTGGCACGCTGCTGACCGAGAAAGAAAATGCTGCGATGCATCCAAGCGAACGCGCGGAGTTGCAGGCTCTAGCCAAGGCTCCGATACGTTTGGAGCCAACGGTCGAGGCAGTGCTGCGGCAATTGGATGGGGCGGTGCGCGCATGAGTGCGGAGAAGTTCCACCTGCGCCTGCCTGCGACCTCGGCCAATCTTGGCTCGGCGTTTGATACGGCAGCGATTGCGCTGAATCTATTTTTGGATTTGACGGCGGAGCGGGCAGAGCGATTTTCCATTGACGCGACGGGCCGTAATGCTGAGGCGTGCAGCCAAACGGAAAACAATCTGTTGCTGGATACCTACCAGCAGGTTTTGCAGCAGCAGGGGCGCACGGTGCAGCCGCTGCATCTGACGATGCACAATGAAATTCCCTTCGGCATGGGCTGCGGCTCCTCTGCCGTGGCGCGCCTGGCTGGCATTGCGCTGGCCGCGCACTTTGGCGGGCTGGGTTGGGATCGAAGACGAATTTTAGACGTTGCCTGCGTGCTGGAAGGCCACCCGGACAATGCCGCAGCCTGCTGGCTGGGTGGCATGACGGTGGCGTCGATGCAGAGCGAAGAAGCAGCCATGCAAGTCCAAGTGGCGCAGTTTTCCATTCCATCCACATGGGCGGTGCTACTGGTGCTGCCGTCGCAACCGCTGGCGACTTCCGTTTCGCGTCAGGCATTGCCGCAGATGTATTCGCGGAGTGACGCGCGCATGAATCTGCAACATGTGGCGCTGCTGGTGGCTGCTTTTGCGCAGGAGCGCGGTGAGCTGTTGCGCGTGGCCATGCAGGATCGGCTCCACCAGCCCTATCGCGCGGCCATGTGCCCGCTGCTGCCGCTGCTGGAACCGCTGGCCGGAGACAATGGTGTACTGGGCGTGGCGCTGAGCGGTGCCGGGCCTGCCGTGCTGATGATCGTGGAACGCGAGGCGGATCGCAATCGGCTGCACGCACTCATCCACCGGCATGTGGAAGCTGTGGATACGGTGGAAATTCTGGAGTGTGAATTTGAAAAAGCCTGCGGAATTATGGCCTAAAAGCGACAGATTGCGCTGATTTCTTGATTTACAAATTGCGGCCCGCCCCGTACCCTGTGAACCATAGAGGGTAGCTCTGGGGGAGGGCTGCTCGCTTCTGCGCCCGTTGATCTCTGCCGAGGTCCGGGCGCTTTCTCTTCCTGCATGCGCTTGCTGCACGCAAAGCTCACATGACTACGGGCTTCCCTTGCAACAACACAGACAGAACGGCTCCCGCTGCATTTAGTACGGTAATGTCCGCAGGCATGCCCACGCGCAAGTCGCCGATTGAATTTTCTCGTCCTGTCATTACCGCTGGATTTGCCGTCAAACAGCGCACTGCGGATGGAAGATCGCAGCCTGTACACTCCATAAAATTGCACAGTGCGCGGTCCAGTGTGAGCACACTGCCAGCCAGTCTACCTTCTGACAAACACGTTCCGTTGGACACGGTCACGGTGAGCGGACCGAGCTGATAGCTGCCATCGGGCATCCCGGTTGCACTCATGGCATCCGTAACCAAAATGCTGCGCGCAGCGCCTTTGGCCTTCCAGAACAATCGGATCATTTCCGGAGCAACGTGAATTTTGTCGCAGATGATCTCCGCGAATAAATCGTTGCGATCCAGAACCACGCCCAAGATTCCTGGATCGCGGTGGTCCAGCGTGCGCATGGCGTTAAAGGCGTGCGTGGCGCTCACGGCTCCGGCGGCAATGCCGGCCTTGGCCTCGGCAGTACGTGCATTGCTGTGGCCCAGACTAACACGCACGCCCTTGCGCGTGGCGTGGGCGATCATCTCCACTGCGCCGGGAGTTTCGGGAGCAACCGTCATGAGTGCAATCTGACCGCGTGCGGCCTGCCAGTAGCGCTCGAAGCGCTCCACGGTGGGCGCCTGCAGGTATTCCGCCGGATGTACGCCCCGCTTGTCACAGGAAAGAAATGGCCCTTCCAAATGAATGCCAACGGGCCGGGCACCCGGATGATGCTTGCGCTCAATCTGTGTGGCCAAGCCATCCAGAGCGCGCAAAATCTTTTCCTCCGGAGCTGTAACCGTGGTGGCAAAATAGGATCCGACTCCGTGCTTGGCCAAAAATGAGCCGATGGCATCCACGGTTGCCTGTGTTCCTTCCATCACATCGTGACCGCGTGCCCCATGGGTGTGTACATCAAAAAATGCAGGAACCAGGGTTGCATCCGGGTACTGGATGCGATGCGCCGCCTTGAGATCCACGTCCAAGTCTCCGGAGTGGATCCCGACAATGTTCCCGTCTTCAACCAACACGGACGGATCTTCGACCCATGAGCCGGAGACGAGAATCTTCGATGCCTGAATAAGTGTTCGCACGATTCGCTTCCTGATTCTATTGTGCCTGCAAGTTGGCTTACTGTATAGACAATGTTTCTGCAGGCGAACCACACCTGCAACGAGGATTGTATTTTGTGCAACCTGCGCATCTCATACATTTGCATATCCATATATAATGGAGCCATGCGCCTTGCAAAACCGTCGCAGCAAATTCCCCGCGTCTTTCAAGCATTGGCAGACAAAACCCGTCTGCGTCTGCTGAATCTGATGGCAGAGCGAGAAATCTGCGTCTGCTACTTCACCAGCATTTTGAACGAAAGCCAGCCAAAAATCTCCCGGCACCTGGCCTATCTGCGCCGCGCAGGGCTGGTAGCCGCGCGCCGTGAGGGCAAGTGGATGCACTACCGCATTCTTCCCCCAGCCACTGCCGCAGCCGGAAGTGTTTTAAGCGCGACGCTGGATTGGCTGAGCGAAGATGCGCAGATGCAGACCGAACGCAAGCGGCTGGAGCAAGCCTGCTGCACGCCGAAGTTTTTGATGCCCGTGCGGAATGCTCCGCGCCCCACGCAGATCCCAACGAAACGAGCCGCTCGATGAACCGTTATGAGAATTCGAATACTCCATCAACAGATTGTTCCTGCACCACAGGCCTTTCTTTTCTCGATCGCTATTTGACGCTCTGGATATTTCTAGCCATGGCTGCTGGGCTGGCACTGGGTCGATGGGTTCCCGGCACAGAAGAATTTCTGGGGAGATTTCAACACGGCACAACGAACGTGCCGATCGCCGTTGGGCTGATTCTGATGCTCTATCCGCCGTTGGCGAAGGTGCGGTATGAGACGCTGCATCGTGTCTTTGACAAGCGGCGCGTGCTGGCGCTCTCTCTGCTGCAAAATTGGCTAATCGGCCCGCTGCTCATGTTTGCGCTGGCGCTGATTTTTCTGCGCCAAGAACCGGCCTACATGCGCGGGCTGATCCTGATCGGCCTGGCGCGTTGCATCGCCATGGTTCTGGTGTGGAATGATCTGGCCGCTGGCGATGC
>DAHWKP010000201.1:0-1721 GCA_027343585.1 Acidobacteriaceae bacterium
CGCGCCACATCTCATTTTCCAAGCGGCCATATTCGCTGTACGGATCGGTGTAGAAGCCAGCCTCTTTGCCGAGCAATTCGCTGTAGAGCGCCCAGCCTTCGACGTAGGCGGTGTACATCCCGTAGCGGCGGAAGTCAGGCAAGCCGGTCATCTCCTGCGCCAGCGAGAGCTGCAAGTGGTGGCCGGGCAGACCTTCGTGATAAGCGATGGCCTCGACCGGCGTCAGCAGCCGCTTTTGCGCGTCGTAGGTGTTGATGCGAATCCAGCCGGGGCGCGAGCCGTTGACCGTGCCCGGCTCGTAATCGGCAGGAACCTGGTCGGCGGAGTCGGTGCCGTCCATGGCGACGACAGCCCATTTCTCTTTGGGCAGATGGTTGAAGAACAGCGGCAGCTTGGCCTGCATCTGGGTTTCATAGTGCCGGTAGAGATCGAGTAATTGCGCGCCGGATTGCGCGTGCTCCTTGGGATTGGCGGCCAGCGCGGCGCGGAAACTTTGCAAATCGGCAAAGCCCATGGAGCGTGCGAGCTTCAACATTTCCGGCTCCAACGCAGCGACCTGCTCCAGACCCATCTGATGAATCTGCGCAGGCGTCAGATCGAGCGTGGTGTTGTGGCGGACCAGATAGGCGTAGCAGGCGTCGCCGTTGGGTGCGGCCCACAGTCCCGGCTCCGTGCGCGCGGCGGGGATGTAAATGGCGGTGAGAAATTTGGCCCAGCGTGCGTAGGCCGGCTGCACCTGGGTGCGGATGGCGGCGAGGACTTCATCGCGGATCTGCGCCTGTTGCGATGCGGAAAGAGTGGCGGGCAGGTGCTGGAGCGGCACGGCGAAGGCCGTCTGCTCCGGCTTTTGCGCGGCCATGGCAGCGGCCTGGGCCTGCATTTTTTCTGCGATGAGCCGGGGCAGCGTGTTGTGCTGCTCCACGCCCATCTCCATATCCTCACTGATCTGGAAGAAGGCATGCGGCAGCGCTTTGAGGCGCGCAAGATAATGATCAGCGTCTTCGACGGAACTGAGCGTGGTCATGGAGGCGAGCATGGGCAGATCGGCAGGCGGGCCGTCCAGTTGCGTGGCTGGCGTTTGCCAGGGCTTGCAGACCTCGGCCTCCTGTTGATCGACCAGATCATGCACGAGCAGGCGCTTGCTCAGCTTGTCCTGCTCGTCCATGCCGGTGGTGTCGATTGCGCCCAGACGCTGCACAAATTCCATGCCGCGCTCAAGCCGGGCGTTGTAGGCTTTGACGGAATAATCCGAAAGCTGATCGGCATAGCGTGTGTCCCCCAGACTGGTGGCGAACTCCGGCTCATGCTTCAGCTTGTCTTCCCAATAGTCGTGGAAGATGGTGTGCAGGGCTTGGACGCGATCGGACAGCGGAGCCAACGTTGCGGCAGGCGGCTGGCTCAGGTTCAGCTGCGCAGCGCTGGGACGGGCGAAAAGAGCGAGGGCGCAGAAGAAAAGCACAAATGTGCAGGTGCGGCGTAGCGGCAAAAACAACATGCCCTGAGTGTATACGCGAGGGTGAAGGGATTCACCTCCCACCCTTCGCAAGCGAGGCGAAGGATGAGGCACCCGGTTTTGCGTTGAACCTGTGTCTCAAAAGCGAGACATGAGGCACCCGGTCATCTTTTGCACGGATGGGATGAGAATCATCTTTCTTCGTCGGTCTCATTCCCTAAGATTTAGTGTCATTCTGAGGAGCGTAGAGACGAAGAATCCAGAGAAT
>DAHWKP010000221.1:0-1578 GCA_027343585.1 Acidobacteriaceae bacterium
ATCCCGGAAGCTCTGCACCGGGAACCCCTGGACAGTCTTATGCGTTTGCTTCTTCTCCTTGGCCGATGCCGAAGCCTGGGCCGGCAGCACCGGGTCACGCGTCTGGCGCCTGGCCTGAATTTCTTCATCCACATACAGCAGTTGCGAGAGTTTCTGCCGCATGTGCCATTCCACGTAATACGCCAGTACACACAGGAAGATGTGGGCCCGGACATGATCCGGCTTACGCAGAAATATAGGCCGCGCCTTCAGGTCCACCTGCTTGAGACAACGGAATGCTTTTTCCACATTGCCAAGATCCTTGTAGCCACGCACCACCTCCGGTGTCGGCCAGGCTTCCTGTCCCTCGCTGGTGCGTACGCAATACAACCCATCAAGTTGCTGCTCGGACGCAATGGACACGGCATTGCGAACATACGAGAAGCCTCCCTCTTGGGCCGTGATGATCACGTGCTTGGCCATCTTGTACTTGTTGAGCACTTTACCAACCCGCAGGCCAACCTCGCTGTCCTTCCAGGGTCGGCCTTTGTCTCTGGCACGCTTGGCCTGCTGCTGCAATGCCATCAAAAGCTTTTCTGTAGCCAGCAGCAGCGATTCACGGGTGGCAGCGCGTTTTTCCTCCAAAAATGGATTCCAGCAGGCAATCAGCCGCTCGCCGGGATAATCCGCAGACTTTATCTCCGCCAGATTCTGCTGATCAAAGAGAGAGCGATTCAGGAGGCCCTGTTGGACCAGCTTGCCAATGCTTTCTCCCCGCAAGGCTCCAATCCATCCCACCCCCGGATATGCCTTGATCTGTTCGATGTTCGTGCTGGTCAGGCTGCCGCGATCTCCCACCATCACCACCCGCTGCAAGCCAAAGCGTTCACGCACCTTGGCCACCTGAGCCATCATCGTCTTCGGGTCTGCGGTATTACCCGCATAAACCTCACACGCCACTGGGCAGCCTTCCCGGTTGGCCAGTAAGCCATAGACGATGATCGGCCATCCTTTTTTACCATCCCGGCTATGGCCAAACTTCGCCAACGCGCAGTGCTCGCCATAGTAATAGCTGCTGGAAAGATCGTAGAGCACACTACCACCCTCCACCAGATGCCGGGCCGCCAATTGGTCTTCAATGCGGCTCTGACGCTTTAACAGCCAATCCAGGGAGGCGTAGAGTTCATCATGCGATACATCCAGCACATCGAGTTCCGAACCCAGCGTGCAACTCTGCCAGCGACGTGTGCTCTGGAGCTTGCTGGAAGGAAACAATATCCGCGCCACAATCAAAGCCAGAATAATATCCCGCTGCCGACATCGCTTGCTGGAAAGCATCCGATCCAATCCCAATTGCCGCAATGTACCCAGCACCGCCGCCACATGGCCGTGTGGCAGGCTGGATGCGATAACAAGGCACTCTGGTGACCCCACGAATCCCACGGGCTCATCCCGCAACAGCCGGCGCATGGCCTGGATTTTGGCCTCCGGCCAGTGTGAAATATTCGCCAGCGTATGCAGACGCACCTTGCCGCCTTCGCGGCGCCCACACCGCAGGAGTGTGGCGGGCCGCGACTTCCGATTTGGAACTCTGTCGAT
>DAHWKP010000159.1:0-50611 GCA_027343585.1 Acidobacteriaceae bacterium
ATGGCGGCGAGCACAGGCAGGCAGAGCGCGCTGCCTTCCGGGCCGGTGGCTCCTCCGCTGAGCCAAAGCGGGCCGTGCGCATGCGCGGTCAAGCGGCGGCCTTGGGAGAGAATGCCACTGTCCGGCGTGCCGTAGAAAAAAGATTCCGCCCAATCCCAAGCCGCGTGGAAGCCGATGGCCCACCACAAGGAGCCGATGCGACGCAGGCTGAGGCTGAAGAGCAGAGCGATGAGCGCAGCGGTGATGAGGCCGATGGGACTTTCACCGGGATTGGTCTTGTGCAGCGAGCTGAAGACGATGGCCAGCACCAACGCCGCAGGCCAAAAACCAATGCCGCGCGCCAGGGTCTGGAGCAGATAGCCGCGCAGCAATAGTTCTTCTGTACAGCCGACGAGCAAAAATGCGCAGCCCCAGAGCAGGGCCGAGCGCCAGAGCGCAGGTGCGGTGAGCGTGGGCGCATCCAGTTGCATGTGGTGCGTGAGCAGAAGCAGCAGGACGAGCAGCGATAAAAATCCAAAGCCAGTGAGCAGCCCGGTGAAAAAATTCCGCGAACGGCTGGGGCCAGTGAGTCCATAGCTGAAGAGAGCGCGGCCTTCCAAACGCGCCATGCCGAAGGTGGCCAGCAGCGTGGAGAAGAGCAGGATGGATTCGCTGAGCAGCGCGACTCCGGGGCGCAGACCGTCAGCGCCAATGGGATGCAGTTGCAGATGCCAGTGCCGGGCCAGCACGCCGCTGACGGCGGACAAAGCGAACAGCGCCAGCAGAAAGATGCAGGCGAAGAGCAGCGCGCTCCAGCCCGCGCGCAGGCCCTGTGCGTTGCAAAAGAGAGTGTGCAGAGGTTCTCGATGCGGAGCGGAAGGCTCTGGCGGTGTGTTCATGCGGCAAGCGTACCTCGCTGGTGAGTATAGCTGTCTGGGCAGAATTGCAGCCAATACATCGCGCGGCTTGACACAATGGCGCTGGGCGGCAATGCTAAGGGATTCACCCGGATTTTTTTGATCACGCGTGTGCGCAGCACGCGATGGAGTTGACTGGCCCGTGAAGGTTCGCATTTTTTACCACGACAAATGTTTTGATGGCGCATGTTCTGCCTCCCTGTTCGCGCGGTTTCATCGTGAGTGCATCGCGCCGAAGTCTGGCCAGAAAGTGGAGTACGGCTTTCATGGGTTGGTTCACCGGGCGGGCGCGCTGTTTGACGACCGCGATTTTACCGGCGACGAAAATGCGATTGTGGACTTCAAATACTCGCCGTCTCCGGCGGTGACCTGGTGGTTTGACCATCATTTGAGCGCATTTCTGACGCCGCAGGATCACGAACATTTTCTGGCCTCGCAACAACTGCCTGCGGCGGAGCGCAGAAAGTTTTACGATCCAAACTCCGTTTCCTGCACCAGTTTTTTGGCGCGTGTGGCGGCGGAGCAATTCGGCATGGATGTGCGTCCGCTTGCTGAGCTGGTGCGCTGGGCCGACATTGTGGATGGAGCGCTGTACGCCAGCCCGGAGGCGGCGGTGGAGATGGCCGAACCAGCGATGAAGCTGACGATGGCTATCGAGTCCGTGCAGGATGCTGGGTTTGTGCCGCGCCTGATTCCGCTGCTGACAGAAAAAAGCCTGGCAGAGATCTTGCACGAGCCGCTGGTGGCCAACGAGATGCCAGCCTTGCTGGAGCGGCACGAGCAGTCGCTTCGCTTGATCCGCGAACGCTCTCGTTGCGAACAGGGCACGATCTACTTTGACATCACGGATCATCCGCTGGAGGGATACAACAAATTCATTCCGTATTATCTGCACCCAGAGGCGACCTATAGCATTGGGTTGAGCCGGTCGAGTTTCCGCACGAAGATTGCCGTGGGTTCAAATCCATGGACGAAGACGCCGCCGGAGAAGATGCTGAATCTGGCAACGATCTGCGAGCGGTATGGCGGCGGAGGCCATGCGCGCGTGGGAGCGATTTCTTTTCCGCGCGACAAGGATGATTTGGCGCGGGCGGCGGCTGCGGAGATTGTGGCCGAGTTGCGAGCGCACCACGCCAGCCTGCAGGCGTAACGGAAAAATTTCCAAGGAGCGGCGATGCCGAAGTATCACGTGCAATTTTTGCTGTCGGCCACTAGCGCCGTTCAGTTTCCTGCAACGGAGGCGCCCGAGGTGGCGTTTCTGGGGCGTTCCAACGTTGGCAAATCCAGCCTGATTAACGCGCTGCTGGGCGAACGGGCGGCGCGCGTTTCCTCCACGCCGGGCCGGACGCGGGCCATCAACTTTTTTGCGCTGCATGAGACGCAGAAGCAATTGCAGCCACGGATGATTTTTGCGGATCTGCCGGGGTATGGCTACGCGAAGATTTCCAAGTCCATCTCCGCAGAGTGGCCGAAATTTATTGAGCCGTATTTGGCCGAGCGGCGGAGTCTGGCTCTGTGCGTCTGTCTGGTGGATTTAAATGTGCCGCCGCAGCAAAGTGATCTACAACTGGCGGAGTACTTGCAGCGCACCGGGCGCAGGATGTTAGTGGTGGGCACCAAGGCCGACCGGCTCTCTGGCAACGGGCTGACGCTTGCCAAGCGCGCATGGCAAGCAGCACTGTGCGTGGAGGGAATGCTGGCGCTTTCTGCACGCGAGGGCCGCGGCGTGGGCGAGTTGTGGCGCGCGATTCAAGAGTCCTGCGCGGCAAGTTGAGTGCAGGGCCAACCACCATTGTTCAAGCAAGTTAGCGAAATTACTTCGCCTTCTTACTGCCGAGCGGAGTGTTCCAGCGCCAAGTGCAATAATTCGCTAGCCACCAAGTCGTAGTTATGCCGCAGCACATTCCCTTCAAAGGCAAAATTTCCAGGAACGCAGCGCACGCCCAGCGCCTCAATGCGAGCGATGTCCGCCTCAATGGGAGCGGCACCCTGCGCGGCGTAGCGCTCCAACAACACGGGGGAGATGGGCGCAATGTTGACCAAGGCGCAATCGAAGATGGGTGCGCGCGCGTGGTCGTAAATTCGCTCAATGTGCTGCGATGCGCTCAGGCCGAGACTTTCGTTGGCCTGCGTCATTAGATTGCAGATATAGACGCGCAGACCCCGTGCTGCAGCCAGCGCATCGGCTATGCCCGTAACGAGCACATTTGTAATCAGGCTGGTGTAGAGCGAACCAGGACCAACGGTAATGAGGTCGGCCCGAGCAATGGCTTCGAGCGCCTCCGGCAGTGCGTGCGCCTCGGCTGGCTCCATGTGCAAACGCACAATGCGCCGCTTGCTGGCGGTAATGTTCGTTTCTCCATAGACAATGGAGCCGTCGTCCATCTCTGCGGAGAGGGTTACATCCTGCGTAGTGGCTGGATAGAGGCGTCCGCGGGTGGCCAAGATCTGCGAAGACATTTTGACAGCGAGGGCAAAGTCCCCGGTAATCTCTGCCAGGCCGGCTAAAAATAAATTGCCAAAGTTGTGGCCTTCGAGACCTGCACCCGATTCAAAGCGATATTGAAACAGCCGCGAGAGCAGGTGCTCATCCTCAGAAAGCGCGACCATGCAATTGCGCAAATCTCCCGGGGGCAGCGTGTTCATATCGCGGCGCAAGCGGCCACTGGAGCCACCGTCATCGGTGACGGTAACAATGCCTGCCAAATCAGAAATGGTGTGCAGGATTGGATGGGCTGGGGTCTTGGACGGATCCGTTGCGGTCGCCGTGGGCGGGGGCACGTGCTGCTTCAAGCCCCGCAGCAGCGTGGAAAGCCCTGTACCACCACCGATGGCGGTCACGCGCAAAGACGACGAGGACAATTGCGCCTCAGGCTGAGTGGCTTGCCGCTCGGCCGCCGTACCGCGCACTGCATTGTGCCTAGCCATTCCCGCCCCCGTTTCGGTTCTCAAACAATCTCTGGGTACAACAACTCCGTAAAACGCGGGTCGTCAGCCATATCTTGAAAATCGGAATCATTCCGCGCCTGCACGCGATTGTTGGCATTTAAGCGAATCGCCTCGCTCAGATGCTGGAGGCATTCCTCGATGCGTCCGGTCAGGCTCGCCAGCACGGCCAAGCCGTAATAGGCAAAGTCCGCAGTGGGACGTTCTTTCAGAATGGCGTTCAAATGCTCGCGGGCATCCTCATAAAAGCCGGTATTGAGCAAGGAAATGGCATAGTCATAGCGTTCTTCCAAGCTGCCGAAGCTGCGACTTTTGCGTTCCATCTGCCGGGAACAGGCGACCAAATGCACGCGGATGCGTTCGGCCAAATCTGCGGCATCGCTCTTTAGGATGGCTTCAAAGGCCGTCTTGGCCTTATCCATCTTGCCCTCTTGAAACAGCTTCATGGCCGTTTCGTATTGATGCAGTAATTGCGCCCGTGCCGGATCCGTGCTGGGTTTGCTGCGCCCGGCCAACGTGCGCACCTTTTGTGCGTCCTTCTTGTCCCGAACATCTTTCATACAGGCAACTCTCTGGGTATCTTCAAACGAAACTGCTGCATACTGGCGGCAATCACGGTCCCCGTAAACGTAACAGGATTGCTCACAATCTGCAACGAAGCAATTGCACTCCTAAAAACTTAATCGGAACTATACCAGCGCGAGCAATGTTTTGCATGAGACGCTGGGAAGCCTGTCCATTCACGAAGCAACAGGTTGCCTGCCGCGACTTTCCCCTTGGCTGCGGTGCTAAACTGTAGGAGAAAATATATGCCCGCCATCACCCGCAGAAAAACCGCCACCGCCCTTGTCGGCAACGTTCGCATCGGCTCGGATGCGCCTGTCGCAGTGCAGTCAATGACCAATACCGACACCGCCGATGTTGTCGGCACCATCGAACAGGTGGCCGCACTGCATCGTGCCGGCTCGGAGCTGGTGCGCGTCACCGTAAACAATGACGACGCAGCCAAGGCCGTGCCGCATATTGTTGAAGGGTTGGCCAAGCAGGGCGTGCATGTGCCGATCGTGGGCGACTTCCACTACAACGGGCATCTGCTGCTGAAAAAATATCCAGCCTGCGCCCGTGCGCTGGCCAAGTACCGCATCAACCCGGGCAATGTCTCCATTGGCCGCAAAGACGATGACAACTTCCGCACCATGATTGACTGCGCGGTGGAGAATCAAAAGCCGGTGCGCATTGGCGTCAACTGGGGTTCGCTCGATCAATCGCTGCTGACGCGCATGATGGATGAAAATTCCCGCCTGGCCGAGCCGCTGGACGCGCGCGATGTGACCATGGAGGCCATGGTGGTCAGCGCGCTGCAATCAGCCAAGATCGCCGAAGAGAGTGGCCTGCGCCACGATCAAATTATTTTGAGCGCCAAGGTCAGCGGCGTGCGCGACCTGCTCGACGTTTACACCATGTTGGCTGCGCGCTGCGATTACCCGCTGCATCTGGGCCTGACCGAGGCTGGACTGGGCATGAAGGGCATCGTGGCCTCGACTGCCGGTCTGGCACCGTTGCTGCTGGCTGGCATTGGAGACACAATTCGCGTCAGCTTGACGCCCAAGCCCGGCGGCGACCGCACGGAAGAGGTGCAGGTGGCCCAGCAGATTCTGCAATCGCTGAGCATTCGCAGCTTTACGCCGCAGGTGACCGCCTGCCCCGGCTGCGGACGCACCACCAGCACGTATTTTCAAGAGCTGGCGCAGCAGATCCAAGGCTACTTGCGCGAGTCCATGCCAGAATGGCGCAAGAAGTATCCGGGCGTTGAGGAGTTGAAGCTGGCCGTGATGGGCTGCGTGGTCAACGGCCCCGGCGAATCCAAACACGCCAACATTGGCATCTCGCTGCCGGGCACGTTTGAGGAGCCAAAGGCTCCTGTCTACGTGGATGGACGCCTGATGACCACGCTACGCGGTGACCACATCGTTGCTGAGTTCAAAAAGATTCTCGACGAATATGTGGAGACACGCTACGGCAAGTCTGCGGAGCTGGCGGGCGTCCAATAAATCGGCTGGAGACTCTTGGATGCGCGAGCTGCGTTTCTTCTCCCTCCTGCTCACTGCGTCTTTCTGTGCGGCGTCCAGCGCGGCGGCCAGCAGTGCCTGCATCCAACCCGATCAGGCATTGCAGCATGTGGGCAAGGATGTCTGCGTGCAAGCGCATGTCTACCGCGTGGTGGATGCCGCGCAACAAACGCGCTTCCTGGACGTCTGCAGCCCGGAGACTCGCGATGCGGACTGCCACTTCTTCATCGTCAGCCTGCATCGGGACGCCAAAAATGTAGGCGATCTGTCTGCATTGTCCCATCGGAACATTCACATTCGCGGACGTGTGCGCCTGGTGGAAGGCCGCGCTGAGATTGTGCTCAGCCGCAAAGAACAGCTGCATGGGGGCAAAGAAAAGTTTCGCGCCAATCCAAAATTACTGCAAAATTTTGCGGCGGAAAACGGCGACGCTGCCATCGTGAGCAAAAATGGAACCAGCGGTCAGCACGGAGTCCACTTTCAACACGGCGTGCGATAAAGCACATTGCATCACCGAAGATCTTGCACCGCCGTACTGCCGGGCTTTTGCGTATTGGCCATCTTTCGCAGCGTGGCCAGCGGATAGAGCGTGCCCCGCCACAACACACCGCCACGCCAGAGGATGAGCGTCATCGAACGCAACATCGTATACGCAAACAGCAGGGATCCGAACGGAAAGAAATATAAGTTCAGCGGAGAGATGCGGGTTTGTGGCCAATAGCGCAGATGGAGGAGCGCCATGGCCAGGAATGTGGCACCCCCGGCCCAACGCGCCGGGCCAGGCGCAAAAAGCGCAACCACCGGCGTGAGACAGAGCAACAAAATCCCCGCGCACGCCGCCAGTAATAAGGGCACGCGATAGCGGAAGGCCGCAAACATATTCTTGGAAAGGTTGTGTACCACGCCGAGCGCGCCTTCTGCCCAGCGCACGCGCACCATGTCGCGGCCAAAGGCGGAACGCTGCGCGAAACCTGCTTGTTTTACGCAGTAGCCGAGACGCATGTCTTCGAGAACTTCCATCGGCATGGCCGCGAAGCCGCCGAGTTGTTCGTACACCTCGCGGCGAATCAGATTGAAGGCACCCACCCCGATAAAGTCGCGCTTGGCACGCGGATTGGCGATCTGCCACGGACGCCCCGCCCAGACGGAAAAGCACTGAAAAAATCCAAGGAAACCACGCTCATCCCAGCGGCGCAAAATCAGCGTTGGGTAGACGACCATGTGATCGGCCTGCGTTTCCACCGCGCAGGCCAAGGCGCGACGCAACACGTCGGGAGCAAAGAAAATGTCGGCATCGGTAAAGAGCAGCCATTCGGACTGCGCCAACTGCGCAGCCTGAGCCATGGCGTGCGGTTTGCCCAGCCATCTCTGCGGCAGCGCGTCGATGTGCAGCACGCGCAAACGACCCTGTGCGATGGCTTCGCTGGCCACCCGTTCCATCTGTGCGCCGGTTGCGTCGGTCGAACGATCGTTGACGGCAATGACCTGCAAGTTGGCATATTCGCTGGAGAGCAGAACACGCAGCGCTGCGGCGATCGATGCCTCCTCATTGCACGCTGGCACGATAACGGTGAGCGATGGCGGCAACACGTTCCGGGAGGCAGTATCAAATTTTTCGTCGTGCAGATTGGGAATGCGCGGCAGCAAAAAAAGTGCGGGCAAAATACGCCAGAGCCATGCCACAGAAATTACGCAGGCAAGGACAACAAAAACACGCGAGGCGAGCAGAGTGTGGATGCAAGGAATCATGCGGCTACTTCAAGGTTCTCATGAATGCGCGGGGTGTGAAAATGACTCGTCGTGCGTCTCCAGCGGCGGAGCATAGCGCGCTCCCACCAGAAGGAAAGTGCCAGAAAGCAGCATGGTAACCAGCGTCAAGGCCAAACCCATCGGCAGCGAGCTGTGGTCAGAGACCCAACCAATCAGGCGTGGCGAGGGTGCATCGCCCAGCGCGTGAATCGCAAACAACTCGATCGCAATTGCTGTCGAGCGCACCGGCGCGCTGACGGAGTTCACGATCGCCGCATTCAGCGGGCCGGTATTTAGAAAGAGTAGAAACTCCGCCGCAGCCAGCGCAGCCACCATGCCCGCACGCGGACCAAAGAACGTAAGCACTCCGGCGGGAATGGCCAACAGCACACTCCACGCAGAGAGCAAGTAGAGTGCGGCTGCATTGTGCCGGAGCCAGCGCTGCGCCAACCATCCGCCGAACCAGGTGCCCGCAATGCCGGTAACAACGGTGATCACACCCAGCAATTGATTCGCTGCGGGTAATGAGTAGCGGCCCGTGCGATAGAGAAATGTGGGCATCCACACCGAAATACCGCCCATGGAGAAGACCATCATGGCCATGCCGAGTGTGGCCGTCCAATAGGCTCGATTGCGCAACAGGCCAGCCACTGTGGCGCGCGCAGGCGTGGCGGGCAAGTGTTCCGATGCGCCGCGCTGGGGTTCGCGCATCCAAAACAATACGGCAGCAGCCAGCGCAATTCCCGGCAAGGCACAGAGATAAAACGGCGTCCGCCAACCATAGGCGCTGCCCAACGTCCCGCCCAAGATGTAGCCCAGCGCAGCGCCGACCGGCAGCGCGAGATAAAAGATGGTCAGGATGCGATTGCGCTCCTCCTCTGGCCAAAAGTCTGCAAGCAGCGCGGGCGCGAAGATGCCAAAACTGGCCTCTCCAATGCCCACAATGGCGTGGCGCAAATACAAAGTGGCGTAGCTATGCACGGTGGCTGTGAGCAGCGTGGCCACGCTCCACAGCAGTGCTCCCAGAACGAGCAGCGGCTTGCGCGGGAAGCGGTCCCCCAGCCAGCCGGTGAATGGAGCAGCCAACATGTAGGTAATAAAAAATGCGTAGGTGAGTGCGCCCATACGCTCGTCGCTTACGTGAAATTCGCGCTGCACCAGCGGCTGAACTCCGGGCAAAATGTAGCGGTCAATGTAGTTGAGCAGATTGAGTGCGGTGAGCAGCGCCAAGGCGACCCACGCCGCACGCGGTACGGGTGTGTGCGTATGCGCGTGCTCGAATGGCTCTGGAGATGGCATCAGGGCCAGCATAGCAGCAGCCAGGATGGGGGTCTGCGATGCAATTCGATTTGCGCAGCTTTGCTACGAATCGCTCTCGATGACGTTCCGCGACCGATGTGCAGTTATTTCGCTTCCGGGCGGGGCCAGCGCGCTTCCACCACGGTCGAGATGCCGCCGCGTGGGCGGAAGTCTCCCTTCACAATGGCCCAGACCGGGTCGCAAGCCTTAACCACATCGACGAGCACTTGGTTGACGATATTCTCTTGAAAGATGCCCAGATTGCGGTAACTGAAGAGATATTCCTTCCAAGACTTCAGCTCCAAACAGCGGGCGCGCGGCATGTAGCGCAACGTGATGACACCAAAGTCTGGCAGGCTGGTCTTGGGGCAGACGGAGGTGAACTCTGGATCGTCAATAAGGATTTCGTAGGCCGGAAATTGATTCGGCCAGGTCTCTATGGCCGGAAAGGCAAAGTCGAGTCCGGCTTTGGCGTGGTCGTCCGTGTAGCGCGGAGTGGGAGCGGTCATGTTCCCATTGTACCGGGGGGACGCAGGCAGGTGTCGTGCAAGAGTCCTGCATCCATTTTGGGTTTGGCGCGTCCTATATACTGGCCTTTGACCTCCATGCACATGCACGTTTCTGCTTCCGAATCGACATCCACAAGAGCGGCCACAAAGCCCCAGTCCAAACGCCTGCGCTGGATTGCATTGGCAGCGTTGTTGTTGTTGTTGGCCGTACTGATTCCCCATTGGATGCAGAATGCGACGCCCATCCACACGGCCACGGCCGAGCGCGCAGACCTGATTGACTACCTGAGCACAAACGGCAATGTGGAGCCGATCAGTGATTTTGTCGCGCACAGTCCCGCAGCGGGCACAGTGAAAACAGTGCTCGTGCATGAAGGGCAGCGCGTAAGCCAAGGTCAATTACTGCTGACCATGGATGATGCTGCGGCGCAGGCGCAGGTGGCCTCGGCGCTGGCGGCACTGCGCACAGCGCAGGCGCAGATGGACGCCGTGCAGCAAGGCGGAACGCGCACGGAGCAACTACAGTTGCAGGCCAAGATCAATGCAGCCAGAGCGCGGCGCGATCATGCGCAGATCCTGCTGAACTCTCTGACGCAACTAGCGCAAAATGGCTCCGCCTCGCAGAACGAAGTGACGGCAGCCAGAACAAGCTTGGCCATTGACAACGCGACTTTGCAAAATCTGGAACAACAACAGACGCAGCGCTATGCGCCCATTGATCGCCAGCGAGCGGCTGCGGATCTATCCAACGCGCAGGCAGCCTACCAAGCCGCGCTGGATACACTGCAACAGGAAAATGTGCGCGCTCCGTTTGATGGCACGGTCTTCTCTGTCCCCGTGCAGGCCAGCGCGTACGTGCAACCGGGCGACGCACTGTTGCGCATGGCAAACTTGGCACGCATTCAAATTCGCGCCTACTTTGATGAGCCGGAGATTGGCCGCCTAGCGCTTGCTCAACCGGTGACCATCGTCTGGGATGCGCGTCCGGGACGCATCTGGCACGGGCACATCACGCAGGTACCGTCGACGATCATCACATATGGAACGCGCCATGTGGGCGAGGCTTTGATCGCCGTCGATGACGCCGATGGCGTTCTGCTGCCGAACACCAATGTGACGCTGACCGTTACCACCCTGCGCCTCAACCAAGTGCTGACAATTCCGCGCGAGGCGCTGCACGCCGAAGGCGGACAGAATTTTGTCTTCCGCGTCGTGAATGGCCGCTTGCTGCAAACTCCCATCCAGATTGGCGTATTGAACCTGACGCAGGTGCAGGTGCTCTCTGGCTTGGAGGAACACGCCGTGGTCGCCTTGAGCTCCACGGATGGCTCCACGCTGCGCAACGGCCTACAGGTGCAAAACACTCCATAAATGAAGCCCGCATTCCCCCGCACGCTACAACGATTTTTCCTATTGGGATTGTTTCCTTGGGCGACCCTGTGCGCGTCCGCTGCGCACGCACGCAGCCATAAGAAGCCACAAGCGATCGCACAGTCCACAAATGCAAGGAAGCAGGTTGGCGATGCGGCTGCGCACGCTTTGCTGGAACGCGGACATGCCGATGAGGCCATGGCGGAGTTGCAAAAAAATCTAGCGGCTCATCCACAAGACGCCGTGGCGCATAACTTGCTCTGCCGCACCTATTATTCGGAGCAACGCTGGCCAGAGGCGATTGATGAATGCCAGCGCGCGGTGGAATTGCAGCCAGTGGAAAGCGAATTTCATACCTGGCTGGGACGCAGCTACGGCGAGGCAGCCGAGCACGCCTCCTGGTTTACAGCTCTCAACCTGGCCCGCAAGGTTCACGCGGAGTTTGAGGATGCCGTGCGCCTGGCTCCACACAGCTCTGCCGCGTTAAGCGATCTGGGCGAGTACGCTGTGGAGGCTCCCGGATTTTTGGGCGGCGGGCTGGACAAAGCAGAGTCGATCGCGCAACAACTGCAACCGATTGATGCCGAGGCCTACCACGCACAGTTGGCGCGCATCGCGCACAAGCGCAAAGATCCGCAATCGCAGGAACGCGAGTTGAAGCTGGCCATTGCGCAGTCTGCGGCCCCAGCACATGCGTGGATGCAGTTGGCTTCCTTCGAGGCTTGGCGCGGCGACTATGCCGCCATGGAGCAGGCAATCCGCAACGGCTTGGCCTCCGATCCGCAGCATGACAGCGCCCTGATGGATGGAGCGTCGATTCTCATCCGGCACAAATATGACTCGGCACTGGCGCAAAATCTTTTGCAAATGTACATCACGTCCCAGCACACGACGGAAGAGTCCCCCGTCTTTGCCGCCGAGACGATGCTGGGCAACCTACTGCGCCAACAGGGCGACCTATCGAGTGCGGAAAAAGAATTTACTGCGGCTCACGCACTGGCCGGTGAATACAAAGACGGACATTAGGACCCATGCCCGGCATATTTGCTGGAGAAAATTGAGACGCGCTCAGAGCGGCGTATAGAATCAGCTAGAGAGCATGAATCAGTTGCAACAATACGGTGGAAGGCTGTGCAGAGTTGTGTTGGCGTTCGCCTTGTGTGCATCGGTGTCCACTGCAGCGCACGCACAGATTTCTCTGGCCTCAGCGGTAAACCTTGCGCTGCAAAACAGCAGTCAGGTACGCATCGCCAGCGCAAAACTAGAGCAAGCGCGCGGCACCTTATCTGAGGCACGCGGAGCATACGTACCCAACTTCTATGTTGGCGCAGGTCTGGGCTACTCGATGGGTTTCCCGTTGGGAACGCCGAATCTGTTCAATGCTGAATCGCAGTCGCTGCTCTTCAGCTTTTCGCAGCCGGATTATGTGCGCTCAGCCCACGCTGCCATACAATCCGCAGAATTTTCTTTGCAGGACGCACGGCAGCAAGTATCACTCGATACAGCCACAGCTTGCCTCGATCTGGATAAAACCCACCGCCAAATTGCCGCGCTGCATGAGGCCATGGATGATGCAGCCCAGTTGATTGTCATCCTGGACAACCGCGTGGCCGCAGGCGTGGCCAGCAAAGTGGATCTGACCCGTGCCCGCCTGACACGCGCGCAAATGCAATTGCAGCAGATGCAGTTGGAGGACCATGCAGAGCAATTACAACAGCAGCTTGCGTCACTCACAGGACTGCCAGCCGATTCCATAACGCTCGATGCGAGCAGCATCCCTGCCCTGCCGGATCTTTCCTCAACCAGCATGCCGCAGACAGCGCAAGATCCCGCCGTACTCGCCGCGCAGTCCAAGGCGGATTCGCTGATGTACACGGCTTTTGGCGACAACCGCCAGAATTACCGGCCTTCATTTCAGCAGATTACGCAGTACAGTTTATTTTCCACCTTCAACAACTATCAGAATTACTACACCAGCTTCCAGCAGAATAACTTTGGATTTGAAGTGCAGGTGACCATTCCGCTTTTTGATCCAATTCACCGTGCCAAGGGCATCGAATCGAATGCAGCCGCCAGCGTGGCCCGGCAGGAAGCGGAGCAGGCGCAAGCCCAGGTTTCCGCGCAAAGCTTGGCCTTGCGGCACCAACTCCGCGAGCTGAAGGCGGAGCAGGACGTGGCCAGCCTGCAACAACAGTTGGCGCAAGACACGCTGCAATCCCTGCAAGTACAAATGCAGAATGGCACAGCTTCTGCCGCCGCGGCCCCTGTAACTCCCCAGCAGGCTGAACAGGCGCGCATCGACGAACGCAGCCGCTACATTGACAAATTAGATGCTGACTTCGCTGTGGAACGTGTACAGTTGCAGCTATTGCGCCAGATGGGCACACTTAGCACATGGCTCCACGCACAATAAAGCAACCTGCGAACCACCGAACTATGTTGTGGATTCTTCCACAACGGATGTCGCCAGCCAGCGCAGATACTCCGCACTGCCCGCATCCATTTTGAGCACGAGAAACTCTGGCAGTTCATAGGAATGCAGCTCGCGCAGTGTTGATTCCAACTGCGGCAGCAGCATGGCCTGCGTTTTGATGAGCAGCAGCCATTCTGTGGCGGACTCAATTGCGCCCTGCCAGCGATAGATGGACTGCACGCGTTCCACGATGTTGACGCAGGCGGCCAGGTGCCGTTCCACCAGCGCGCGGGCCAGTACTTGCGCCTCGTCGGCGGAATCGATGGTCGTCATCACAATGCGCGCATCCGTCATTGCCCTATTTGTACACCATGGCACGGCGCGCACTGGGGAAAATCCGGTATTCTGAAGCGTTGTGCGCCGCGTGCATGTGCAGAGGTTTGCACCGGGATCTGCGGACCACGCACGGAAACTCAGGAGGCAGAATGGCGGTTGCAATTCGATTTGGAACCTCAGGCTGGCGGGCGGTGGTGGCCGAGGAATTTACGTTGGCGAATGTGCGCCGCGCGGTAACGGGCATTGCGCGCTATGTGGCGCAACAGCCGGGGCCGCAGCGAATCTTGGTCGGGCGCGATCCACGCTTTCTTGGCGAGATGTTTGCCGCCGAAGCTGCCGCGATTCTGGCCGCGCATGACGTTACGCCGGTGGTGATTGCCGAACCAGCTCCGACCCCGGCGATTGCCTACGCCGTGCGCGAGCGCAAGATGAGCGGCGCGATCAACTTTACCGCCTCGCACAATCCGCCAGAGTACAACGGCATTAAATTTTCCACGCCAGACGGCGCACCTGCGTTGCCCGAGGTGACAAAAAAGATTGAGGCGGAGATTGCCGCACTGGGCGAAGCCGTTGTGCCGCCAGCGCAGCCTGCCAATGCCGCCACAACCGATGTGCGGCCAGAGTATTTGCGACGGCTGGATGAGTTGATTGATCTCAAGGCCATCGCCAAGGCCAAGCTGCGCGTGGTGGTCGATCCCTTTTGGGGCGCGGGGCGCGGTTACGCGCAAGCGTTGCTGGAGCAGCATGGCGTGCAGGCGGTGAGCGTACACGACTACCGCGATGTATTGTTTGGCGGCCATGCGCCAGAGCCGGATGGAGAGCTGTTGAACGATTGCCGACAAACAATGCGCACGACCGACGCGCATTTGGGTATCGCCACCGATGGCGACGCCGACCGTTTTGGCATTGTGGACCGCGATGGCACGTTCATCCAGCCGAATTACATTCTGGCGCTGCTCTTCGACTACTTGGTGGAGACGCGCGGCTGGACCAATGGCGTGGCCAAGAGCGTGGCGACAACAAACCTGATCAACGCGCTGGCCGAGAAGAAAAAAATTCCGCTGTATGAGACGCCCGTAGGATTCAAATACATTGGCGAGCTGATTTTGCAGGACAAGATCGCGCTGGGCGGCGAGGAAAGCGCAGGGTTGACGATTCGCGGCCATGTGCCGGAAAAAGATGGCATTCTGGCTGGGCTACTGGTTGCGGAGATGGTGGCCAAACGCGGCAAAACTCTGGGCGAGCAATTGCAGGCCCTCTTTGCGCAGGTGGGCGCTTGGTATCCGCGCCGGGAAAATTTTCATTTGACCCAGGCGGCCAAGGAGAAATTTTCTGCCAAGCTGAAGGCGGATCCAAAAACGATGGGCGGGCGCGCCGTGCAAAAAGTGGTGCGCACGGATGGATTGAAGTTGATCTTCGACGATGGATCGTGGGTCTGTTACCGGCTATCGGGCACGGAGCCAGTGGTGCGCGCCTACACCGAAGCCCGCTCAGAAGAAGAATCGGCCAAGCTGACCGCTGCCGCTGAACAATGGGTGATGGAATAGCTGGAATGGTTCCGCGCAAACCAACCACGCACAGTACGACGCAATTGCGTCAACCCGCCGCAGCTCCCACGCACGCAGAGAGCAGCGTGGCGCAGCAAGTCGCGCATTGGCTGGCAGCATCACGGCAGCGGATTGTTGTTGTGCTGCTGGCTGGCAGCGGACTGTTTCTGCTCTACTTCGTCATCTTTGGCCGCGATGGTGTGTCCGCATTCCTGCAAAAGCGCCGCGAGTCCCAACAATTGCAGCAACAAATGCAAACGCTGCAACAGGAAAATCAACAGATGACACAGCATAATCAGCGCCTGCTGAATGACCCAAATGCGATCGAAGACGCCGCGCGCAGGCAGTTGCATTACACGCGACCGGGTGAGGTGATCTACACGCTGCCCGAGGCTCCCGGCGCGCAGCCGGAAGCCAAGCCCAGCCAGTCCAAGTAATGCGCCTTGACTGAGAAATTTCTGGTACGGTCAGACAAAACCATTGCCTCAGGGGCTAAAAGCCCAACATCCCAGTGCGCAATAACGAACGGGCTAAAGCCCGTCCCCTTCAAGAGGCGTGGGGCGTGAACTTCCCTTAAAACTCCACGTGCATGCGCACAGATTGCACATCGACCGGGCCGCGATCCTGGTTGTAGCCGGGATGTGCGATCCACGTGTTGCCTATCGCGTAATACAGGCCCTTCCACGCATGCAGGTTGTAGTAGGATTCAACGATGTCCTCGCGCGCGTAGTTCAAGCGGCCATCGCCGAGGATGAAGCCCAGCCCGCCCAGACGCAGATAATTTTGATGATCCTTTTTGATGGCGTTGGTGTTGACGGCCACGGCGAGGTTGTCTGCCGGGCGATGCCAGCGCGCGCCCGTGTAGCGAGCGCCCCACAAAAATGTCTGATCCGTCTCCGTGTAGGCAAAGGATTCATGCTGGCCTTCATTCCAGCCAAAACGCGCGGCCACGGTTAGATTTTCTGTCAGCTCCTGCTCCACGTTCACGCCAAAACCATATTTCAACGCGCCAAATTTTTCGACGGAGGTAATTTCCGGCGTGGGTGTAATTCCAGCCAGGTAGGCGTTGACCGCATCGCGGTACAGTCCCATGTGCGCATTGTTGCCGTAGGCGAGCAGACGCAGGGCACCCACGCGGCCCGGCAAAAGGCTCTTGCTCAACTCAAACTCCGCATTCTGGCTGCGCGCGCGGCGCAAGGCCCAATCGAGCGTGATGCCGTTGGCCACGGTAGGCATCAGCGCCACGGCGTAGCGCACGGCCCAGGAGCGATCCTGATACTCCAGCACCGTGGCGTAGGTGTAGCCGCGCGTGTCCGCGGCATAATCCCATGCGCCATTGTTGTCCACCGTCCAATCCATAAATTGCAGGTGGCTGTCGCTCAGCACCGAGTTGACGTCGTACATATCGGGCAACGTCAGCTTGCCAATGCGAATATCCAAGCGGCGCACAGGCACCTGCGTGGCCAGAGCCAGCGGCCCGCGCGGCTGCCCAATGGTTTCATTGGTAAAGCCGATGGTCTGGTGCCACTCCACGCGAGCCGTGTAGGGCAGCTCGCTCAGGTTGGGATTGCGCACCACATCCAAATTGGTGAATCCAGCCAGGCCGAGCGCTTGGCTCAAACCACGCCCACCCGCATTTTCCTCGTCGTAGAGGATTTCGCTTTCATAGCGTGGCGCACGAAACAACTGCCAACCTAGATAGAGCGTGGCCACTTCCGAAGCCTTGTACTGAAAGGGCGCGGTAAAGCTATTCGTCCCCTGATAGGGCGAATGGAAGTTGGGGTGCATCTGGTAGATGGTATTTTCCTGGCCACTGATCCACCAGCGCGTATCGTCCGGATGCGGAGCGAATGTCAACTGCGGCCCGGATGCAGACTCCGGCGCAGGAATCACAGCGGATTCCCCGCGTCCTTGCGGCATATCGGCCCAAACATCGCTGGGCAGCAGCAGCGTGGAAACATTCGGGTACGCGGTCTCCTGTGGACGTGGAGCTGCGGGCAGCGCGGATGGCGCAGCCGATGCGGCGGGTTGTGGCGCGCCGGAAAAAACAGGCGCTGGCGGCACCAGTATCAGGCCGAAGAGCAAAATGACCATACAAATATCCACGCACACGGAGAGGTATGCGGTTCCCAAGAAAGATTCAACACGAGGTTGGTTGCAGAAGGATGAACGAACCGGAGCCACAGGCAACCTAAAGAGGAGCCGTAAAGCAAGACCGGCGCAGAACGTTGTGCTCGCTGCGTACTCAGAATATCCCACTCCCAAGCATGTGGCAACGCACTTGCAAAAAAAAATCCACCGGGCTAGCATCAAAAAAGATTCAGAGAGTGCACCGGAAGTCTCCATCGCAAGACCTTTGCTCTTGTGTGTCTGAACACGCATGCAGCCATGAAAAAACCTTTTCTCTTGCTTTTGATTGCCGTTTTGGCGTGTACTTCCGCGCAGGTCTGTTCGGCACAGGCGTCCAGTTCCGTCGCGCCCACACACACATCCTCCTCGGTCACAGTCAGCGATTCCCTGCTGGCGTCGGCAGATTTGCCGGATGCGCCGGAGGTGCAAACAACCTCCGCTCCCCCCGCGGCAAAGCCGGATGCTGGCGCGGATCAAAATGGCGCGCTCTCCCTGGGCGACTTGGGATTTGCACCCAGCCAAACCAAGGCCAATGCTGCCGAACAAGCACGTCTGGACAAACGCACGCACATGCTCAAAGTGCATCAACGTCTGGGCCTCATCACACTGGCCCCGATGTATGCCAGCGTGCTGGTCTCCGGGGGAGCCAAGTCGCACTTCACGCATGGATCGACGACTCCAACGATCACGCCACCGAGCGATGCCAATGTTGATCTGCACGCCGCGCTGGGTTCCCTGACGGCGACACTTTATGCCGCAACGGCCTACTATGCGATTCGCGCACCGAAGATTCCCGGCGTTAAACCGAAAGGGGCCATTCGTGTGCATAAGGCGCTCGTCTGGATTCACGGCCCGGGCATGATTCTGACGCCGATATTGGGCGGCATGGCGTTAAGTCAGGAAGAAAAAGGCCAGAAGGTGCATGGCATCGCAGCCGCTCATGGTGCCGTGGCAGCCGTCACCGTCCTTGCCTACACGGGATCGATCATCGCTGTTTCCTGGCCAATTCATTTGAAGTTTTAAAGGTGTCTGTACGCGCCTTGCCGCAGAGTTCTGAACTGCGGTTGTAAACAGGACTTTCGCTTGAAATGACACGAAGATTTGGGCGAAGTGTTGATTTTCTTTTGACGAGGCTACTGTACCTTTATTTCACCAAGGAGTCTCTATCATGCGCAAATCCTTTTGGATCGCCATCCTAATGCTCGTACTGCCGCCAACGTTCGCCTACGCGGACGGATCGTGGACGCTGGAAAAATCCTCGCTCACCTACACGGTGACACACCCGCTACATGTCATTCATGGCACCAGCCACGCGGCGCGCGGCAAGGGGGTTTGCAACGCCGGGCAATGCAATTTTCTGGTTGCTGTGCCGGTGCAGACCTTCGACTCCGGCGACAGCAACCGTGATCTACACATGCTGCAAGTAACGCGCGGCGCGCAGTTCCCCATGGTCACCGTGCGCCTGAGCCTGCCAGAGTCCCAATTGAATGGCCCGGTGCTGCATTGCGACTTGGAGATTCAATTCTCCGGCCAGACCGTGCAATACAAACAGGTGCCCTTCACCCAAACCATACAGGGCAAGGAGCGGCACATTGTGGGAACAATTCCCGCCACGGTTTCGGATTTCAAGATTGATCCGCCATCCTTTTTTACCGTGCCGATCCGCAATGAGATTCCCATCCAAGTGGATGCAACCTGGCAACAACAGTAGCAGCAGTCTTACAATAGGCGCATGGACACATTGGTCATCGCAGGCAAGGCCTTTCAGTCGCGGCTGATCGTTGGCACAGGCAAATATAAAGACGGAGCCGAGACACAGCGTGCCATCGAAGCCAGCGGCGCGGAGATGGTCACTGTGGCTGTACGCCGCGTCAATCTTGACCGCAGTAAAGAGTCCCTGTTGGACTTTATCGATCCGCGTAGATATTTTTTGCTGCCGAATACAGCGGGTTGCTATACCGCAGAAGAGGCCATTCGCGCGGCACGCTTAGGGCGTGAAGTTGGACTCTCCGACTGGGTAAAGATTGAGGTCATCGGAGACCAGCAGACGCTGTATCCGGACGTGCAGGCAACGCTGGAAGCCACGCGTGTGCTGGTCAAGGAAGGCTTCACGGTTTTGCCCTACACCTCCGACGACATCGTGGTCGCGCGCAGGCTCATCGATGCAGGCGCAGCAGCGGTAATGCCGTTGGGAGCGCCCATCGGCAGTGGTTTAGGGATCCAAAACACGGCCAATCTGCGCATTCTGCGTGAGCGCATCACGGAAGTTCCCCTGATCGTGGACGCCGGCGTGGGTACGGCTTCGGACGCATCCATTGCCATGGAACTGGGCGCGGATGCCGTGTTGATGAACTCTGGCATCGCCCATGCGAACAATCCGGTGCTGATGGCAGAAGCCATGCAGCACGCTGTGCTGGCCGGACGACAGGCATATTTGGCTGGAAGAATGCAGCGGAAGCTGTATGCAACCGCCTCCTCACCCCTGGAAGGAATCTCGCGCTAGTACTTGCGCACACCACCGTGCGAATCCTTGGCATTGATTGCGGGACGCAGTTTACGGGCTACGGCATCGTGGAAAGCGATGCCGCAGGCAGGCTAAGCGCCATTGACTGTGGTGCGATTCATCTGCAAAAGCGGACGGCGATGCCAGAACGCCTCTGCACAATTTTTTCTGAACTCACCACGTTGATCGTGCGCCATGCACCCGACGTGGTCGTTATTGAAGAGGTCTTCCACGCGGCGAACAGTCGTACGGCACTGCTGCTGGGCCAGGCGCGTGGCGTAGCGCTGCTTGCCGCCGCGATGCAGAAAATCACCATCGCCGAATACGCACCGCTTGCGATCAAGTCCGCAGTTACCGGCTATGGATTGGCCGACAAAGAGCAGGTGCGATTCATGGTAATGCGGCTCCTGCAACTCCACACCCCGCCAGAGCCGCTCGACGCATCCGACGCATTGGCGATTGCGATTTGCCATGCGCACCATGCGCAAACCGCAGCAGCGCAACTTCGTTCCCCACAGCGATAGAGCACGCCAGAATTACTGTCTCCACAGCACGGCATCAAATGTATGCAGGGTTCGGTACCCCATGTCTGTGTAGAGTCGTATGGCGGCTTCGTTATTCTCGGTCGCCGTCAACGTTGCCAGCGTGCAGCCGAGCGCGCGTAGACTTTGCGCTCCCGCCTCCAGCAGCAAACGCCCCAAACCTCGCTGACGCAAATGCGGAGCCACGCAGACTTGCGTGATGTGTCCGGCCTCTTCACTGATGCGCGAAGCGAGCAGCAGAGCCTGCAACGTGCCGGTTTTCTCATCCAGAACCACCCAGGAAGCATCCGCTGCGAATTGCCCGCATCCGGGAAAACGCACAATGTTATGCAGAAAACGGCTCGCTCCCGCAACGGAACAATATTGATCATTAATCGTGCTGTCAATGTTTCCGGCATAGGCTGCCGTAATGTTGTGTGCAGCGGCGTCAAAGTCGCTGTCTTGCCAGCGGCGCAGCAGCAGTGTGCCCTCAAAGAGCAGGCGTTCCCGGGCAGGTTCTTGCGTCCGGTGCTCCAAACTGCTAACGAGGTACAACCGCTTGTAGAGATCAAAGCCAGCTTGCGCAAAGCTGGCGTGGTGTTGTCCGTGCGGATGGAGTAGAAATTGCGCCTCAATTCGCTCGATACCCGGCGTGGCGCGCAGCGTCTCTAAAAGATGATCCAGCAGCTTCTTTTCCACCCCCGCAGTGGGGAGGGTTGCCTGCGCGCGCGTTGCAAAGACATCGCCCACGATGGCCTTGGCCTGTTCCTGCACGCAAAAGGTGTAGCCGCAGACCTTGCCCTGATCCACGGCCACATAGCCGATGAGCAGATGTGAGTCGACATATTGCAGCAGCAGGCTGGCCGAGCCGCGGTAGTCCCAATGCAGACGTTCGCGCCACAACGCACTCTCTTCGTCGAGCAGCGCGCGCAGGTCCTGGGCGCGAAAATGGCGCAGGTCTAAAAATTCGAGTTGGAGAGAAGAAGCCACGACACTCAGAGCAAGGCAAACAAAGCAACCGCGCAGCGGCATTTTCCATGCACAAAACACAGCCAGCGCTCAATGCAATGAGTGTAGGGGATGCTGCAGCGAAGTGGAAGCATTTTTCTTGGAACGAATCCAGACCAGCAACCTGTCTCATTCTGCCCATGATTGCTGCGCTTGGCTTTGATTGAGCCATCGAAGCATGCAATGTTTACGCTGAACATGCGAAAATGCAGCATCCCATGTTTTCTTCTGTGGAGGATGGATGCATCCAGCTCTGGTTATAGCGTTTGTGGGAGCGTTGGTCTTTGGTGCGCACCTTTTTGTATCTTTGTTTACCAAAACGCGCGTGCCCGATGTACTGCTGCTCATCAGCATTGGACTGATTCTAGGTCCGCTGACGCATCTGGTCAGTCCTGCCGATTTTGGCAGTGTTGGCCCGGTGTTTACCACCGTCACGCTGGTGCTGATTTTGTTTGAAAGTGGCACAGGACTCCGCGTAGAGACGTTGCAAAAGGCGCTGCCGGGAACATTGCGGTTGGCCACGCTCAACTTTGTTGGTACGGCCGTAGTGGTAGCCCTGGCCGCGTGGAAGCTGGCACACTTGGGGCCAATGCGCTCCTTCATTCTGGGCTGCATTTTAGGTGGAACCTCGCCAGCCGTGGTGATCCCGATGTCCAGTCAGTTGGGAATGTCCGAGGACGCGGCGGCAATCTTGTTTCTGGAGTCTTCCGTAAGCGACGTGCTGTCGATTGTCTTTGCGCTCGCGCTGCTGGATGGTCTGCGCTTGGGCAGTGTTCGCTGGGGGAATGTGGCTGGCTCCGTGGTGGCCTCGTTTCTCATCGCATCGATCATTGGTGTGCTCGGCGCACTACTTTGGTCCAGCGTTTTGAACCGTACCCGCGCATTGCAGAACGCGATGTTCACCACGGCGGCCTTCGTGTTTTTGATCTATGGCATCACAGAGATGTTGGGCTACAGCGGAGCCATCGCTGCGCTAGCCTTTGGCATTGGCCTGGGCAATGAACTCTGGTTGAGTCAGGTGATTGCTAAGAAGATTCCTTTTCTGGATCCAGTGGGGCTGAATGAAAATGAGAAATCCTTCTTTTCTGAGATCGTATTTTTACTGAAAACATTTTTCTTTGTCTACATTGGCCTATCCATTCAAGTCCACAACCGGTGGTGGATCGGGTTCGGATTTGCCGTCACGGTACTGATCTACATATTGCGCATTCCGATTGTGCGCTATGGAGTTGCACGCACGATCTCGCAATCCGATGCGAGCCGCATGGCGGCCATGGCACCCAAGGGATTGGCGGCGGCGGTGCTGGCCGGCATTCCCTTGCAGCAGGGCGTGCAGGGAGGCGACCTGATCCAAAACAGCACCTATGCCGTGGTGCTGTTCAGCATCGTCTTCACATCCTTTTTGATATTTTTGCAGGATAAAACGCCAGTGGGTGCTGGATATAAACGCATCTTCCGCAGCTTTGGGACCGCGGATACACCCGTGCCTCAGGCCATTCCAGAAACGGTACCCTCGGATATCGGCAACGATCTTTGATGGATGGAACCGAACGAATTATTTTGCGAAGACGCGATACACAACCAGATTTTGCGGTGCATAGCCAAAGAGCGGCTCATATTGTCGACCCGCCAGCGTAGCGCGCAACGTGGGAACGGCACGATCGCTGACAACGAGAATGTGCTCGGCGGCGGGAATGCCATCCTTCCCATAACTGGGAATGCGCTGATTGCGATAAAAGGCTAATCCATACCAGACATCACGCCGAGCCTGATCCACGCAAACCAGCGGCGGGGCATTAGGGATAGCTGCGATTTGCCCAGCCAGTGTGCGCGCAGAATAAATCTGATCGAGTAGCTGCCCGTTGCGCGTGCCCAGCAAAAAGACCAAAGCCAACAGAACGGGAACCAAGGTTGCAATACGCAGGCGCCCTGTTCCATAGCGCAAAACCACCACAGGAATGGCAATGGTAAGGGCCAGCGCAATCATGCCTGCGGCCACCAACACCTGCGTCGGCGGCAGGGCATGCGGATGCACCAGCACATGCGGAAAAATGAGCGCCGTAAAGACCAAGAGTCCCGCCGTTCCCGCGTGGGCCAGCAATAGCCAAGGATGCAGACCGCGTACGCGGATTCGGTTCAAATAATCGCCGGTCAAAATGGTGATGGGCGGAATCGACGGCAGGATGTAGCCGGGAAGCTTGGATTGCGAAAAGCTGAAAAAGAGCACCGGAAACACGGCCCAGAGCACAAGAAACTCAGGGAAAGCGTCGCCTGCGCGCGGTGTGCCCACATAGCGATGCGGTGCGCAACGCACACGCCATTCATCCAGAGAGTTACGAATAGCTTCTGCAAAAGCACTGCACGCGATCACCGTCCACGGCAGCAGCGCAATGCAGAGCACCGGCAGGTAATACCAGAATGCCTGGGAATGGTGGAAGCGATCCGTGGCGAAGCGTTCCAAATTATGCTGCAAAAAGAATACGCGCAGAAATTGTGGGTTGCGATGCTGCACGGCAATGAACCAGGGCAGTACCATCGCCAGATAGAGCAGCACGCCCGGCAGCCAGATGGTGCGGCGCAGCAATGACCACTCCCGGCGCAGTGCAGTGAAGAGAAAAATAATGCAGAAGGCCAGCGCGGGAGCAACCGGCCCCTTGGCCAGCGTGGCCGCGCCTACAAAAAAATACAGGTCAAAAAGCCAGAATTTTTTATTCGTCTCATACCAGGCGTACCAGCCCAGCATGCCAATACAAAACGGTGCGGCCAGCTGCATATCCGTGGACGCACCACGGGCAAAGCTGATAATGCCGACACAGGAAGCCGTGATGAGCGCGGCCTCCAACTGCCCACCAAAACGAAAACGGCGCATGTGCAGATAGATGAGCAGGATCAGCGCAAAGGCGAAGCTGGCCGAGGGCAACCGCGCCGCCCAATCATGCACCCCAAACTCTTTAAATGCGAACATCGCACGCCAGTAGTAGAGAGCTGGCTTTTCCAGCCAAGGCTTCCCGTATAGGATGGGCGTTACATAATCGTGCCGCGCGAGCATCTCGCGGGCCACTTGCGCGTAGCGAGGTTCATCCGCGCCAACCAGGCCTAACACGCTGCCACCCAGTAGTGGCACCAGTCCAAAAAAGATGAAAAGTGTGGTGAACACCAGCAGCACGGCTACCTCGGCCAGCATGGCCGCGTTGGGGTTTTGCCAATAGCTGCCGCCGGGCAAGTACTGCTTCCACGTCTCCTGTTGTGTGCGCTTGCCCATTATGGTCGGTGTTCTTTCCTTTCTGCAAAGCGTGATGGAAACTCCCCTTCCATCCATGCGGAAGGCGCTGCTGATTTCAAATGCTCAGGGTATCAAGTCTGCTCTCGAAACGGAACCCATCTGCAGCATAAGGCCATCCTCAGACTACGCCACGCCAAGCACGGACGTCTGCGACAGCCGCTGGCGCAATTCACGAAGAATCGTGTCAATGGCTGCAAACAGCGGGCCTTCCAGCGTGCAGCCGCTGGCATTGGCATGGCCGCCACCGCCCAAGTCCTCCGCCACGCTGGCTACGCTGAAGCTGCCCTTGCTGCGCAGGCTCAGGCGCAGCCGATGGTCGGGCAGCTCGCGCAGAAACACGGCCACTTCCACGCCCGCGATGCCAATCGCGTAGTTGACGATGCCCTCACAGTCCTCTTCGACCGCGCCGCAGCGCACCATATCGCCATGCGTCACCCAAAGCCAGGCAATCTTGCCTTCGAGTTGCAACGTGGCCAGCGCTGCGCCCAACAAGCGCATCTTTGATTGTGGATTGCTGAAGTAGACATCGCGCGCAATCTGCGATGGATCGGCCCCATGCTCCACCAAAGCCTGCGCCAGCGCGAAGGTTTGCGCCCGTGTGCCTTGATAGCAAAAAGCTCCTGTATCGCTCAGCAGCGCCGTGTACAGGCAGGTGGCCATCTCCGGGGTCACGGTGGCTCCCAGGCTTTGCGCTAAGCAATAGACGAGTTCCCCCACTGCACTTGCAGGCGGATGAATCCAATTAATCGCGGCAAAATTGCGCCCACTTACATGGTGGTCAATGTTGAGCAGATACTGCCCCTCCAACCCGCGCAGGCGCGTGCGCTCGATGCCATCGCATTCGAGCAGCAGCACAGCATCATACGTTGAGTCGATGGATGGCGTGCAGCGAATGCGTTCCGCCCCGGGTAGTGTTCGATAGATCGTGGGCACGCGGTCGCGCAGCGCCAAGTCCACCTGCTTGCCCATCTGCTCCAAGAGCAGCGCGCAGCCCAGCATCGAGCCGACCGCGTCCCCATCCGGGCGTGCATGCGCCGTGATCAGAAAGGTTTGGCGCTCTCGAATTGCCGTCAGCAATTCCACGGGGGCCTGTGCCGGGGCAGATGCGGAGCGCGAATCGGCATGTTTGTGATGCGCGCGACGCGACGTCATGGCTCCGTATCTTTCTGGTGCGTAGCGGGCTGCGCTTCTGCGGCTTGCGCAGAAAGCGATGTAGCTTGCGCAGCGGATTGTGCAGCGGCGCGTGCCATGGTTCTCTTTGCGTTGCGCTCCGCGCGGCCCAGCAGCGCGTCCATGCGCGATTGAAACCGCTGCGAGCGGTCGATGGTAAATACCAGCTCCGGAATGTGGCGTTTTCCCAGCCGCTCCAGCAGCTCGTGGCGAATGTAGCCCTTGGCCGCCATCAGGCCGTCCAGCGTCTCGCGCTCCTCGTCGTCTTGGCCCTCAATGGCGATAAAGATCTGTGCCGACTTGCCGCCGGGCGCGATGGCAACCTCAGTGACATAGGCAAAGTGAATGCGTGGGTCGCTCAGCTCGCCTTCGATCATGGAACTGATCTCTTCGCGCAGCGTTTCCGCCATGCGGTCTTTATGATGCTTTTTTGCCCGATCTTCCGGCATGGCTGCTCATTCTTTCTGTGCGCATCTGGCGTACGGCTTCGCACGCTACCAAAAAGCTGAGGATACCAGACATCCGGCTCCGAAGGAATGGAGTCCAGCCGTTAACCCTCGGGAAGCGAATCGGGGATTCCACGACGGCTGCAGCGAGCGGCAAGCGGCTTTGTGCAGGCCGAACCGCCAAAATCTTTTCAAGCGGCGAAACGGTGCCGGATCCCCATCCTTACAGCGCAAGGGTGGGATGTACGGTGTCGGACAGCGACATTATTTTCCAACGAGAGCCTCACGCAGTCCCCCCTTCGCCAAGGTGCGAAGGATGGGGTACCTGCAGATTTTAGAAGTGCAAGAACCCAGGTCTCAAAAGCGAGACCTGGGGCACCCGGAACCGGCACCTGGCACCAGACACCACGGCATCCAATAATCCAAGTACTCGCAGATTCCTATCCACTCAACCGGTCGATTTTTCTGCACGAGCGCAGACCTGTTTGCCGGAACGCACTGAAAATCCTACAATCAGACATGCCCATCCTGAAGCCTTCCACCTGGCACTCACAGGCTGCAAGCAGCACCCAGCACCTGATTCCGGCAATGGCTCCGGCTTCGACCCCAGCCCAGACCCAGCGATGGCCCAAATTTTATGATTGAATTTCCCGTACCTGAAGCGCTGACCTTTGACGATGTGCTGCTCGTGCCGGCCTACAGCGATGTGGTGCCCACGCAGGTGAGCACGCAGACACGCGTGACACGCAACATTACTGTCAACACTCCATTGCTGAGCGCAGCGATGGATACGGTTACCGAATCACGGCTGGCCATTGCCATGGCCCAGCAGGGCGGCCTCGGCGTCATCCATCGCAATCTGACCATCGAGCAACAGGCCGGCGAGGTTGACAAGGTAAAGCGCTCCGAGAGCGGCATGATTGTCGATCCGGTGACAATCACGCCGGAGCAGCCCATCTCCGAAGCGCTCGATGTGATGCGGCGCTACAAAATCTCGGGCGTGCCGGTGACGAAGGACAAGAAGCTGGTCGGCATTCTGACAAATCGTGATTTGCGCTTTGAAACACGCACGCATATTCCCGTCAATGAGGTGATGACCAAGCAGAATCTCATCACTGTGGCGGTGGGCACCACGCTCGAAGAAGCAGAAAAAATTCTGCACAACCACCGCGTGGAAAAGTTGTTGGTGGTCAACGATCGCTACGAACTCAAGGGCCTCATCACCGTCAAGGACATCCAAAAGAAGCTGAAGTATCCAAATGCAGCCAAAGATTCCCAGGGCCGTTTGCGCGTGGCCGGAGCCGTCGGCGCAACGGGAGATTTTCTGGAACGTGCGCAGGAGTTAGTGCGCAATCGCGTGGATGCGCTGGCTGTGGACTCTGCGCACGGGCACTCGTCGCGCGTGTTGGATGCAGTGCGCACGCTGAAGAAGCATTTCCCGCACATCGATCTGATGGCCGGCAACATCGCCACGTATGAAGGCGCGCTGGCTTTGATTGAGGCCGGAGCGGATGCGATCAAGGTCGGCATCGGGCCGGGATCCATCTGCACCACGCGCATGGTGACCGGCGCAGGGATGCCGCAGATCACAGCGATTTCCGAGGCCTACCGCGCGGCCAAACAACACAACGTACCCATCATCGCCGACGGTGGCATCAAGTACTCTGGCGATGTCGCCAAGGCCATAGCCGCCGGGGCCAGTGCGATCATGATCGGCTCCCTCTTTGCCGGCGTGGATGAAAGCCCGGGCGAGACAATTCTGTACCAGGGGCGCTCCTTCAAGACCTATCGCGGCATGGGATCTCTGTCCGCCATGGCGCAAGGCTCCGGCGAGCGCTACTTCCAAAGCGCAAGCGACATGGAAGAGCCAGAGGGGCGCACGTCCCTGACCAGTCGTGAAAACACGGCGATGAACCGCTTGGCGAAGTTTGTACCCGAAGGCATTGAAGGCCGCGTACCCTATCGCGGGCCGTTGGAGTCCATGGTCTATCAGCTTGTCGGCGGCTTGCGATCGGGCATGGGCTACCTGGGCTGCGCAACTATTCCAGACATGCAGGAAAAGGCGCGCTTCGTGCGCATCTCCAATGCCGGACTGCGCGAGAGCCACGTACATGACGTTATCATCACGCGCGAGGCGCCCAATTATCATGTTGAGTAAACGCAAGCGGGTTCTGCTGCACGCTTGGATTCCAGCGGCGATCTGCGCACTGCTAATCGCCATCTCTTCGAGCGATGCGTTTTCAGCCAGCAACACCAGTCACCTGCTGCGACCGCTGCTGGAAAAAATCTTCGGGCCTTTTCAGGATCACACTTGGAAAGTACTACTTTTCAGCATTCGCAAAGTGGGACATTTCTTTGCCTATGGCACGGTCAGCGTGGTCTATTTTCGCGCCTGGCGCATGACCTTCCGCCTGAACCGCGCCTACTCTGCCCTGTCGGCAACACTGCGCGCGGCAGCCGTGGCGTTACTCTCCACGCTGGTGCTCTCTGGCTTGGATGAATTTCACCAGAGCTTTTTGCCACAACGCACTGGATCCCCGTTTGATGTGCTGCTGGACATGTGCGGCGCAATCACCTGCCAGTTAATCGTCTTCGCCTTTTTCAGCCACTTACTAGAACTGCAGGTTACATCCCGTCCTGACGAAGTGATGTAACCTGGCGCACGCAACACTCCCAGAACGAACTTATTGCACCGCTGATTCCGTAGTCTCACTGCGTAGTTTGTCCCAGCGCTCGGAACCGAAACGTTGAAAGATGGCCTTCGGACTGAGCGCATTGGGAAATCCCAGCGGCTCGCGGGAGGTGCGCACCTCGGCCAGCACTTCATCGCAACGTGCTATCAATGTTCCCAACAACAGGTCCGAGAGCAGCACGGCACGGTAGCCCATCTCCGCAACTTGATCCAGCGACAGCAGCGGACTCTTGCCGCCCACCAGAACGTTCAACACACACGGCCCGCCGACGCGCTGCGGTACCGAGCGCAATTGTTCGACGGTGACGGGAGCCTCGACCAAAGCCATGGTCGCCCCCACCTCCAACGCAGCATTGGCGCGCTCTAATGCCGCCTCAAATCCGAGGACTCCGTTGGCGTCCGTGCGCGCGATGATGACAAAGTCTTCGCTCTGGCGCGCATCGACTGCCGCGCGAATCTTGCTCAGGTATGCTTCTTGCGAAATCACCTGCTTCTGGTCGAGATGGCCGCACTTCTTGGGGAAAACTTGATCTTCAACATGAATGCCCGCGACGCCGTGGCGCTCATACTCACGCACGGTGCGGGTCATGTTCAGTTCATTTCCATAGCCGGTGTCGGCATCAGCGATGATGGGAATCTCCACCGAGTCTGCCATGGCAGAAGCATTGGCGACCATCTCCGACATGGTGGCCAGCCCATAATCCGGCAGTCCGAGACGACTGACGGAGGTGCCCATGCCCGTCATGTAGATCGCGGAGTACCCCGCACGCTCAACCGCCTTCGCCGTCAGGCAATCATAGGCACCCGGTGCCACCAGAAAATTTTCCCGTTCCAAGGCCGTACGCAAACGGCTCGCTGCTCGCATCGCCAACTCCATCCTCTTCTCAATCGATTCGGGAACGTCCGCCCACTTTGGCAAGACAGCCGTGCCACTAGAATAATCCCATTGCTTTCAGGGCGTTTTCTAATTAGACGCAGCAGGGGAACAAATGGAGCGTTTCCCCCATGAAAATTCGGTAAATTCCCTTCTTGACTGGGAAAAGCCCTTCCTGTACAGTACTTGCAGGTTATGAAGCAAACAATCCAGCTCATGTCGATGTCGATGCGGATGCCAATGTGCATCCGTGGGCGGCTTCCTCTGGGCTTGCAACTGGCGTAATAGACAAAGCAGCAGAGTAACAAGCGACCCACGGCTCCACCGACCGAGCGTGGGTTTTGTTTTGCCCGGAAGAAATTGGAAACTGAGAAAAACTTCACAGCACTAGGAGAACTCCATGTCGCAACCCGAAGCACCGCAGCACCGCCCCGCAACGCTGGCCGTCCACGCTGGCCAGACCGCCGATCCCGTCACCAAGTCGCGGGCCGTGCCCATTTACCAGACCACGTCCTACACCTTTGACAATGCCGACCACGCTGCATCGCTCTTTGGCCTCCAGCAATTCGGCAATATTTATACGCGCCTGATGAATCCGACGACCGACGTGCTGGAAAAGCGCGTGGCTGCTCTGGAAGGCGGCGTAGCCGCTCTGGCGACGGCCTCCGGCCAGGCAGCAGAAACGCTGGCGATTTTGACCATTGCCAACTCTGGCGACGAGATCGTTTCCACCACTTCGCTCTACGGCGGCACCTACAATCTGTTTCATTACACGCTGCCGAAGCTGGGCATCACGGTGCGCTTTGTCGACGCCGACGACTTCGAGGGACTGCGCAAGGCCATCAACGCGCGCACCAAGGCCGTCTACACCGAGTCACTGGGCAACCCCAAGCTGGACGTGGTGGACCTAGAAAAGCTGGCCGCAATTGCGCATGAGCACAAGCTGCCGCTGATCGTGGACAACACCATCCCCTCGCCCATCCTGTGCCGTCCGCTGGACCACGGCGCGGACATTGTGATCCACTCGGCCACCAAGTTTCTCGGCGGACACGGCAGCAGCATCGCTGGCGTCATCGTCGATGGCGGCAAGTTTGACTGGGCCGCGTCCGGTCGCTTCCCCGACTTCGTCAACCCCGATCCTTCCTACCACGGGCTGCTGTACTCGAAGACCTTTGGCAACCTCGCCTTCATCTTGAAGGCACGGCTGCAAGGTCTGCGCGACACCGGAGCGTGTTTGTCGCCCTTCAATGCGTTCCTGATTCTGCAAGGCATTGAGACCGTGCACCTGCGCGTGCAGCGCCATGCGGAGAATGCACTCGCCGTGGCTAAGCATCTGGAGAAGCATCCGGCGGTGGAGTGGGTCAACTATCCCGGCTTGGCCAGCAGCAAGTATCACGCACGCGCAAAGAAGTATCTGCCCAAGGGCCAGGGCGCGATCGTCACCTTTGGCATTCGCGGCGGATATGAAGCGGGCAAGCAGTTCATTGACTCGCTCCAGCTCTTCAGCCTGCTGGCCAACATTGGCGACGCCAAGTCGTTGGTAATTCACCCGGCATCGACGACGCACCAGCAGTTGAGCGGCGAAGAGCAGAACTCAACCGGCGTAACGCCGAATCTGATCCGGCTCTCCGTGGGCATTGAGGATATCGACGACATTCTCGCCGATCTCGATCAGGCCTTTGCGCAAGTGGGAGCGGGCCGCAAGAAGGAAGCCGTACACGCATAAAGGATGGTCATGGCAAAACCCACTCCATTGGCGCTCCAGCCCGACGTGGAAGCAGATTTTCTGCTGAACGGCGGAGCGCCGTTTGCGCTTGAATCCGGGGCAAACTTGCCACAGGCTTCGCTGCGCTACGTGCAATATGGCCACCTGAACGCCGCGCGCGACAACGCCGTGCTGCTCTGCCATGGGCTGAGCGGCTCTGCGCGCGTGGCCGACTGGTGGAGCGAGATGTTTCTGGACGGCCATCCGCTGGACCCGAAGACGCATTGCATTCTCGGCGTCAACGCGCTTGGCTCCTGCTATGGCTCGACCGGGCCTGCTTCAACCAATCCTGAAACCGGCGTACCGTACGGTCCGGATTTTCCTGTGGTCAGCATCCGCGACATCGTGCGCGGGCAGGCGCAATTGATGGATCATCTGGGCATTCACCGGCTGCGCGCCGTCATCGGCCCCTCGATCGGCGGCATGCAAGCGTTGCAATGGGCGGTGGATTATCCAGAGCGCGTTGCCAACTGCTTCGCCACGGGAGCCACACCGCTTTCCGCCATGGGGCTGGCGCTGAATCACCTACAGCGGCAGAGCATTTATCTGGACCCGGCGTGGAAGGGTGGGAGATACGCGCCCGACCAGCAACCTGCGGGCGGCTTGTCGCTGGCGCGCGGCATTGCGAGCTGCACCTATAAATCGCCGGAGTTGTTTAGCGAGCGCTTTGGACGCAGGTTCAATCGCACGGGAAATGAAGACCCAACGCTCAACATGAGCGCGCGCTATGACGTGGCCGGATACCTGGACTATCAGGGACGCATCTTCATCGACCGCTTCGATGCCAACAGCTACATTGCCATCACGCGATCGATGGATAACTTTGACCTGGCGCGGGGCTACGCCAACGAACAAGAAGCGCTGCGCAGAATTCAGGCGCGCGTCTTGCTGGCCGGCATCTCTTCGGATTGGCTCTTCCCCGCAGCCGACATTCAAGACTTGGCCAATCGCTGCCGCCGCGCCGGTGTGCATTGCAATTATGTAGAAGTGCAATCGCACCACGGCCACGACGCTTTTCTAGCCGAGGCCGAAAGCTGGCGCGCGTTTGTGGAGTTTGTTGTACGCGATCCGTTGAGCACGCGCACCGATGCTCCTTTCACATTGCAGACCACCCACTAGAGCTACATTCCCACCTTAGCCGCAAACGAGCGCGGCTAGGATGGGCCAACCGAAGTTCTTCTATGAAATTGAAATGAAAACGGGCACAGACCGAAGTCTGTGCCCGTAGTTCTTGCGCGGATGAGCGGAACTTATTCCTTGTCGCCGCTCTCTTCGCTTTCCTTCATGGACGCGGCCACGGCATCGCGACGCTTCTGCCGGGCATTGGCGCTCTTTTGGCGCTTTTCGTCCAAGTGCTTTTCTGCTCCGAGCAATTCGACAAAGGCGATTTCCGCTCCGTCTCCTTTTTGAAAGCCCGCGCGCAGAATGCGCAGATAACCGCCGTTGCGCTCGCCGTAGCGGGGCGCGACGGTATCAAAGAGCCGCGTGACAGCTTCGCCCGTCTGCAGATAGGACAGTGCCTGTCTGCGTGCGTGCAAATCGCCGCGCTTGCCCAGTGTGATCATTCGTTCCACTTCCGGACGGGCCGCCTTGGCTTTGGTGATGGTGGTCTGGACGCGATCCTCCAGAAGAATAGACGTAACCAGGTTGCGCAGCATGGCGCGGCGGTGGCTGGTGTTTCGTCCTAGTTTGAATCCTGCATTGCGATGACGCATGGCCAATCTCTCTCAGTTCGAATTCTTCAGTTCAAAAAAATTGCAGTGGAGTTAGAAACTCTCCGCATCGTCCTTCGTCGCCAGTGCTTCGTCGTCGAAGTCCTCTTCTTCATCTTCATCATCCTCAAACCGGACAGCGCCGCTCAAAACCGCTGCGGGCAGAATGCTGGTCGGGCCTGGGACTGGGTTGCCGCTCTCGTCGATCCGCATTCCCAACGACAGACCCATCTGCGCCAGGATTTCTTTGATCTCGTTCAGCGACTTGCGACCAAAATTCTTGGTCTTGAGCATTTCGGCTTCGGTCTTCTGCACCAGTTCGCCGATGGTCTGGATGTTGGCATTCTTCAGGCAGTTGTAGCTGCGCACAGAAAGCTCCAACTCTTCGACCGAACGGTTCAGATTGTCATTGCCGTGCAGTCCGCTGCCAGTGTCGCCAGCGCTGCCGGCCTCAATCTCTTCTTCAAAGTTGATGAAGATGCTCATGTGGTCCTTGAGCAGCTTGGCGGCAAGGCCAATCGCGTCGGCTGGCAGAATGCTGCCATTCGTCCAAACCTCCAACGTCAGCTTGTCGTAGTCAGTGATCTGCCCCAAGCGGGCTGCGTCCACCGTGTAGTTGACCTTGCGCACGGGCGAGTGTACCGAGTCGACCGGGATAAAGCCAATACCCAAATCGGCGTCGAAGTTTTTGTCCGCAGAGACGTAGCCGCGCCCGCGATTCAAGCGCATCTCCATGTCCAGCTTGCCGCCTTCGCTCACCGTGGCTATATACACATTCTTGTCGAGGATCTCCACGTCACCGTCGGCTTCAATCATGCCAGAGGTAACGATGCCCGGCTGATCGGCACGCAGATAAATGGCCTTGGGGCCTTCGCCGTTCAGCTTAAAGGGAACCTGCTTCAAATTCAGAATCAGGTCGGTTGCGTCTTCCACCACACCGGGCAGTGCCTGAAACTCATGCAGCACGCCTTCCACGCGCACAGCGGTCACCGCCGCGCCTTCGATTGAGGAGAGCAGCACGCGCCGCAGGGCATTGCCTACCGTGGTGCCGAATCCGCGCTCAAAGGGCTGCGCGCTGAACTTGCCATATTTCTCGGTGAGTGTCTCCACGTCCACAGAGAGACGCTTCGGTTTTTGAAATCCTCGCCACAACATAGGTGTAATCTCCTGCACGGCAAACGTCGCGAAGCATTCTGCAACGGCCGCGCCTGTTCTCCTTCAATCGATTGGAATGCCGCACGAAGCGGCATCTTCTGCATCCGGCGTCTGCGCGGGGCAAACGCCGGAGTCTCACTGGGGCGACCCGAACAGCGCCGCGCCTACTTGCTGTACAACTCGACGATCAACTGCTCGTTGACCGGCAACTGAATATCTTCGCGCTTCGGCAGCGAGAGCACCTTGCCGCTCAGGCTATTGCGGTCGATGGTCAGCCAGTTGGGCGCGTGGCCCTGACCGCTGTACTCGGACGCAGTGGCGAAGATGGGCAGGCTTTTGCTGCCTTCGCGAACGCGAATCTCATCGCCCACGCTCACTTGGAACGAGGGAATGTTCACCTTGCGGCCATTCACTTCGACGTGGCCGTGGCGCACAACTTGGCGTGCCTGACGGCGCGAAATGGCAAAGCCCAAACGAAAGGCAACGCTGTCCAAGCGGCGCTCCAACTGCTGCAATAGCAATTCGCCGGTGACGCCTGGGGCGCGGCTGGCCTTTTCGTAGTACGCGCGGAACTGACCCTCTTGGGCGAAGTACATGCGCTTGGCCTTCTGCTTTTCTCTCAACTGCAAGCCATAGCCAACAATCTTGGCCTTGCCCTTGCGATCGCGGCCATGCTGGCCGGGCACAAAGTTGCGCCGTTCAATGGCGCACTTGTCAGAAAAGCACTTGGGGCCTTTCAAAAATAGCTTGACGCCTTCACGACGGCAAAGACGACAGACGGGTCCTGTGTAACGAGCCAATGGAGTCTCCTAGGTGCTGGGGCCGATCGGTTTACGGGTGGCAACCCTTCGTCCCGATCCGCAAATATACAGTCTGCAGCGCGCCCATCCACCCTTGCGGGGCAATGGACGCGCCAAGGTTTATTTTACCGCGTTAGACGCGGCGGCGCTTGGGTGGACGGCAACCGTTGTGCGGCACCGGCGTCACGTCACGAATGGAGCGCACCTCAATGCCCGCCGTTCCCAGGGCGCGAATCGCCGACTCACGACCGGAGCCGGGACCGCTGACGCGCACATCCACCACGCGCAGGCCATGCTCGCGCGCTTGGTTGGCTGCGTTGACCGCTGCCTGCTGCGCGGCAAAGGGAGTGCCCTTGCGCGAGCCACGGAAGCCCAGCGAGCCAGAGCTTTTCCACGAGATCGTGTTGCCCTGTCCGTCGGTGATGGTCACAATGGTGTTGTTGAACGTCGCCTGAATGAACACCAAACCATAGGGAACATTCTTGCGTTCGCGCTTCTTGAACTTTTTGTTTTTGGCGGCCTTGCCGGCAGCGCCCGATGCTTGTGCTTTTGCCATTAGGTCTTCGCCGTCGCTTTCTTCTTGTTGGATACCGTGCCCTTGCGCGGACCTTTGCGGGTACGAGCATTGGTGTGCGAGCGCTGGCCGCGAACCGGCAGGTTCTTGCGGTGGCGCAAACCACGGTAGGATTGAATCTCAATCAGGCGCTTGATGTTCAACGAGACATCCTTGCGCAGGTCCCCTTCCACCTGGCCTTCGCTCTCGATGACCTGGCGGATGCGGTTCAACTCATCCTCGCTCAAGTCCTGCATCTTTTTCATCGGCTCCACGCTGGCTGCGGTCAAAATCCGCTGCGCGCGTGCGTCGCCAATGCCGAAAATGTACGTCAGCGCGATGCGTACCTGCTTATTCCGCGGTAGATCCACGCCTGCAATACGTGCCATACTGTACCCTTCTTTTGCTTGCCACGCCACGGCTTGGCCATGGGGAGGCGGTGTTGGCTGCGGGCGGTTGCCCGTATCCGCAGCGGTGAATGGATTCCAGCGGGTTCATCGCAAGCCTTTCTACGGCTAACTAGCCCGATGGACTCCAGCGCAAACGCGCCCTAGCCTTAGCCCTGGCGCTGCTTGTGCTTGGTGTTTTCGCAGATCACGCGTACCACCCCGCGGCGGTGCACAATCTTGCATTTGTCACAAATCTTCTTGACCGAAGCTCGAACTTTCATATACTCAACCACCCTTTGTCTTTCCCTACAATGCTGCGTGTCCGGCTAGCGATAGCGAAACACGATGCGTCCGCGGTTCAGATCATACGGACTCAGCTCCACGGCAACCTTGTCGCCCGGCAGAATGCGGATAAAGTTCTTCCTCATGCGCCCAGAGACATGCGCCAATACCTGGTGCTTGTTCTCCAGCTCCACCCGGAACGTCGCGTTGGGCAAGGTCTCGATGACCGTTGCCATTACCTCAATTGCATCTTCCTTCGACAATCGGTGTCCTGCTTCCGGTTCGCGCTGGCGAACCTGAACTCCTGTTGCGTTGGCTCCCTTGCGGGAAACTGTTTATGCGGTCAGCACCACGGCGCCATCCGCCGTCACTGCCACCGTGTGCTCAAAGTGCGCGCTTAGGCTGCCATCGACAGTCACTGCCGTCCAGCCATCTTCCAGCACGCGCACCTCTGCCTTACCCACATTCACCATCGGCTCAATGGCGAGCACCATGCCCTCGCGTAGCTTGATGCCAATGCCGCGTCTGCCGTAATTCGGCACCTGCGGATCCTCATGCAGGCTGGTTCCAATCCCATGGCCTACAAACTCCCGCACCACGCTGAAGCCCGCAGCCTCGACCACATCCTGCACCGCTGCGCCCACATCGCCCAAATGCGTCCCTGCACGGACGACTGCAATCGCACTGGCTAATGATGCCTCGGTCACGGACAGCAGCTTCTCCGCCTCTGGCGTCACTTTGCCCACAGGCACCGTCATCGCCGAGTCGGAATAATATCCGTCCAGAATCACGCCACAATCGACCGAAACAATATCGCCCGCGTGCAGCGTATTCTTCTTCGAGGGGATGCCATGCACCACCTCATGGTTCACCGAAGTGCAGAGCACTCGCGGATATCCGTGGTATCCCTTGAAAGCCGCCTTGCCGCCGGTTTCGGCAATCTTGGCCTCGGCCACCTGCTCCAAATCCATCGTGGTGCATCCCGGCTGCACCGCCGCCCGCACCGCATCCAACACCGCACGCAGAGCAATCCCACTCTGCCGCATCTTGGCAATCTCCTGCTGCGTGCGCACCACAATGGCCATGGCGCGTTAACCTCGCAACCGAACAATGGACTGCATCAAACTTGCGCTCACCACATCCATCGTCTGCTCGCCATCCACCTCAACAAAACGCTTCAAACCGCGATAGTGTTCCACCACCGGGGCAGTCTGCGATTCATAGGTGCGCAGACGTTCAGCAAAGACATCTTCCTGATCGTCGGCGCGCTGCACCAATTCCACACCATCCACGTCGCAGCGGCCCGGCTGTTGCGGCGGCTGAAAGAAGATGTTGTAGATCCGGGAGCACCGCGGACAGGTGCGCCGTCCCGTTGTCCGGCGCATTAATGTAGTATAGCCAACCCGAACCATCCCAGCAATCACGGGCTGCGCCGCCCCGCTGGCAGCGGAGTCATTCTGCGCCGCCTCCAGCTTGCTGTCCAGCCATGTTGCCTGAGCCAACGTACGGGGAAATCCGTCTAATACATAGCCGCGCTGTGTGTCTGGTTGCGCCAAACGGTCCAGCACCAATTGCTCCACCAAGGCGTCTGAGACTAGCTTGCCTGCGTCCATGGCAGCGCGTACTTGTTGGCCGAGTGGTGAGTTCGCCTTGGCAGGATCGTTGCGCAAACCACGCAGAATATCGCCCGTGGAGATTTGCGGAATACTCCAAGCCGCCATGAGCGCCTTGGCCTGCGTACCCTTGCCTGCTCCGGGAGCGCCCAACAATAGAATGGGGCCGGGAGCCGCAAGCTGTGCGGATGCGTTGCCAGATGCGTGCCCGCTCAAATCCATCTCCTGCTGCGCCACCGGCATTACCAGGAACGTCTCCCGCGAATGCGCGCACTCTTGCCGGAGAAGCTGTCGTAATGGCGCATAATAAGGTGCGCTTCGACCTTGTTGACGGTATCCATGGCCACGCCAACGACGATCAGCAGTGAAGTACCGCCGAAGTAGAAGTTGAAGCCCAGTCCGTTGGTCACCCAAGTCGGCAGGTTATCAAAGAACGGCCCCAGCAACCAGAGGTGATTGAGGTGAATGCCGCTGATGAGAATCTGCGGAATCAGGGAGACGATCACCAAATACACAGCGCCGATCAGCGTGATGCGCGTCAAAATATCGTTGACGAAATCTGCGGTACGCTTGCCGGGGCGAATGCCGGGGATGAATCCACCATACTTGCGCATGTTGTCGGCAATGTCATCCGGGCGGAAGATGATCGAAATATAGAAGTAGGCAAAGAAGATAATCGCGAGGATATAGAGCAGCTCATACCACGGCTCGCCTGCGCGCAATGCCTCAAAGATCGGGCCAAAGAAGCGGCTGTCATGGAAGGAGTAACCGAAGACAGTGGCGTTGGCCATCAAGAGCGGCGCGGAGAGAATGGACGCGGCGAAGATGACCGGCATCACGCCACCGGAGTTGACGCGCAGCGGCAGATGCGTGGATTGACCGCCCATCAGGCGACGCCCCACGATGCGCTTGGCGTATTGCACAGGAATGCGACGCTCACTGCGCTCGACGAAGACGATGAAGGCCACAACAGCGGCCATCATAAATATGAGCAACAACATGGCGGGAACAGTGAAGGCTCCCCATGCCTGCGTGTGAACTTTTTGGAAGAGATCTTCCACGCCACGCGGCAGACCGACAACGATACCGGCAAAGATGAGTAAGCTCATGCCCTCACCAATACCGCGATCTGTAATCTGCTCGCCCAGCCACATGATGAACGTGGTTCCCGTGGTCAGAGTCAAAACGGTCATCAGCACAAAACCAACGCCGGGATGTGTCACATACGGAACGCTGCTCGAACCATGCACCAGCGTCAAAGCAATGGCGAAGGATTGCACCACGCCGAGGCCAACCGTTAGATAGCGCGTCCACTGCGTGATCTTCTTGCGGCCCAGTTCGCCCTCTTTTTGCAGACGGGCCAGCGGCTCATAGACCACGCCCAGCAATTGGAAGATGATCGACGCGGTGATATACGGCATGATGCCAAGCGCAAATACCGTCAGCCGGCGCAGGTTGCCGCCGCTGAACATATCCACCAAGCCGAGAGCGCTACCGCTCTGCTGTTGAAAGAACTGCTCCAGCAGTTGTGTGTTAATGCCAGGGGTGGGGATGTGTGAACCCAGCCGGTAGACAAACAGAATGCCCGCCGTGAAGAGAATACGGCTGCGCAGCTCTGGAATGCGAAAGATGTTGGCCAGTTTTTCCAGCATGGGTTCCCCTGCTTACTTCGGTTACTCGGCGATCAAAACAGCTTTTCCGCCTGCCTTTTCGATCTTTTCCTGCGCCGTTTTGGAGAACTTGTGCGCATACACGGTGACGGCTGTCTTCAGCTCGCCCACGCCCAGAATCTTGACCAGCGCGTCGCGCTTGCGCACCAAGCGCAGCTCGACCAACTTGTCATAGGTCAAGTCCTTCTCGCCCGTCTCTGCAATGCGGTCCAGGTTCAACACAGTATATTCCGTGCGGAAGATGTTCGTGAAGCCGCGCTTCGGCATGCGGCGATGCAGCGGCATTTGGCCGCCTTCAAAACCGCGCATCAGGCTGGAGCCGGAGCGGGATCCCTGGCCCTTGTGTCCACGGGTTGAGGTCTTGCCCATGCCCGAACCCATGCCGCGTCCAATGCGTTTGCGGCCAGAGTTGGCGTTCTTCGGTGCTCGTAACTTTGACAGATTCATTAGTCTTCTTCCTGCTCCCTGCCAGCGTCTGCGCCAGCAGCTTCAACGATCGAACCCAGTTGCTCCTCGCACTTTTAAGCGAGAATGCGCACCAAGTGCGGAATCTTCTTGACCATGCCGCGGATCGCGGGTGTATCCTCGCGCTCCACCACCTGCCGCAGCCGGGTCAAACCCAGACCGCTGACAATCCTCTTGTGCTTCTCGGGCGTGCAGATTGCGGAACGATAGTACTCGATCCGCATCTTGGCCACCGTCTTCTTTGCCGTCGCGCTTGCCGCCATTGCTATAGCTCCTCTACCTGTTTGCCGCGGAGTGCTGCAACCTCTTTGCGGTCGCGCAACTGCGTCAGCGCGTCAAAGGTTGCCTTGATCACGTTGTGCGGATTGGCCGAACCCAAGCTCTTGGTGAGCACATTCTGCACGCCTGCCGAGGTCATAACCGCGCGCACCGCGCCGCCGGCAATGACACCAGTTCCCTCAGGAGCCGGCTTCAACAACACCTGGCCTGCACCGTAACGGCCCAGCACCGGATGTGGAATCGAGGTCTCGGTCAACTTCACACGCACCAAGTTCTTCTTGGCCGACTCAATGCCTTTGCGAATGGCTTGTGGAACCTCTTTGGCCTTGCCGGTTCCATAACCCACCACGCCTGCGCTGGAGTCGCCAATGACGACCAGTGCCGCAAACGACATGTTCTTGCCGCCCTTGACCACTTTGGTCACGCGGTTGATCGACACCACCTGATCTTTCAGGTTGAACTGCCCGGCTTCCAGTTTCTTTCTAAGAATCGCCATCCGTCGGTATTCCTTTCAGACACACAGCGGTGTCCGTATTGCAAACTTAAAATTGCAGACCCGCTTCGCGCGCTGCCTCAGCCAATGCCTTGACGCGCCCGTGATACAAGTAGCCGCCGCGATCAAACACCACATGGGTGATGCCTTTTTCTTTGGCTCGCTCTGCCACCAGCTTGCCCACTTCCTTGGCCGCAGCTACATTGCCCCCGGTCTTGAGCTTGGCCGACAGACTGGACGCTGCAACCAGCGTCGTGCCCTTGGAGTCGTCGATTACCTGCGCAAAGATGTGATTCAGCGAGCGGTACACGTTCAGCCGTGGACGCGCCGCCGTACCAGACATCTTGCGGCGAATGCGGTCGTGAATGCGATTGCGCATCTCGTTGCGTTGCACTTGCGAAATCATTCGAAAAATCCTCTCTTCCTAAAGGCGGAGACGCCCTGCATCTCCGTTCGGGTCCTTCTTGTTTCCAGCTATGCGCACATGCGCTCGCTTACTTGGAGCCGGTCTTGCCAGCCTTCTTCTTCAACTTCTCATCGCTGTAGCGCACGCCCTTGTTCTTGTATGGATCGGGCTTGCGTAGCGAGCGCATGTCGGCACAAACCTGGCCGACCTTTTGGCGATCCACTCCGGTCACCGTCAGGTGCGTCTGCTTCGGATCAATGGCTACACTGATGCCCGTCGGCAGCACCATTTCGATCGGGTGCGAGTAGCCGAGTGTGAAGACCACTGTGTTCTTGCCCTTCAACTCCACGCGGTAACCGATACCGACCACGTCGAGCTCCTTCTTCCATCCCTCGGTGACGCCAACGACGGCGTTGGAAACCAGCGCACGCGCCAAGCCATGCACAGCGGCATGCTCATCGCTCTGCCGCACTGCGTGCAGATGACCATCTTTTTCTTCCAGATGAATGCCCGTGGGCAGCAACGCGGAGGTCTTGCCCTTGGGGCCTTCAACCAGAACAGTGTTGCCCTGCACGGTGTACTTGACACCCTTGGGCAGTACAATCGGCTTCTTTCCAATTCGTGACATCGTGTCTCTCTTCTGTTGGCTTGCGAGTCCCGCCGCGTTGAAAAACCGCCGCGTTCCACTGCATCCAGAAGCTGCATCCGCAGCCGGTCGTACTCAAAAAAACTGCAAACTCTTTTGAAAGCTTTCTTGAAGAAATTCCAGAAAACTTTCTTTACCAAATCTCGCAGAGCAACTCACCGCCGACGCCTTCACGACGCGCCTGACGCCCCGTCATCACGCCCTTGGGCGTGGTGAGGATGTTGATGCCCAACCCACCTTGCACGCGCTTGATCTCATCGCGGCCCACGTAGACACGGCAGCCGGGGCGCGAGACACGCGCCAAGTCCCGGATCACCGATCCGTGCTGGGGATCGTACTTCAAGTACACGCGCAGAAACTTTCTGCCATTCTCTTCCGTGCTCTTGAAGTTGCTAATGTAGCCCTCTTCCTTCAGAATGCGGGCGATCTCCGCCTTTAGCTTGGAGGCGGGGACATCGAGCTTGGCGTGCCGCGCGCGAATAGCATTGCGGATGCGCGTAAGGAAGTCTGCTACGGGATCAGTCAAATTCATCGTTTCTCCTCCATTCCCCGTTCGCTCCGGCTGCCTGGGCTGCGGGAGAACCTGCGGGAATGTTTGTGGGCCTTGGCCCGTTCGTGGCAGCCTGTGCCGCCGGTTGCAAAAGAAAACTGCTGGCTTGCCGCAACGGGATATTCCGCGCAGCAGCATCTCCTGTTACCAGGAGCTTTTTACAACTCCAGGAATCTCACCCTTCAGCGCCAGGCCGCGGAAGCACAGGCGACAGATGCCGAACTTGCGCAGAAACGCGCGCGGGCGTCCGCACAGGTTGCAGCGGTTGTGCTGCCGCGTAGAAAACTTCGGCTTACGTTTGTCCTTCACTCGCTTGGCTGTCGTTGACATTCTTCGGTTTCCTCGAATCTATTTCCTGTTTCGCAATCTTTGACGTTACGCGCCTTGACGGAAGGGCATGCCAAAAAGCTTCAGCAACGCGCGCGCCCCGTTATCGTCTTGAGCCGTGGTCACGATGGTTACGTTCATGCCCTTGGTCTTTTCCACGCGCGCATAGTCAATCTCGGGAAAGAGCAACTGGTCGCGCAATCCGAGCGTGAAGTTGCCGCGCCCATCAAAGCTCTTCGAGCTGACACCGCGGAAGTCGCGCACACGCGGCAGCGCCGTTGCAATCAAGCGATCCAGAAACTCATACATCTTCTCGCCGCGCAGGGTCACCATGGCACCAATCGGCATGCCTTCGCGCACCTTGAAGGCTGCGATCGACTTCTTGGACTTGGTCGTCACTGGCTTCTGTCCGGAGATCAACGCCAGATCGGCCACCAACGGATCGATAATCTTGTTGTTCTGTGTGGCTTCGCCCAGTCCCATGTTCAGGACGATCTTCTCCAAGCGCGGAACGGCCATCGTGTTGTCGAGGCCCAGCTCCTTTTGCAGCGCTGGCTTGATCTCCTTGTTGTACTTTTCCTTCAATCGTGCCGCCATAATGCTTCCTTCCTGTTCTTCCGGTTCCTCACGCTGCCGGAGTGGATGCAGAGCGCATGCGCCCTGCCCTCCGTATACCGTTCCGTGGCCGGGGTGCCCTTACTTCTGCTTGGTTGCGATCGGCTGTCCGCACTTGCGGCAGACGCGCACCTTGGTGTCGCCTTCGATCTGATAGCCCACGCGCACCGGGCCGCAGCTATTGCAGACCAACATGACATTCGAAACCTGAATCGGATTCTCCTGATCAGTCACTCCGCCCTTGATGTTGCGCTGCGGATTGGGGCGCACGGTCTTTTTCACCACCATGACGTGCTCAACCAGCAGGCGATTTTCCTCGGCCAACACACGCAGCACGCGGCCACGCTTGCCCTTGTCCTTGCCTGCGATGACCTCCACCAGATCGTTGCGACGAATCTTCATACCCGGCATTGCTCCACTCACTCTCTTTGTATGCTGCGCTCGGACGACTACAGAACTTCCGGTGCCAGCGACACAATCTTCAAAAATTTCTTCTCGCGCAATTCGCGGGCCACGGGACCAAAAACGCGTGTGCCCACCGGCTCACCGGCATCATTGATCAGCACGGCCGCATTCTGATCGAAGCGGATATAGGTGCCATCGCGCCGACGATGCTCCTTGCGTGTGCGCACGATGACCGCCTTGACCACCTTGCCCTTTTTTACCTGACCATCGGGCGAGGCTTCCTTGACGGCAGCCGTCACCACATCACCCAGTCCGGCCTGGCTGCCGGTCGATCCGCCCAGCGGCAAAATCATTTGCAGTTTGCGCGCGCCGGAGTTATCTGCAACCACCAGCATCGTTCTCATCTGTACGGCCATTGTCTTCTCCTGAATCCCTTCGCTAGCCTTGCTGCGGCTCTACACTGCTGAACCTTGAAACGAGGAAACTAGCTTGCCTTCTCTTCAGCCTGTGCCAACGAGGAGCGGCGCACAATCTCTTCCAACTGCCAGCGCTTCAACTTGCTCAGCGGGCGCGTCTCCCGGATGCGCACCACGTCGCCCATGCGCGCCGTGTTCTGCTCATCGTGGGCATAAAACTTTTTGCTGGAGCGGATGACGCGCTTGTAACGTGGATGCGCCTTGATCATCTCCACTTCCACCACAATGGTCTTCTGCATCTTGGTCGAAACCACCTGGCCGACCTTTTCATTGCGATGCTGCTGCACTGCGGCTGCCTTGTCCGTGCTGTTCTTGATGTCCGTCATATACTAGCGGCTTCCCTTCTTGGCGCTCGGTGTCTTCCTTGCGCCCGCAGACTTTTTCGCCGCTGCTGGCTTGGCCTTGGCGCTCGATGTGTTCTTCCGGGCTGACGCTGCCTTCTTGGGCGCGGCGGCCTTGGCTGTTTTGGCTGCTGCTGGCTTGGCAGCCTTGGCTGGTTTCGCGGCCCGTGCCGGCTTGGCTGCAGCTGCGGCCGCAGCCCCATCCTGTGCCGTGGTGATGCCCAACTCGCGCTGGCGTTGCACGGTCTTGATGCGCGCAATGCCCTTCCTGAGTCCGCGCAGCTTCTGCACGCCTTCTGTCTGCCCCATGCGCATCTGAAAGCGCAGGCGGAAGAGCTGCTCGGCAGCCTGTTGTCCTTGCTGCGCCAGCTCGGCGTCACTCCAACTTACAATCTTTTCAATTTCCATTGCCGTACCCTTCTCTACTCATTTGGCTTACAGTACGCCGTGCTTACTTGGCCGCTACTGTGCCGTGCTGCGCACCGGGGCGCGCCACAAACAACGTGCGAATCGGCAGCTTATGTGAGGCCAAACGCATCGCCTCCCGCGCCATCTCCTGCGTTACACCTTCCATCTCAAACAGCACCTTGCCCGGACGCACAACTGCTACCCAGTGATCGAGCGGGCCTTTGCCGGAACCCATACGGACTTCGGCTGGCTTTTTGGTAATCGGCTTGTCGGGAAACAGACGCAGCCAAATCTTGCCGCCGCGCTTGATGAAGCGCGTCATGGCAATACGGCTGGCCTCGATCTGCCGGTCGGTCACGTGTCCGTGCTCGAGGGTCTTCAATCCGAAATCGCCAAACGCCAGTTCGGATCCGCGCCAGGCCTTGCCCCGGTTGCGTCCCTTCTGCTGCTTGCGATACTTCACCTTCTTCGGCATCAACATAGCCAAAATCCTCGTCTTCCCATCCGCCAGCCTGCTGCGCTGCGGAGAATGCTGCTTCTACTGCCTGTGCCGGTGCGCGAAAGAACCCCGCACCCTTGCGAAACTAGAACGCGCCGGTTGCCACCTGCGGCTCGCGCTTCTTCTGTTGATAAATCTCGCCGTTATAAATCCATGTCTTGATGCCGATGATGCCGTAGGTGGTATGCGCCTCGGCAAAACCGTAATCGATGTCCGCGCGCAGCGTGTGCAGCGGCAGACGCCCCTGCAAATACCACTCCGAACGCGCGATTTCATTGCCATTCAAGCGGCCCGAAACGCGCACCTTGATGCCGCGGCAGCCAAAACGCAGCGCCGAATCCACCGACTTGCGCATGGCGCGGCGGAAGCTGACGCGCTTTTCCAGTTGCAACGCGATGGCCTCGGCCACCAGTTGCGCATCCAGCTCCGGCTTGTTCACCTCGAGAATGTCAATGAAGACCTCCCGATTGGTGCGCTTCTGAATCTCGCCTTTGAGCTTGTCAATCTCCGTGCCCTTGCGCCCGATGATGATGCCGGGGCGGGCCGTGCGGATGATCAGACGCAGCTTGTTGCCCGGACGCTCAATCTCCACCGAGCTGATGCCGGCGGACTTCAACTTTTCGCGCAGCTCGCGCTTCAGTTGCACATCCTCGACCAGCAGGCGGTCATAGCCCTTCTCGACAAACCAGCGCGAGCGCCAGGGCTTGTTGACACCTAAACGAAATCCATACGGGTGAACTTTTTGACCCATTGCGTTTCCTTCCGTTGCCTACTTGGCGGCCTTCTTGGCCGGGGATTTCTTGGCAGCCGTCTTCTTGGCTGCAGTCTTGCCGGTGGACTTTTTCGCCGCCGCCTTCTTCACAGCCGTCTTCTTGCTCTGTGGCTTGGCTGCGACCGCTGTCTCAGTCTCCGCAACTGCTGCGGAGGAGCCAGCGCGCTTGCGCTCGGCCACGGAGATAACGATGTTGGCCATGCGACGCTGATAGCGGAAGGCTCGGCCCATCGGCGCAGGACGAATGCGCTTCATACGCGGTCCGTCATTGGCCACAGCCTGCTTCACGAACAGGTTGTCCACATCGACATCCAATCCGCGCTCCTCACTCAGATAGTTGGCATTTTCCAGCGCTGATCGCAGCACCTTCTCCACCAAGGGCGCAACGCGCTTCTTGGTGAAGGCTACCGTCTGCAGTGCATCCTCGACGCGTTGGCCCTTGATCAGGTCCAGCACCAGCTTCGCCTTTTGGGGCGACACACGCTGATAGCGCGCTTCTGCTCGAAACTCTTGTGTCTCAAATTGCATCTTCCGCTACGCCTTTCCAGCCGCCTACTTCGGCTTGGCGGTTGTTTCCGCCGCCTTGGCCGAGTGTCCCTTGAAGGTCCGGGTGGCGGCGAATTCGCCCAACTTGTGCCCCACCATGTTTTCCGTCACGTAGACGGGAATGAACTTCTTTCCGTTGTGTACGGCGATGGTGTGTCCCACCATGTCCGGGTGAATCGTGGACCGCCGCGACCAGGTGCGGAGCACCTTCTTGTCGTTGGCCTTGTTCATCGTCTCGATCTTCACCATCAGATGCGTGTCGATAAACGGCCCTTTTTTCGTCGAACGTGCCATTATTTCTCCGTTCCTTCCTGCTGCTTACTTGCTGCGGCGATTGACGATCATCGCATCGGTGCGCTTGTTGTTGCGCGTCTTGTAGCCGCGCGTTGGCTGGCCCCACGGGGTCACCGGATGACGTCCGCCGGAGGTTTTCCCTTCGCCGCCGCCATGTGGGTGATCCACAGGGTTCATCGACACGCCGCGGTTGGTTGGGCGAATGCCCTTCCAGCGATTGCGTCCTGCCTTGCCGATGGATATGTTTTCATGATCCGTGTTGCCCACTTGGCCCACGGTCGCCATGCAATCGACCAAAACCTTGCGCGTCTCACCGGAGGGCAGCTTCAACAATGCGTAGTCGCCTTCCTTGGCCACCAACTGCGCCGAAGAGCCTGCTGAGCGCACCATCTGCGCGCCTTTGCCAGGACGCAGCTCCACATTGTGTACCGTGGTGCCGGCGGGAATGCTGCGCAGTGGCAGTGCATTGCCCACCAAGATGTCGGCCTCAGGGCCGCTCATGATCGACTGGCCCACCTGCAGGCCAATGGGCTGCAAGATGTAGCGCTTCTCGCCGTCGGCGTAGTGGATCAGCGCAATGCGCGCCGAGCGGTTCGGATCGTACTCGATCGTCGCCACGCGTCCGGGAATTCCGTACTTTTCGCGCTTGAAGTCAATCAGGCGCAGCATCCGCTTGTGTCCGCCGCCATGGTGGCGGATCGTCAGGTCGCCGGAGTTGCGGCGTCCTCCTGTGCGCAGGCGCTTGACGGTGAGCGGCTTGTGTGGGCGGCTCGCGGTCAAGTCGTCATTGACCAGCGTCGAGGTAGTGCGCAGCGACGGCGTAATCGGACGGTATGTTTTGATCGGCATCGGTTACTCTCTTCGCAGCCGGCTTCGTTCGCTTGCCGGGCTTCCGTTCTAAATGCTTGCTTCCCTGCTGCAATCCTTTTGCGCTACGCGCCGGGACTACAGATTGCTGATATACTCCGGCATCTTTTCCCCCGACCGCAGGCGTACATACGCCTTCTTCCAGTCCGGGCGGTAGCCGGTAAAGCGTCCACGACGGCGTTCCTTGCCCGCAAAGTTTGCGGTGCGCACAGCCTGCACCTTCACTTTGAAGAGAGCCTCAACGGCCTGCTTCACTTCCGTCTTGGTCGCCCCGGAACTCACCTCAAATACCAGCGTGCCCTCGGCTTCCTTGACGCCCATGCCCTTTTCCGTAATCAAAGGGCGGCGAATTACTTGAAATAAATCTGACATCAGGCCACCTCCGCCTTGCGCTTGGAGACGCTCTTCTTCAGCGCCGCTTGCAGATTTTCCAGCGCCGCGCGCGAGAAGATTGCGCGCTCATACCGCAGCAGATCGTAGGGATGTACTTCATTGCCCAATACCAGATCCACACCATCCAAATTGCGCGCGCCCAAGAGAAGCGAGCGGCTCAGATCGGCTCCGCTTTCCACCAGTAGCGCCGTTTTTTTCACGTGCAGCTTGTCGAGCGCCGCGCGATACTGCTTGGTCTTGGCCTCTTGCAACTCCAGGCTGTCCACCACGGTCAGATTGCCGTCAGCCAACTTGGCTGCCAGCGCTGCACGCAGCGCACCCAATTGCTTCCGACGCGGAAAGCTGTAGGCATACGAGCGGGGTTGCGGCCCATGCACCGTGCCGCCATGGCGCCAGAGAGGCGAACGAATCGAACCGATACGCGCACGTCCCGTGCCTTTTTGCTTCCAGAGCTTCTTGCCCGAACCCGAAACCAGCTTGCGGTTCTTGGTCGCGTGCGTACCCTGGCGCAGTGCGGCGCGGTAGTGCTTCACCGACTCCCACAACAGAGCCTCATTCACCTGCTCCGGGCCAAAAACCTCATCGGCCAAATCCAACGAACCGACTTTTTTGCCCTGCAAATTTACAACGTCAATGTTTGCCATTGCCTTACCTTTTTAGCTACCAGCTACTAGCTCTTAACTTCTGGCGGCCAAACTTCCTGCCGCACACTCTGAATTCACTCGCCACAGCTAAAAGCGAAACGCTAATAGCCAAAGGCTGATTTACTTCTTCTTGCCTGCTGAAGCCTTCTTCGAAGCCTTCAATGGATCGACGGTCGAGGAGCCAGCAAATCCGCGGCGTTCATGCGGCGGGCGATTGGCCTTGCTGATCAGCACGTAGCCGTTCTTCGGTCCAGGCACCGCGCCCTCCACCATCAAAAGATTCTCTTCCAGATCAATGCCGCGAATGCGCAGATTGCGCACCGTGACACGATCCACGCCCATATGGCCTGGCATTCTCTGCCCGGGAAAAACGCGCGAAGGAAATGAGGAGGCACCGATCGAACCCTGTACTTGAAACATGTGACCGTGCGACTTGGGTCCGCCACCAAAGTGATGCCGACGAACGACGCCCGCAAAACCGCGGCCCTTGCTGGTGCCAACTACATCAACAAATTTCGTGTCCGCAAACAAATCCACCAACACCTTGTCGCCAGCCTTCACTCCGACAGCAGCCTCACCCTCAGCACCCGCCTCGGCGGCCTCAATCTGAAACTCGCGCAGAAAGCGCGCCGGTGCAGCACCGCTCTTGGCAAAGTGCCCGGTCATCGGCTTGTTCACCTTGGAGGCCTTGACGAACTCGACCATGCCCAATTGCGCCGCGTCGTAACCATCCTTGGCCGCAGTCTTCAACTGCGTCACCACGCAGGGGCCAGCCTGCAACACGGTGATCGGATGCACGTCTCCCTTTTCGTCGAAGACCTGCGTCATGCCGATTTTTTTTCCAATCAATCCAATAACTGCCATATCGTCCCTTCCTCATCATGCTCTGCGCCGAGGCACAAGCACTGCCGGCTGTTGCGCGCCCTTGAGCGCAAATGTTGGCGACTTACTTCTCGAAAGCCTTGATTTCGACATCCACGCCCGCAGGCAGGTCGAGCTTCATCAGCGCGTCCACGGTTTGCTGCGTCGGTTCCAAAATATCGATCAGCCGCTTGTGCGTGCGAATCTCAAATGCTTCGCGCGACTTCTTGTCCACGTGCGGCGAACGCAGCACGCAGTACTTGTTCTTCATCGTCGGCAACGGAATCGGTCCCGCAACCTGTGCGCCGGTGCGCTTGGCTGTCTCGACGATCTCTCCCGTCGATGTGTCCAGTACGCGATAGTCATACGCCTTCAGGCGAATACGAATTCTTTGTCCAATCATTGTCTTCTTCTCTTCCGCAGCGCAGCGCGATGACACCACGCTGCGGTTGAATTCCCCGGTTAACCCAACAACACTTTTCCGTGCCCTTGCTTACTTGACGATCTCGGCGATGGTTCCGGCGCCGACCGTGCGTCCGCCTTCGCGGATGGCAAAGCGCAAGCCCTTCTCCATGGCCACCGGCGTAATCAGCTCAATCTCCAAGCTGACGTTGTCGCCCGGC
>DAHWKP010000164.1:0-1317 GCA_027343585.1 Acidobacteriaceae bacterium
CCAGCGTGCGAAAGCGCGCGCGATAGGCAGCGGTGTAGAGCGTGACCTGCTCCCCGCGCCGGTGCAGCAGATTGGCGGGGATGGCCGCGTGGGCTGGGCGTCCGGTGGCCAAGGCAATCTTCATCGCGCGCACAGCTCCGTAAGCAATTGCACCCAGCGGTCGCCATATTGTTGCCAGCCACCCAGGCTGCGCACCCGCTCCAATGCTGCCGCGCTCATGCGTTGTTGCAGCTGCGGATCATCGGCGAGCTGTTGCATTCGATCGGCCAGCGCCTGCGGATCGCGGATGGGCACGATGAAGCCTTCCTTGCCATCGGTGAACAAGTCTTCCGCGCCGGTGTTGGTGGTGGCGATGACCGGGCAGCCGCAGGCCATCGCTTGCGCCTGCACCATGCCGAATCCGTCGTCGATGCTAGGCAGAACAAATGCGTGGCTGGAGCTGAAATAATGCACCAGCTGACTAGGAGGAAGGTATCCGAGATATTCCACCTGGGTTGATGGCCAAGTGGCGAGCAATTTTCGTATCTCCGGATGTACAACTCCAGCGATGCGCAGTCTTTTTTCCGGATGGCGAAGACGTGCAAACGCATCAAGCAGATACTGAATTCCCTTATTCAGGTTCACTTGGCCTACATAGAGAAGATCGAACTTTCCTTGTAGCGGAGATTCCACAGGCCGAAAGGCATCCAGCCGAACTCCGTAAGGAATAACTCGTAGCTTGTTCGGGTCAATGCCCTCTGCAATAAAACTTCGCTTGGCGTACTGCGATGGAACAGTAATGCAATCAGAAATGCGGTACTGTTCCTCTTCTCGCTTTGTATCCCGCTCGTCTTCCGTTCGCAGTGGAATCCACCACCGTGCGTGCTCTTCCTGAAGAATACGGCTGCGATAGCGAGCGTGCGAGGAGCCGCGATCGCAAATATATTTGCCGCCGCGCGATTGCACGCGGCGTCCTGCGGCCAGGCCCGCGCCAGCAATAGCGATCAGCGCGTCAGTATCGGGAATGCGCCGCGTGAGCCACGCATCAAAGACCAGCCCACTCCACCAGTCCGTGGTCTCCGTCCAGCGGGAGGGGTACAGGCCATAGCGCGCCAGCGCCAGCGCCCCCGTGTGATACCAGGGGAAGGTTTCCACGAATTCGCGCGGCAGCCCTTCTCGCTTCAGACGAAACCACGGAAAGGTCGAATAAATTTTTTGCAGATGGCCGTGCTGGCGCAGTTGATGCGCCAGTTCAAAGTGATGAAAGACACCGAAGACGGCCAGCGAAACACGCATCGTACAGTTCCCTTCGCAGACGGGCCCATTCCAAGAACCATC
>DAHWKP010000313.1:0-1124 GCA_027343585.1 Acidobacteriaceae bacterium
TTCTTCCGAGCAAGAATGCACCGGCATAGCCCACGTCTCAAAAGCGAGACGTGGGGCACACGACGCCCGATGACAAGATACCCCAGCATGTCAACATTTATCGATACTGAACCCGGCTCCAACACAGTGTCATTCTGAGGAGCGCAGCGACGAAGAATCCAGAGGAAACTCGCTTCGTCGAGGCATCCATTATTCTCTGGATTCTTCACTTCGGTCGCAGTGGCGACCTTCGTTCAGAATGACTCGTTGCTTTCTAAAAGAAAGCCGTTCTTCCGAGCAAGGCGGCGAACAGCATAGCCCACGTCTCAAAAGCGAGACGTGGGGCACCCCGGCTAGAGCCGCCTCACTTCGAGCAGGAACGTTCTGGGAGGATGAGACGAACTCTCCCACCCTAGCCGCAAACGATCGCGGCCAGGATGGGGCACCCCAGATTTTGTTCACAGTGGACTTGAAAAGACTCCAACTACTTTTGTAGTTCGTGCAGTGCGGCCAGCACCTCAGTGCTGTGGTTCGTGGGATCAACGCCAATCCACTCCTTGACGATCTTGCCCTGCGGATTGATCAGGAACGTGTTGCGCTTGGCGATCTTGAAGCCCATGTAATCGGCCAGCGAGCCATACTCGGCCACAACTTTTTTGTCCGTGTCGGCCAACAGCTTAAAGTGCAGGCCATCCTTGGCGCAGAAGCTCTGATGGCTTTGCACCGAGTCCACGCTGACGCCCAGAATCACTGCGTGCAGTGCATCATATTGCGCCATGTCACGCTGAAAATGCCGCGCCTCAATCGTGCAGCCGGGCGTCTGGTCTTTGGGGTAGAAGTAGAGCACGACCCACTGGCCTCGATACTGATCCAAGCTGATCTTTGTGCCTTCCTGCGAGGGCAGCGTGAAGTTGGGCGCGATCTGGCCCACCTGCGGAATCGGCGCGGCCGCAGCGTAGGCGCGCAGCGCGAAGAAGCCGACGGCGGCCAGGACAAAGACTGCGGCAAAAACGGTGATGCGGGCAATGTGCATGGTGCGATGCTCCCAATCGGGCGGATGTGTGTACGCAGACAGGCTGCGCCCTCATGCTACTCCGCAGCGTCGTCGGCGACAATGGCGATGCCCGCAGCGTTGGCCGCGGCCA
>DAHWKP010000006.1:0-9036 GCA_027343585.1 Acidobacteriaceae bacterium
CGGCGCGCAAAGCGCAATTCCCGATCCAGCGCAAGTGCGCGCGCTGGCTGCGCAGAACAATCCGGAGGTGCGCAGCGCACTGGCCGCCTTGCATGCAGCGCAACAGGATACGCGCGCCGCTTGGGCGGAGTATTTGCCCTCTTTCACACTCAGCTACAACTACGGCATCGACGCGCCGGACTTTGCGGCGCAAGGTCCCGGCGGACGGCAGTACCTTGGCTACTCGATTGGTGCCGGTGTGGATCTGCCACTGTGGAACTGGTTTCGCACGCAGGACAAGGTGCAACAGAGCCAACTCCACGAGCAGGAGGCGCAGGCCGCGCTCGACTACACGCAGCGGCAATCCATTGCCGCGCTCGACGCAAGCTATGGGGAGTTGCAGACGGCATCGGCTGCGCTCTCCTCTTTGGAAACGAGCGTGCAGCAGGCGCAGCAGAGTTTGCAGCTGACCACAGAGCGCTACCAAGCCGGCGAGGCCAGTGTGTTGGAAGTGGTCGACGCGCAAAACACCTACTTGGCCGCAGAGTCTGCGGTCGCCGATGGCGCGGTACGCTTTCACATGGCCTACGCCAATTTGGAACGCTGGACAGGACCCCTGCCATGAAAATTTTTAAGGCGCGGAATCGCACCCTTTTCCAATCCTCGCAGCCCCCACGCACGCTGCAAGGCAGGCGTGCGCGGTGCGGTCGAATTCTCGGCGCAAGTATTGCGGGCGCGGGACTGCTGGCTGGAATTGTCGGTTGCAGCCGCGCTCCCAAGGACGCAACGCCCGTTGTCAGCGTGCAAACGGCGTTGGCGCGCCGCGCGTCGCTCACCGAGGTCGTCACCGGAGAAGCCACTCTGGAGCCGCTGCATCCAGCCGTGCTGGCCACCAAGATCAGCGCACCGGTGGCCCACTATTTTGTGCAGCGCGGCGACCGCGTGCATAAAGGCGAGTTGCTGGTGACGCTGGAAAACAGCGATCTGGCCGGAGCAGCGCTAGCCAGCCAGGGCGCATATGCACAGGCAAAAGCGCAGGCGGCCCTGACGCAGGCAGCCGTGCCGCAAGAGTTGCAAAAGGCGCAACTGGAAGCAGCGCAAACCAAGGCGCAGGTCGATCTGCAACAGCGCATTTATCACAGCCGCAAGCAACTCTTCGAACAAGGGGCGCTGCCGGGGCGCGATGTGGACCAGGCCAAGGTCGCACTGGTGCAGGCTAAAACGCAATATGCCGAGGCGCGGCGGCATTTGCAGGCCGTCGAAAAGGTAAATCAAAGCGCCGAGCTTTCCAGCGCCACCGGCCAGTTGCAAAAGGCGCAAGGGCAATGGGAGCAGGCACAGGCGAGTCTGGCCTACTCCGAAATTCGCAGCCCGATTGATGGCTTCGTCACCGACCGACCGCTCTACGAGGGCGAGATGGCCGCAGCAGGAACGCCATTGGTCACGGTGATGGACTTGGACGTATTGATCGCCAAGGCGCATCTGCCGCAAGCGCAGATTGCGGGCCTGCGCGTGGGTGCCCCGGCGCTGGTCACAGTACCGGGGCTGGACGCACCGGTTGCTGGATCCGTGATGTTGGTCAGTCCAGCGCTGGATCCGGGTTCGACCACGGTTGAGGTTTGGGTGCGCGTGGAAAATACAGCGCATCGTTTGCAGCCGGGCACGCCGGTGCATGTCTCCGTGCAGGTGCGCACGATTGCCGACGCGCTGGTGGTTCCCACAGCCGCGCTGGTGCAGAGTGCGGGCGGCGGCGCGCATGTCATGGTTGTCGGCGCAGACTCCATCGCACACGCGCGCACGGTGCAAGTGGGTGCGGAGAGCGATGGGCTGGTGCAGATACTCTCTGGCCTGAGGGCAGGGGATGCGGTGATCACCGCCGGGGCCTATGCGATGGACGCGGGCACGAAGGTGCGCGTCGTCGCCGCCGCGGCGGGAGATACGCAGCCATGAGTCTCTTCGCAAGCGATGCACAAACGCCAGCGAACACGGCGCCGGAGTTTTGGATCGTCCGGCACACGCGCACGATTCTTTTCTTTACGCTGGTGCTGGCGATCGCGGGCATCTATCTTGCCTTTCAATTGCCGGTCGCTGTTTTTCCGCACACAAGTTTTCCGCGCGTCACCATCTCGATTGACAACGGTGTGATGCCGATTGAACAGATGGAGGTGACCATCACCCGCCCGGTGGAGAACGCAGTCAACTCCGTGCCGGGCCTGGAAACCGTACGCAGCATCACCAGTCGTGGCGAGGCGGAAGTCGATCTGTTCTTCAACTGGAATGTGGACATGGTTTCCACGCTGCAAATGGTGGACGCAGCCGTGGCGCAGGTGCGGCAAAAGCTGCCTGCCACGGCGGAGATCACCACACATCGATTGAGCTTCGCCTCCTTTCCGATCCTCGGCTACAGCCTCACCTCGGACACCACAGCGCAAACGGATCTCTGGGAGATGGCGACCTATGAGCTGAAGCCGCGCCTGAACCGGCTGCCCGGCGTGAGCAGCGTGACGGTGCAGGGCGGACAAGTCCCCGAAGTCCACGTAGTGCCCGACCCGGCGAAGCTGCTGGCGGCGCGCATCACCATTGGCGACCTGTTGCAGGCCATTGCGCGCACGAATCTGATTGAATCGCCCGGCCTGTATCCCAGCCATCATGAACTGCTGCTGGCGCTGGTGGGTGGGCAGGTGCATTCGGCGCAAGAGCTGGCGCAGGTCGTCGTCACCACAACGGCTGCGGGCGTGCCCATTCACATCGGCGATGTGGCCAGCGTGGAGGCCTCCACCGAACCGGTGTACACGCTTGTGACCGCCAACGGCAAACCTGCCGTGCTGCTGAATGTGAACCGACAAATTGGCTCGAACGCATTGGGCGTGGCGCGGGCTGTGCAGGAAGAGGCGCAGGCCATTCGCGCGACGCTGCCGCCGGGAGTACATCTAGAACCGTTTTACGATCAGTCGCTGTTGATTCAGGACTCCATCCACAGCGTGCGCGATGCGATTCTGCTGGGCTTAATTTTGGCTGCGGTGATTCTTGTACTTTTCCTGCGCGACTGGGGATCGTCGCTGGTTGCGGGGCTGGTGATTCCCGTAACCATTCTCGCCACCATCGTTGTGTTGAGCGCGATGGGCCAGAGCTTCAATCTGATGACGCTGGGCGGTCTGGCCGCTGCGGTTGGATTGATCATTGATGACGCCATCGTCGTCGTCGAAAACATTGTGCTGCACATCGACGCAGGCCAGCAGCGCGTGGAGGCCGTGCGCAGCGCGCTGGGCGAAATCACTGTGCCGCTGCTCGGCTCGACGATTACACCCATCGTGGTCTTTGTTCCGCTGATCGGCGTTACCGGCGTTACCGGCGTTTTTTTCCGCGCGCTGGCCATCACCATGGCCGTGGCGCTGCTGGTCTCGCTGGCGCTGGCGCTGACGTGGACGCCAAGCCTGAGCCTGCTCTTCATCCGCAAAGGAAACCATGCCGCGCCGCAGCCGAGTCCGGTGGACGCGCACGACTTATTGGAACGCGAAGAGCAGATGCAGTCGCCGTGGATGCGCAGCATTTTGGATGCCTACGCTCGCTGGATGCGCGTGGCGTTGCGCAAGCCGCTCTGGATCGGCGTGGGCTGCCTGTTGCTGGTACTGGCCGGGGCGCTGGCCTTTCGCGGCTTGGGGTCCGACCTGTTGCCCGCGATGGATGAAGGCGGCTTCATTCTCGACTATCTGATGCCTGCGGGCACATCGCTGACGGAGACCAATCGCGTGCTGCTGCAAGTGGAAAAAGTTTTGCAGCAGACGCCGGAGGTGGAAAGCACTTCGCGCAGAACCGGACTGCAACTCGGGCTGGCCGCCGTCACCGAGGCCAACCGTGGCGACTTTACCGTGAAGCTGAAGCGTGAGCGCAGCCGCAGCACGGACGCAGTGATGGCCGACGTGCGGGCGCGCGTGCAGCGGATTGCGCCGCAGTTGGACATTGAAGTAACGCAGATGTTGCAGGACAACATCAACGACCTGTCGAATGCTCCGGAGCCGATCCAGATTCGCTTGTTTTCTTCCAACATGGATTTGTTGCAGCAGACGGCACCGCGCATCGCCGACGCCATCGCCAAGATTCCGGGCGTGGTCGATGTGCGCAATGGCATTGACGACAACCTGAGCAGCCCGTCGACCAACTTCCAGGTACTGCCCGCCGTCGCCGCGCAGATCGGCTTTACGCCGCAAGAGGTGGCCACGGATGCGCAAGCGATTTTAGAAGGCGTGCCCACGGAGCAGCCGCTGATCCGCGCCGGACGTCCCTATACGATTCGCGTCCGCTTCGCGCATGCCTATCGCGCCTCCCTCGCAGCGATTGCGAACACGGTATTGGTCAGCTCCACGGGCCGAACGGCCACGCTGGGATCGCTGGCAACGATCACAGAGCAACCGCCGCAGAATGAAATCTTCCGCGAAAACCAACAGCGCGATTTGACCGTGACTGCTGGATTGGAAGGTGCAGATCTTGGCAATAGCATCGCGCGCATCCGGCAGAAAATTGCGGCGCTGCATCTGCCGCCCTCGCTGCGCGTGGTCTACGGCGGCGCATATGAGGTGCAGCAACAATCCTTCCACGAACTGCTGCGCGTGCTGCTGCTGGCCCTGGCTTTGGTCTTCGGCGTGCTGCTGGCAGAGTTTCGCAGCTTTGCCGCGCCCACGGCGATCCTGGCTTCGTCGGTGCTGTCGGTGGCGGGCGTTATGTTCGCGCTGCTCCTCACGCAGATCACCTTTAACGTCGCCTCGTTTATGGGCGTCATCATGGTGATTGGGATTGTGGCGAAGAATGGCATTCTGCTGCTGGATGCAGTGCAGAAGTTTCGCGCGCTGGGACTGCCCGCCGGGCAGGCGATCGTTGAGTCCGGGCGGCGGCGTTTGCGCCCGATTTTAATGACGGCTCTGGCGGCAATCTGCGGAATGCTGCCGCTGGCCTTTGGCATGGGCGCCGGTTCGCAGATGCTGCAACCGCTGGCCATCGCTGTCATTGGCGGCGTTCTGCTGTCGATGGTGCTCTCGCTGCTGGTGACGCCAGCGGTCTTCTACTGGCTGACGCAGTAGCCCATTCCACACAGGCGCAAACAGCAAGAGCCACGCGGTATGCGTGGCTCTTGGCGTTGAATCGTTGCGGGCCTACTCGGATTCCTTGCGGGCCTTTTTGCGGTTGCGTTTGCGGGCCAGCGCCTGCTTCACGCGCTTCTTTTCGCCCGGCTTCAAGTAATAGGAGTGACGCTTAACTTCCTTGATGATGTCCTCTTGCTGCACCTTGCGCTTAAAGCGGCGCAGCGCATTTTCGAGAGGCTCACCCTCTTGCACTTTTACTTCTGCCAATGGAACGACACCCCCCAACCTTCCTGTAGGAATCTTTAGACTACGGGAAAATGGGGCGAGACTCAAGCGGCGGCGGTTATTCTTCCGGGGCTTGGTAACAGGCGCGGCCTGGCTGGCAGCGGGCCAAATGGACGTAGTGCTCGTCGGGACCAGCGGTGGTCATGGTTTGCAGGCACCAATAGGTGCTGGCCGCAGCGATTCCGGGGTGCCAATCGGCGGCATTTTGCGGCGAGGTGCCATAGGGATTTTTCGTGCGCAGGCACTGGCAGGATTGCACGGAATTTGTGGTTGTACTCATTTTCATCCCTCCTGATGGGGCGCGATGGCTGCGTGTGGCGTTAGCCGACCGCTCCCGGATCGCGTTGCATTTTGCCTGCGGCCAGCAGCACGGTGCGATAGATGGCCACGGGGAAGAGTTGCAGTTTGTAGGCATTCATCGCCAGCGGCGTTGCGCCCTGCATGGCGGCCTTGCCTGCGGCGCGCGCAGTAGCTTCGGTGATGGGCTTGCCGGTGAGCAAGGCCTCGGCCTGTTGGGCGCGACGCGGTGTGGGTGAGGCCGCACCCAGCACGATGGTCGCTTGCTGGCACAGGTCGCCTTGCATCCGCAGCACGACGGCGGCATCGGCGATGGGCCAGTCGAAGCTCTCCTTCTCGCCATATTTTTGATAGGCCGAGCGCGTGCCTGCGGCGGGCTTGGGAATGTGTACGGACGTCAGCAGCTCATCGGGAGCCAGGGCATTTTGCCGCGTGGGGTCGACCTCGGGCTTGATGTAGAACTCGCTGAGCGGAACGGTGCGCGTGCCCTTGGCGCTGCGCAGCTCCACGCTGGCGTTGAGCGCAACCAAAGCGACGGCGGTGGAGGAGGCAACAATAGTGGCCGAGACGCCGTTGTCAAAGATGGCGTGATATTGGTTCTGGCCCTCTTGCGCGAAGCATTCCTGGCCGCCTTTGCGCAGACATTTGTAGTCGGGCGAGCGGTAGTACCAGCACTGCACGTGTTGCAGCAGATTGCCGCCGAGTGTGGCCATGTTGCGGATATGCGGCGTGGCGGCGTGGCCAGCGGCGTCGGCCAGCGCGGTGTAGTGCGTGCGCAGCAGCGGATGCTCGCTGATTTCGGCCAGCGTAACCAGCGGGCCGAGCGTAACGCCCGACTGGGTCTCCTGCACGCCGCGCAGCGTGGGAATGTTACGAATGTTGACCAGCCGCTCCGGATCCGCGATGCGATTCTTCATGCGGTCGAGCAGATCAATGCCGCCGGCCTTGACGGTGGTCTTTTGCTGGGACTGCCCGGCAAGCTGTGCCAGGGCTGCGTCCACGGTGGTGCAATCGGCGAGAACGAAGGGATTCATACGGCCTCACTTCCTTGGGGCAGCGTGCCCAGCGCAGCAAAGACCTGCGCCGGCGTCATGGGAATCTGTCGGATGCGTTTGCCCGTGGCGTTGTAGAAGGCGTTGCCAATGGCTGCGCCCGTGGCGATGATGCCCGCCGCTTCGCCAATGCCAGAGGCGTCGGTGGAGCTTTGCCCGATATAGCTAGGCACCAACTCGACGTGAATCTCTGGAATCTCACGCGCTCCGGCGATTTTGTACATATCCAGATTGGCGTTCACCATGTGGCCCAGCGTGGGGTCGAGCAGGCGGTGTTCAAAGAGCGCATAGGAGACGGCCTGAATGACGCCGCCATTGATCTGGCTGACGACCTGCGTGGGATTCATGGGGCGTCCGCAATCATGCACGGCCAGCACGCGGCGCACGTGAATGCGTCCCGTCTCCGTGTCTACATCAATCTCCACCACGTCAATGCCGCCGTAGGTGATGTACTTGCTGCGATCGTAGTCGGGGATGCGCTGGGCGCGCACGGCGATTTGGTCGGTGGACATTTTGGCCGCCGCGCGGCGGAACGGAACCGGCTGCATCTTGCCAGACTTGCTGCGCACCTCGCCGCGTACCAGTTCCAGATCGCCAGCAGGCACGCCGTAGGCAGGCGCAATGTTGGCAAGGAATTTTTGCTGGGCCTGCCATGCGGCATCGCGCACGGCGGGGGTCAGCGATGCTGTGGTGCGGCTGCCGCCGGAGTTCGGCCCGATGGGGTAATTTGTGTCGCCGACTTTGACGTCAATCTGCGCAGGCGGCACGCCAAACTCTTCGGCAAGAATCTGCGCCAGCACCGTCTTGATGCCGGTGCCAATGTCTTGCACCGCAGAGAGAACCTCCAGCGAGCCGTCGCGGTGTACGCGCACTTCTGCAGCGGAGTTCATCTCAATAAAGCGGTACCAGACCGATTGCGCCATACCAACGCCGCGACGGATGGGACCGGAGCCAGCGCCCGCGACGGGATTGCGCGACTTCCACAGCGCACTCTCGCGGACGATCTGGCGTTCCACGCGGCGCACAGGATTTTCGTCGATGTGATCGCGCAGCGCGAGCGGGTCCATCTTGAGCTGGATCGCCAGCTCGTCAATGGCTTGCTCCAGAGCAAAGGCTCCCTGCGGATGGCCGGGAGCACGAAAGGCAGCGGCTGGGCCGGCGTTGATAAAGACGTCATTTTCCGCCGTGTGCAGCGCAGCCCATTTGTACATGTTGCTGGCTGGACCGGCGCAACCAGCTCCCGTGCCGCAGCCAGCCGTGCCGTAGCTGGTGAGCTGAATGGCGGTGATGGTTCCGTCTTTCTTGGCCCCGATGCGCAGCGTCTGATCGGAGTCCGGTCGATTGCCCACGGAGAGATGTTCCTCTTGGCGATCGAGCATGAGCCGCACCGGAGCGCCCGCCTTTTTCGAGAGGGCTGCGGCGACCACGCCGGGATTGCCTGCGCCGAATTTGGCACCAAAGCCGCCGCCCATATATTCCGTAATGACGCGGACCTGCGTCATGGGCAGTTTGAAGAAGCCCGCCAACTCCTCGCGCACGCTGGCCGTGCCCTGCGTGGAGGCCCACACGGTGAGCATGCCCGGCTTCCAATCGGCAACTACGCCGTGGGTTTCCAGCGCGGAGTGGGTTTGCACCTGGGTGCGATAGCGGCCCTCGACGATGACGTCGGCATCTTTGAAGCCTTGCTCGACATCGCCGACGGCATGCACGGCGGGGCCGTGGACGTTGCCGGTCTGGGGAACGTCATGCGGGCCACCGCCGCCGCCCGCCGAGCCAGCCTGATCCGCCGCGCCGGGGAAGACCAAGGGTGCGTCGGATTGGCGCGCCTCGTTGGGATCAACGACGAAGGGCATCGGCTGATACTGCACGTGAATGCGCTTGGCCGCCTCATTCGCAATGGCCTGCGTGGTGGCGGCCACGGCGGCGATGGGCTGGCCGGCATAGCGCACGATCGGATACCGCGAGGGCGTCTCCAGCGCCGGATTGCGCAGCACGGCAGGACCCAGCACGCGCTCAATGACGTGGACGGCGCGAACGCCGGGCATTTTCTCGGCCTCGCTGGTGTCGATGGAGAGAATCTTGGCATGGGCTACGCTGGCGTTGGCAAACTTGGCGTACAACAGGCCGGGCAGGTGAAGATCGGCGGTGTAAATGGCGCGCCCGGTCACCTTTTGGCGGGCATCCCAGCGCGGGGTGGGTTGGCCAATGTATTGCAGTTCCGTGTTGAGGGGCAGCACGGGCGGCTCGCTGGCCGGGATGGTGCGCTGCTCCTCATGGAGCGTATAGCCGGGTACGCCGACGGGCATCTCGACGGTGCGTGTGCCGGTCGGTGTGGGCTGCTCTGG
>DAHWKP010000019.1:0-8118 GCA_027343585.1 Acidobacteriaceae bacterium
CGCAAACGTGTCCACCTTCGCCAGCGGTGCCGCCAATGGCTGTTGTAGCTCCGTACCGCTCGCCGCAATCTGTAAGCGGGGATAGTGCAGCAAAATCCGATCCCCTTGCTCGCCTGGAATCACAAAGAGCGCCGACCATTCCTGAAAAAAATTGCTGCCCTCGCGGTCCACAAATCCGGCAATCGGCTGCACAAACATCGATGTCGACGGCGCTCCGGCTATTAAAGGTTGCGCCAGAGTTAATCCCGTCGCCCCCACAGACGTGATCCTCCCTACGTTGAAGCTCACGCGCCGAATGTAGTTCGCATCATTATTGACAGCCGCCGCAGAGCTTACATACGCCCCGCTCACGCCGCTGCCCACATAGCCCGTCTGCCCGGTGTAGTTCACATCCACCACGACCATCTGCCCCGGGCTGAAGCCGCTCAGTTGTGCCGAGGCAATCGCCACAAAGGTGGACGTACTGTTGGCCTGAACCGGAACCGCCGCCGCCGCCGCGCCACCGGATCCATTCGCTGCCGCGCCACTTGCAGTCGCCAGCAAATTCATCTGCTCCGATCCGCCCGTCACCGCCATCTGCAACTTTCCCCAACTCAAAAAGTGCAGCGTCACCAGCGAGTCCATCTCCGTTCGTACCTGTGACAGCGGCAGCCCCGGCGCTCCACTGCGCAGCGCAACAATCTTCGTCCCCGCCTTTCGTTCGAACGTGTCCACCCATCCCAAATCCATCCACGGCGCTGGCGGCGCATTCAACGTAAAATTCCCGTTCTGCGCTGGATCAAACACCACCGGCTGCCCACCGGCTCGATTCGGTGCGGCAAAGTAGGCCCGCACTCTGTGCGTAATCGGCGGCGTCAACGCCAAGGGAGTTACTGTGCTTGTGCTCATAGCTCACCTGGCTCCTGATAGCTGAAAATATGCACCACCGCCGTGCGCGACAATCGATCACGCACCACCTTTACCGGATGAAAGGTTGCCTCTGTCCAAAACACCTGCGTCTCCATCTCGACCGGCGGCGTCTGCGTATAGTTCAGCTTGGTCGCCGAGTTGGGTTGCAACAGTGCCGCCAGCTCCGCATCCATCTTCGCCAGCATCTGCCCACGATCCATGCCCAGATTCGCCGCCGTCCCCTCGGTCTGGTATTCGATCTCACACTCCATCTGCTGCATTACCTCCGCCAAATACGGATCACACTGCAATCCCTTCCAGCGCAGCAGAAATACATCGGAGTACGGCTCTGCAATCACCAGCTCGTTGCCCTCCACCAAAATCCCCGGCCTCGTCACTCCCCGCAAATAAATCGTGCGGCTGGGATTTAGCGTCGCCAACCGATTGCGCAGCGTGATGTAAAACGTGTTTTGCGCATTTTGCATTCCCGGCCCCCATTCCGTTTGCTTACCCCTAGCGCATCCCTACAGAATCTGGCTCTGCGGGCCTTCTAACACCAAGCGATACAGGTACGGCTGTCCAAACATTTCCGCCTCCGCCGCAGAAACAATCATCATCAGCTCCTGATCCACAAACACGCCCACAGCCATCGCAAACAAATCATCTGCTGACGGCAGTTGCAGCAATCCAAGCTGTGACTGCACGGATGCCGCTGAGATCAGCAGCTCGTATCGATTCACCTGCCCGTTCTTCATCTCCGGACGCACACGCCGAAACACCGCAGGCGACAGTGGAATGTCTTCAAAGGACGGTGTCGTCATCCCTAACTGTTCCGTGTCCACGCCCGCCTGCGCCGGTGTCGGCAATCGCAACAGCACCGTCCGCCCGCCCAACGATCGCAACAGCGCGTCGGCCATGCGCTGCTGCGCTGCCGTAGGATTCCTTACACTTAAATCTGCACACATCGCTCACCCCATCCGCGTGGCCACATACGGCTGCAACCATGCCGCCACCTGTGGATCGATCAGTGAATTCGAAAAGTACTCCATCGCCATCGTGTCCATGCGGCTGCTCTTCACATTCAGCCCCGGCGTGCTCTGCATGTTCTTCACAATCTGCGCACAGGCACATTGCACCGCCACGGGAATCGTGTTCAGCCCTGCCGTGTACACAATGTCCACCTGGTTGTAGGGCAGCCCCAGAATGTTCATGGGAAACGTCAGCTCGCCCGTCAGCGGCACATAATCAATGTCCGCAGGGTTCAGCGTGTTCCAAGCGCCCGGCAATCCAAACACCCACGCAATCTGCTCGTAAGCCGGATCAATCAACTCTCCGCGCCGCGGGCGAATGTAGCGCGCCTGCACGGAAATCAACGGAGAAGTATTCGGTGCCACCGCCACCAAAGGCAGATAGCTCAGCCATACCGTCTGCGCATGCGCCGTCATGCGCATCCGCTCCTCATACTGCGTAGGATTCAAACTTGCGCGATGGCAATACGACTCAATCAGCGCGCTCGCCGCTTGAACCCAATCATCGGTCGTATCCGACGGAAGACCAAAGCTCTCATAATCTGTCGGCTGCAAATATCCCATCTGTCGTCCTCCACTGGACTGGCCGCATCTCTTACACGCGCGGCTGCGCAAAAATACAGCGACGGCCAGCCCACGGTTGCAGACTGGCCGCCACTTGCATCGCCTCCAAAGAAAATGACCGGCACGCTGCCGGCCATCCCTTCACAGGCTCCTTGCTTACCGATCTACGTTCACTTGGTAATGCGCATAGCTGGCACCCTTCACCACGGGAGCGCCAAACTTCACCACCACATACTGCGAAGCCAACGATCCCGGCACACCCAACTGGAAAACGCGCGGATTCGGATCGCTCAGCCAGTGATACTCGATCAAGTCCTCGGTCACGATATACGCCGGCAGAACAGCGGTTCCCGATCCCGGAGTACCCGTGTAGCCCAACGCCCAATCAGGAATCAACGGCAGCTCGCCCGCCTGTGTCGTCAATGTCTTGACTCGGAATCCTGCGTTGATCTCCTTGGTGCTCAGCACCACGTTGAACTCCGTCTTCATCTCGCGGTCAATCAGATCCAGCAGCACAGGGTTCGCATAGATCGCCGTCGGACGCACCGCATAATTCGAGTTCGCGACCATCAGTGCAATCGTTCCCTTCAACCCATCCACAATCGACTCCGTGGTGCTGATCGTCGTTGTGTTGCCCCCAGCAGCAATCTGCCCCGTCACGCCAAAATACTGTGCCGTCGTCGGCGTGGCCAGCGATGTGTCCGTGCCGCTCCACAGCGCCAGCGAGTGCGCATACATCACGCCATCAATGGTGTCCGACAAATCCTTGGCCTGCAAATACGCAAACTGACTCTGCTGATTGCCCAGTTCAATGTCGAACAGGTTGTAGTTAATCTGCGCCACCAGCGCCTTCAGCGGCACCGCGCGCTCTACGCGCGTCGGGCTGACAATCGGTGCTGCAATGTTGCGCGGATCCACAAATCCCGTGGCCGCTGTTGGAGCTGGAATTGCCGTCTCCTCGAAGTAGCGCGACGGATGGCCGGTCGCTGGCACCTGCTTGATGCGCTGGCTGAAAATGCTGTGCCGACGCACAATGTCGGTGATCTCCGTTTGATAAATCGGAACTTCAATTGCGCCAGGGCCAATGTAATCCGCAGCCGCGTGAATATCGTAAAAATTCGCCTTCATGATGTCCTTTCCTTGGCCCATAGGCCATCTGTGAAAAATTGTTGTCCGCCGTTCGATGTAGGGGCTCTCCAGTGCGGTTACGGGTGCCCCCTCCTTCGCCTCGTTTGCGAAGGGTGGGACCAATCCCAGAGCGCTAGCTCAGCAGTCCCGCACGAAACAACTGCGCCTTCACCGCAATCCGCTGTTCCATGCTCAGACTGCCCAGTGCCGCATCCAATGCACCGGCCTCGATCGAGTCCAGATTCGCAATCCCCTGCTTGGCCAACAGTGTCATCGTTGCCGAAGAAACCGTCTTGCGTCCCTGCGCTGCAGCAGCCTGCCCAGCGGCAAACTGCGCCTTGCCTTGTGCCGCCTGCAGGCTTGCGATCTGCATCTCCGCCTCATGCAGCTTGCGCTCCAACTCGGCCACACGACTATCTGCACTCATCTCGCCGCCCTGCTCCACTGTGGCCACAATCTTTTGCACCTGGCCGGTCAGCACTCCTTGCTGCTCCTCCAGGCGAACCACCGTCTGCTCCAATGCACTGGCTGCGCCAGCCAGACGCTCCAGCGTTACCGCCAACGCTTCCAAGGAACGATTCGTTTCCATTTCCATCTCCCTGCTCCCTTTCTTCTTTTGTTGTTCCTGCGCGGCCAGCCAAGCCCGGCCCGCTGCGCAAGGAGTGTTCATCCCACACCCATACCTGCATGCAATCCGCATTCGCCGCGGCTACGACGCCAGCAGCGCCTGCACCCCGCGATACACCGCAGCAAATCGCCCGCCTGCACCCTGTCCATCCGCCGCCATATTCACTCCGCGCTTGCGCGCCACATGGGGCTTCAGCCGAAAGACCGTCTGTTTGTACGCTGCCTTCTCGCGCAGCAAAATCGCTGCTCCCGTAAAGGTTGCTCGCGTCAGCTTCCAAACCTGCGCGCGCATGTCTTCCACATGCGCATCGGCCAGCTCATACGACATGCCCATGCTGCCTGGCGGCAACTGCCGCAGCTTCTCCTCGACTTCCGGGAAATCCCGTCCGTACAAGTAGCCGCTCACCACCAGCCGCTGCCCCACAATGTCGGCCTCGGTCAAAATTCCGCACTTGGTCCGCGCGTCATGGCCCTCCCAGTCCGGACGAAAGTCCACCGCCATGCCCAGCAAAGACGGCAACGCCGCCTCCGCCGCACTCTTCGTCAACACCACGCGATGCCCGCGTGATCCGCTCGGAGCCTTGTCGCTCGGCACATCCACCAGCGTCAGCACGCCTTCAAATGGCACCCGGTTCGGATGCCCGTGCACCACCGGCAACTCCATTGCCATGGCGTCAAATTTCATGTGTGCTCCTGTTCTTGTTGTTGTGTGCTTGTTCCGCCGCCCGCTCACCGGCTTGTGCAAACGGCGCCCGTTTTGCCGTTACTGCCCCGTCCGCGTCGCAGGCAGAGCTTTGGCTTTTTGCGCAGCCGCCTTCTGCTGCGCCTCCACCAACATTGCGCCTTCCAGCGGCCCCAGCCCGCGCGCCGCGCGTACCTCATTCACCGTCAACACGCCCGCCGTCAGCAATGCAGTTTGAATCTGCACTTCCTGCATCTCATCGCGCGCCTCCAGTTCATTAAAGGCAAATTCGAACTCCGGCCAGCCCAATCGCTTGCCAAACAGGTCGCGCGTAAAATGCTCGGCCAGCAGCCTTGCCATGGGAGCAATCGTGCTGCGGAAGGCCTCATCGGCCAACTCCACCGCCGTCGTCCGCGTCACATCGCTTTCCAGCCCCAGCATCAGCGGTGGAACGCCAAATGCATTGCCCACCATGCGGATCAACATGCTCTGCCACTGCAACCGCAGCTCTGCATCCGTGCCGCCAGAAAACTTCAGCACCTCCGGCTTCTCCTGGCAGGTCAGCATCGGCACGCGCCCCGTGCCTTCAATCTCGTCCTGCCACCAGGCCAGCATCCGCTCGTGGTGCTCCGGCGTCGTCTCATTCATCCAGATCGCATACTGCACCACGCTGTTGCTCGCCAGCCGTCCCGCGTAGCGCTGCGCCGCGATAAAGTTGTTCATCGTCTCAAAGGCCACTTCCAACGGCCCCAGTCCAAACGGTGTGTGTGATCGCGGGTTGACGCGGATGTACATCAGCTCATCGTCCCGCAGCGGCACACGCGCATCCGGCCCCACCGCATACGTCGACTGCGAGTAGCGCGGCATCTCGCGCGATCCATCCCAATTCACATTCACCTGGATCGTCGCCCCATCCACCGGCCACAGCGCAAACGGACGCTCTGGATCGTCCGTCAACTCCATCTCAATCGCGCCGAATCCACCGACCAGCGCATCCTCCAACGCCTGCTCCACCACCGTGCGGAAAGAGTCGCCATGGTTCGGACGCTCCAGCGTTCGCCGCAACACCTCCATGCGCATCGGCGCATCCGGCACATTTCCCGCCGTATATCCGCGCCGCAACCGGATCTGCCAATCCATGCTCGCAATTCGGTCTTTGATCACGTTGATCGCCCGCCTGGCCAGCGGCGTCTCGGCAAACTTACGCAGATTTGCTGGCGTCGCCTTCGGCAGCAACGCGTGCGGTGGACGCAACGGCCCCAGCACCGACGGCATCGGCCACGTCCGCCGCACAGCTCCGGCCACATTCGCTCCCGCGCCATCCGCACCGGCTTCCAATGCGCGCGCCTCTTCCGTCCTCTTCCAAATTCGTTGCAATGCTTCCCTCCAGCTCACCGGTCCCCGCCTTTCTTTTGCATGGCTCTTGTTCCCCACATTCCTCGTGCCTTCGGGCAATTCCACTTTGCTTCCACGCACACGGCCAAAAGAAAAGGGACGTGGCCTCTGCCGCGTCCCTTTCCCTCCAACACCTTCAATTTTTCTTGCACGCACCGCACTTGTATCGCGGCGCACGCAATCTCTACACGCGCAACTCCCGCCGCGCCGTCTCGGCAACCCGCTCCAGATCACTCACCGTCAGCACGCGAATCCCACCCTGCTCCAGAGTCTCCACGCCAAAACGATACTGCTCCATGCGATCTCGGCCAGCATCGCTCTCAGCGCCTTCGGCCTCCATCCCCGGCAAACTCCGCCACGACTCCACAATGGCCGTCAGCTCCAGCTTGGCTGCCTCCACACGCTCCACGCCGATGCGCAACTGCGGCGCGCTAAAGGCCAGCACCTTGGCCGCCTCCAAATCCCCATCCAGCGAAACTCCATGAAACATGCGGATCACTCCATTGGGCCGGTAGCCGCAATCAATCCGCAACGGATCCCCGGGCCGCGTATACTGCGAGGCCGCAATCCTCTTCCGCATCAAATCCCACACACCCGCCGCCGTAAAACTTCGCCGCATCGACTGCACAATCGCCTGCCGCCCGCTCGCCCGACGTTCGCGCCCGCCCTTGCGCGGCTCCACGTACATCTGGCTCAGCCCGTCCATCTCGGCCACAACCGACTCCGCCAGGCATGCCTTCATCTCGGAGACCTGCAGCAAATTCGAAAAATTCTCTTCCAGCATCCGCAGCACTGCGGCCATCTCCGCCGGTCCGGCAGCCAGCCGCGTTCGCAACTCCTGCTCCACGGCCTCCAGCATCGCCACATCCACATTCGGATCGGCACAGCGCACCCGGCTCCAATCCCGAGTAAAGCGCACCTGCGCCGTCTCCGGCCTGCCCGCCTCCCGCAACAGCACCCCGATATTGACGCACTCGCCCTTCGCCGGATCCGGTACATACCGAATCAGCGAAAACTCACAGGGAATGCGCGCCTGGCTCATCTCACCTCAACCCTCTCACCGTATTTCTAACTCAACTTCCCCTTCGCGTCTCAACCTTCTCCACAATCCTCTTCTACCCCACCCATTTCGGAAACGGCCCCCGCGAACTCTCCCGGAACTGCACAATCCATTCCCGGATCTGGCTCCGCCGCAGCAGCAAGGCCTCCACCAGCCGCTCCATCTCCCGCACATCGCCGCCATACCACTCCGGGGGCACCGTCTCCGCAATCGCCCACACCTGCTCAGGAGCCATCTGCTCAGCCCGTCCCAGCCACGGCTCAAAACTTTCCCACCCCGTCACGCCCGCATACACATAGTTCCGTGCATACACACCACGCAGCGGAGCATCTGGAAAGCTCCACTCCCCGGCGTGGAAGCAATATCCCTGATCCACAAAGATCGCCCGATACCGCCGCTCCCGCGCCTTGCGATGAAAAACCGCCTGCCGCCCATTGCTATTGCCGGTCCACTTGTCGATCACCAGCATCCCGGCAAACTCTTCCAGGTTCCGCACCTCGCCGATCTGCTCTTCCGGCAGATAATCCAGCACCTGGCCCGGCATCAGTCCGCCCACATAGCGCGAACCAAACTGCAACCCCGCTGCACACGGCACCTGCTTCTGTCCCAATTGCATCTGCATCCCGGCAGTGTTGGCGATCAACCACTCGCTCACCTCCACCACCTCGGTCGCCGGCACAGACAACCCCACCGCCTCGGCCAGCCGCGTTGCCAACAACTCATTGGCCAGCACGCGCAGGTGCTGC